>JALYWB010000056.1 GCA_030852935.1 Actinomycetota bacterium | reverse complement strand
CATCGAGCCCGGCATCCGAGGCGTCGAAGGAATAGGCGTCCTTCATCGTGAACTCGCGACCGCGGAGGAGCCCGGCCCGGGGGCGTGCCTCGTCGCGATACTTGTCCTGGATCTGGAAGATCGTGAGCGGCAGGTCTTTGTACGAGGAGTACAGGTCTTTCACGAGCAGGGTGAAGACCTCCTCGTGCGTCGGGGCGAGGAGGTAGTCGGCGCCCTTGCGGTCCTGCAGGCGGAAGATGCCCTCGCCGTACTCCGTCCACCGGTTGCTGACCTCGTACGGCTCGCGCGGGAGGAGCGCAGGGAAGTGCACCTCGTGCGCGCCGGCCGCCGTCATCTCGTCGCGGATGATGCCCTCGATCTTCGCCTTCACGCGCAGGCCGAGGGGCAGCCACGCGAACACGCCGGGCGCCTGACGGCGGATGTACCCGGCCCGCACCAGCAGGCGGTGGCTCGCGACCTCGGCGTCGGCCGGATCTTCGCGGAGGGTGCGGAGGAAGTAGTTCGAAAGGCGAGTGGGCACCAGACGATTCTAGTTCGGCGACCCCCATAGGCTTGGCGCATGACCGTGCGCCGGGCTCATGTCGCCGTCTCCGCCGCCCAGAGCGAGCTCGCCGCCGCCCTCACCGAACTCCGTACCACGATGGAATTGCCGGTCGAGTTCCCGGCCGAAGTGCTGGCCGAGGCGTCAGCTGCGGCATCCGCCACCCCACCGCCGACGGCAGACCGCCGCGACCTCGAGTTCGTGACCATCGACCCCGCCGGCTCGACGGATCTCGACCAAGCGCTGCACCTCGCGCGGACGCCGGGCGGCTTCACCGCGCACTACGCGATCGCGGACGTCCCTGGCTTCGTGCACGCAGGTGGCGCCATCGATCGTGAGGCTCGAGAACGTGGCCAGACGCTGTATGCCGCCGATGGCCGGATTCCGCTGCATCCGCCCGTCCTGAGTGAGGACCGTGCCTCGCTCCTGCCGGGCGTCGACCGCAGCGCATTCGTCTGGTCGTTCGAGCTCGACCCGGCCGGGGCAGTCACGAGCACGCGGCTCGAGCGGGCGCTCGTTCGGTCGCGGGCGCAGCTCACCTACGAGGAGGCGCAGGCGCGCATCGACGACGGTCCCGCCGACCCGTCCCTCGAGCTGCTGCGCGAGATCGGCGAGCTCAGGCTGGAGCAGGAACGCAAGCGCGGCGGCGCCAGCCTCAATGTGCCCGACGAGGAGATCGTGCGTACCCCCGATGGCGGGTATGCACTCGAACGTCGACGCCTCCTCCCCGTCGAGGACTGGAACGCGCAGCTCTCGCTCATGACTGGCATGGCGGCCGCCGAGCTCATGATCGCGGCGCGCGTCGGCGTCCTTCGCACCATGCCGAAGCCTGCGGCCGACGACGTCGCCGCCTTCCGGCGGCAGACCGTCGCTCTCGGTCGCCCGTGGCCCGAGTCGGTCGCCTACGGCGAATACCTCGCAGGGCTGCCCCGCGACGAGCCCGCGGCGCTCGCAGTCCTGCAGGCCGCCGCGGGCCTCTTCCGCGGCGCCGGTTATGAGGCGATGGACGGCAGCGTGCCCGCCGACCCGGTGCAGTCGGCGCTCGCGGCCCCGTACGCGCACGTCACCGCTCCGCTGCGGCGCCTCGTCGACCGGTGGGGTCTCGTCGTGTGCGAGGCGATCGCGGCGGGGCGAGATGTGCCAGCGTGGGCGCGAGTCTCGCTCGCGGAACTGCCCGCCCTCATGGACGCGTCATCTCGGCGGGCAGCGCAGCTCGAGGGCGCATCGGTGGCGCGCGTCGAGGCCGCCGTACTGTCCGACCGTGTCGGCGAGCGCTTCACCGTGACCGTGCTCCAGGTGCGCGGAGCGAATGCGGTGATCCAATTGGCGGAGCCGGCGGTCACGGGCTCCGCCCCCGTCGGGCCCGATGTGCGACCGGGTGCACTCATCTCGGTCGAGCTCGAACACGCCGACATCGGTGCGGGCGAGGTACGGTTCAGGGCCGGCTGAGCTCAAACGCCCTCATCGTCGTCCTCTTCGTCCTCCATGGCGAAGTGGCCGAGCTCGGCCTCGGTCTGGTCCGCCGCGTCCGCGGTGCCCTCGTGAAGGGTGCCCGTGCCGTCGGGATAACCGGCCTCATCGGGGTACTCGAACTGCGTGCCGTCTTCACTCATCGCGGTCCCCTCTCGCGTACGGATGCCGCGTGCAGGGCATCACGTGCGGCCCACCCTACCCGCGGGCGCGAATCACCGCGACGGATCATGTCAACCCCGGTGTGGGACCCCCCGCCACGGTGCGACCGTGGACGAGAACACATTGAGGAGCGACATCATGAGCGACCCAGCCCCCATCGTCTCGCCCGACGACGGCGCAGACAACGACGACGAAGCCGTTGCAGCGGACGAACCGCGCGCCGACGGCCTTCCGCGTGACCCCGACGCCACCGAGCACCTCGACGTCGACATCACCGGCGATGGACCGGTCTGAGTCGATTACGGCATCGATTACGGCGTGAGCACCTCGGGAGAGCCGACCGGGGCATCGGCCCCCATCTCCTCGGCGATGCGGTTCGCCTCGGCGATGAGGGTCTCGACGATCTCCGACTCGGGCACGGTCTTGATGACCTCGCCCTTGACGAAGATCTGGCCCTTGCCATTGCCGGATGCCACGCCGAGATCGGCCTCGCGAGCCTCTCCCGGCCCGTTCACGACGCAGCCCATGACGGCCACGCGCAGCGGAACCGTCATGCCCTCGAGGCCGTCGGTCACGTCGTTCGCGAGCTTGTACACGTCGACCTGCGCCCGCCCGCACGACGGGCAGGACACGATCTCGAGCTTGCGTTCGCGGAGGTTCAGCGACTGCAGGATCTGCAGGCCCACCTTGATCTCTTCGACCGGCGGTGCCGACAGTGAGACACGAATGGTGTCGCCGATGCCCTCCGAGAGGAGGATGCCGAAGGCGGTTGCGCTCTTGATGGTGCCCTGGAAGCTCGGCCCCGCCTCGGTCACGCCCAGGTGCAACGGCCAGTCACCACGCTCGGCGAGCATCCGATAGGCCTTCACCATGACGATCGGGTCGTTGTGCTTGACCGAGATCTTGAAGTCGTGGAAGTCGTGCTCCTCGAAGAGGCTCGCCTCCCAGACGGCGCTCTCGACGAGCGCCTCGGGCGTGGCCTTGCCGTATTTCTGCAGCAGTCGTGGATCGAGCGATCCGGCGTTGACGCCGATGCGGAGGGAGACGCCTGCGGCCTTGGCGCGCCTGGCGATCTCACCCACCTGATCGTCGAACTTGCGGATGTTGCCCGGGTTCACGCGCACCGCGGCGCATCCGGCGTCGATCGCGGCGTAGACGTAATTGGGCTGGAAGTGGATATCGGCGATGACCGGGATCTGGCTCTTCTTCGCGATGATGGGCAGCGCCTCGGCGTCATCGCGGCTCGGCACGGCGACGCGCACGATGTCGCAGCCCGATGCGGTGAGCTCGGCGATCTGCTGCAGGGTCGCGTTGATGTTCGGTGTGGGCGTCGTGGTCATCGACTGCACGCTGATCTGCGCGTCGCCGCCGACCAGGACCTTGCCCACCTTGATCTGACGGGACTTGCGTCGAGGAGCCAGGACCTCAGGGACTTTTGGCATTCCGAGATTCACAGCAGGCACGTCGCCAGTCTACGTCGCGGTGCTGCACGGTCGCCTGTGAGCGCGGATGGGCGAACTCGACAGGCGACTTCGGCGCGGTCGTCGGGACGGGAGTGGAATGAAGGGCCGCGACGTGCCAGCGGCACCGCCCGCGGGCCTACCGCGTCGCGTCACGATTCCATATCGGCTCGACGCGTGCGCGTCAGCGCCGAGGTTCCTCTTCACCCTGGCCGTCGGAATGCTCCAACCGGATGCGCCGGCCGAGCTCGACGTCCTCTTGCGCCTTCTTCTCCGCCTTCTCCATCTTTCGCGTGTCACGTGGAGGGAGCTGGATGCGTTCCTCCGCCTCGATACCGGCCTGGAGTTCGCGGCCCCGCTCCAACTCGGCGTCGAACTCCGCGCCGAAGAGCAGCGCGTTGTTCGCGATCCACAGCCAGAGCAGGAAGACGATCGCGCCGGCGAGCGAGCCGTAGGTCCGGTCGTAGTTGGAGAAGTTCGCGACGTACAGCGCGAAGCCGGCGGACGCGATCAGGAGGACGACGATCGCGAGAAGCGCGCCGAGGCTCACCCAGCGGAACTTGGGTTGCTTCGCGTTCGGGGTCGCGTGGTAGAGGAGCGCGACGATCAGGATCACGACGAAGGCGAGCACCGGCCACTTCGCGATCTCCCAGATCACGCGCACCGACTCGCCGAGGCCGAGCGCTGAACCGATGGCATCGGTGATCGGGCCCGACACGACGAGGATTACGGCGACGATTGCGAGCAGCAGGACGGCGGCGACCGTCACGCCGAGCTGCACCGGACGCAGTTTCCAGAAGGGCCTGCCCTCCTCGATCTCATAGACGCGGTTCATCGCCCGCCCGAACGCACCGACGTATCCCGACGCCGACCAGAGCGCGATGACCAGACCCGTGATGAAACCGAGTCCCGCCGCGGGCGAGTCGGCGAACCGCTGCAGGGGCTCGCTCAACACCTCGAGCACCTCGGGCGGCGCCACGCCCTCGAGCACGCCGAGGAGCGCGTCGATGGCACTCCCGCGTTGCCCGATGAGGGCGAGCAACGAGGTGAGTGCGAGCAGTCCCGGGAAGATCGCGAGTACGCCGTAGTAGGTGAGCGCGGCCGCGCTGTCCTGGCACTCGTCGTCGATGAACTCGCGGAACGTCTTGCGGAAGACGTACTTCCAGGATCGCTTCGTGATCTCGGGCGGGGTATCGGGCTTGCGCGAATCCTCCGGATGTGGCGCGCGCCTGTCGTCCTCGTGCCGTCTCGTGTCGGTCATGATCAGCCCCCGGTCGCTCTTGGAACGACCATCCTGCGCGACAGACCGGTCGGCCGGGAGGGACTTGGCGGAGCGGGCCGCACGACGTACAGTGTGCACCCGCTGGTGCCCTGGCGCCCTACGCGTCGAGCAGGGTCAGCAGCGCATCGCGGAACTCATCGGGGTGCTCGAGGTGCGGCGAATGGCCACAGTTCTGCAACTCGAGCTCCGTGACGCCGCCGCCCGCCGCGACGTAGCGGTCGAGTACTGCCCGAGTCTGCACGGTCATCGGCTGCGGCGGTGCCACGTCGTCGCCGGGCCAACCCGGGATGATGCCCGCCGCGCCGAGCTGGTTGAGATCGAAGAACGACGCGTCGCCGACGATCGCGTCCTGCGCGCCATGGATCCAGAGGATCGGGGGCTTCTGGTCGAGGGCGACGATGGCGGTGGTGTCGAACACGGTCGGCGCCATGGTGTTCAGCACCCCGCGCCCACCGGGCGCGAACCCGGGCCAGTTCTCTGACGGGGTCGAGTCACCCGGATAGTTGTCGGGGCCGGTCCTGGTCGTGAGCATCGACTCGACCCACACGTCTTCGTGCTCCGAGACGAATCCCGCGGCGACATAGCTCGACCGGTACACGGCGCGCGGCGAACCGGCTTCGTCGGAACGATCTCCGGCGGCGAGCCGGGCCACGAAATCGGGGTTCGCTCCCCCGCCACCCGTGCCTGCGGCATCCGGCACCAGCAGCCCTCCGTCGGCGGCGGTGCCCCCGAATCCGTATGGCGACACCGGCGCCTGCAGGGTGAGGCTGGCGACGAGCTCGGGGCGGTCGAGGGCGAGTTGCATCACCACGCCGCCGCCCATGCTCCAGCCGACGAGGTGCACGGCGCCGAGGCCGAGGGCGTCGATGACGGATGCCACGTCGTCGGAGAAGTCGCGCACCCCCCGCGACGCATCGACGGGAAGGGTGTCACTCTCGCCGAATCCACGCAGGTCGACGGCCAGCGCGCGCACATCATCGGGCAGCGACAACATCATCGGTTGCCAGAACAGCGACGAGGAGACGTTGCCGTGCACGAAGACGACGGTCTTCGTCGGAGCCTCCGATGGGCGCTCGAGTACGTTCGCGGTCAGCCGAGGCGTGGTCACCCGACGCGTGACGATGCCGGGGAAGATGATGTCGACCATGTTGCTGCCTTCAGTCGGTGATGAGGGGTGGTTCGGTGGCGGCGACGACCTCGTCGACGGTGACGCCGGGGGCGAGTTCGACGAGCTTCAGTCCGTCGGGGGTGACGTCGATGACGGCGAGGTCGGTGATGATTCGGTGCACCACGGCCTTGCCGGTGAGCGGCAGCGAGCACTCGTTCACGATCTTCGCGGAGCCGTCTTTCGCGACGTGTTCCATGAGCACGATCAGGCGCTGCGCACCGTGCACCAGATCCATCGCACCGCCCGGGCCCTTCACCATCTTGCCGGGGATCATCCAGTTCGCCAGGTCACCGGTCGCCGACACCTGCATCGCACCGAGGATGGCGGCATTGATCTTGCCGCCGCGGATCATGCCGAAACTCATCGCCGAGTCGAAGTAGGCGGCGCCGGGCAGCACCGTGACCGTCTCCTTGCCTGCATTGATCAGGTCAGGATCGATCTCGGCCTCGGTCGGGTACGGGCCGACGCCGAGGATGCCGTTCTCCGACTGCAGCACGACCGTGACGCCCTCGGGCACGAAGTTGGGCACCAGGGTCGGCAGCCCGATGCCGAGGTTGACGTAGGCCCCGTCATCGAGCTCCTTCGCCGCACGTGCGGCCATCTCGAGCCTCGTGAGCGCCATCTCAGTTCCCCTCTCGCACGGTGCGCCGTTCGATGCGCTTCTCGATGTCGGGTCCGACCACGATCACGCGGTCCACGTAGATGCCGGGCACATGGACCGCGTCGGGGTCGAGCTCGCCCGGTTCGACCAGTTCCTCGACCTGGGCGATGCACACCCGCCCGGCCATCGCCGCGAGCGGCGAGAAATTGCGCGCCGACTTGTCGAACACGAGGTTCCCGTGCCGGTCGCCACGCAGCGCGTGCACGAGCGCGAAATCGGTGGCGATCGCCTCTTCGAGCACGAACTCGCGCTCCTCACCACGCACCGTGAACGTCTGCACGGGCTTGGCAGGACTTGCCACCGCGACACTACCGTCGGCGTGGTACCTGCGCGGCAGCCCGCCGTCTGCGACCTGGGTGCCGACGCCGGTCTGGGTGAAGAACGCCGCGATGCCGCTGCCGCCCGCACGGAGCTTCTCGGCGAGCGTGCCCTGCGGGGTCAACTCGAGCTCGAGCTCGCCCGAGAGGAACTGCCGCTCGAACTCCTTGTTCTCGCCCACGTACGACGACGTCATCTTCGCGATGCGCTGGTCGGCGAGCAGTACCCCGAGACCCCAGTCGTCGACACCGCAGTTGTTCGACACCACGGAGAGCCGATCCACACCCGCGTCGTGCAACGCCTGGATCAGCACCATCGGAATACCGCAGAGACCGAACCCGCCCACGGCCAGACTGGCCCCCGCGGGAATGTCGGCAACCGCCTCCTGGGCGGACCGGACGACTTTGTCGAGAGTCACGATGCACCTTCCTGTATCTCCGCTGCCTCGAGCCGGGCGCGGACCACACTGCTCACGCTACCGGCGCCGAGGTCGCTCATGACGATCGTGTAGTGGTTCACGTCGGGCACCTCGTGCACGACGAGTTGCGGCATCCGTTCGCTCCACTCGGCGACCACCGCGTCGGGATAGAGCGGGGCCGCGTCGAGCAGCCCTCGCGGCGCGCGGAAGAAGTCGACCGGGCCCTGCGCGCCGGCGAGCGCGTCCGCGTACCCGGCCCTGCCGTCGAGCTGCACCGCGTTCTCGGCAACCGCCACAGGATTCGCTGAGCTACGCAGTGATGGTTCGACACCGTCGACGTCGTACTGCACGTAGGCCTCGATGGCGTCGTTCCAGTACGGTCCGAGCGCCGGATGCCGCCGCCAGAAGTCGAGGTATGCGCCGCGATCGGGGAACGTCATCGAGAGCCGCTCGAGGGCGGGCCCGAGCAGCACCGCCGGCAATGCCTCGGGCGGGACGCCGACGGGATTCGGAACCGGGAGCCCGCCGTCGACGAGTACGAGCCCCGCGACCCGCTCGGGGTGCCGCTCGGCGAAGCGCACCGAGACGAACGCCCCCATCGAATGCCCGATCACGAACACCCGCTCGATGTCCTGCGCATCGAGCGCAGCGGCGAGGTCGTCGGCATGCCGTTCGAGCGCGAACGGGCCCGGCAGCGCGTTGCTGCGGCCGCGGCCGCGAAGGTCGGGCGCGATCACGCGGCGGTCATCGAGGGCACCCGCCATGACATCCCAGGAGCGGTGGGTGGCCGAGATGCCGTGCACGGCGAGGATCGGCAACCCCGGGGCATCCGGGTGCCATTGCCCGCCGGCGAGCCGGCCGCCGGCGACGGGCGCCGTGAAGGTCGAGTACGTCATCTGGCGCTCCACCCGCCGTCCATCGTGTAGCTCGCGCCCGTGACCATGCCTGCGTCGGTGCCGGACAGCCACAGTGCGAGGCTCCCGACTTCTGCGGGCTCGACGAGGCGCTTGATAGCCGACTCCGTGAGCATGATCTTCGGCACCACCTCCTCCTCGCTGATGCCGTGCACCCGCGCCTGGTCGGCGATCTGCTTCTCGACGAGCGGAGTGCGCACGTAGCCGGGATTGATGCAGTTCGAGGTCACGCCGTGCGGGCCGCCCTCGAGAGCGGTGACCTTCGAGAGCCCCTCGAGCCCGTGCTTCGCGGCGACGTAGGCGGACTTGTACGGCGAAGCCCGCAGCCCGTGCACGCTCGAGATATTGATGATGCGCCCGAAGCCGCGTGCGTACATGCCGGGCAGCGCGGCACGGATGAGCAGGAACGGCGACTCGAGCATGAGCCGCAGGATGAGCGAGAACCGGTCGGGCTCGAACTCCTCGATCGGCCGTACGTGCTGGATGCCGGCGTTGTTCACGAGGATGTCGGCCTCGAGGGTCAGGACGGCGAGCGCGCTCGTGTCGGCCAGGTCGACCTGCCACGCTTCGCCACCGAGCTCCTCCGCGACCCGGGCAGCGGCCTCCCCGTTCAGGT
>JALYWB010000022.1 GCA_030852935.1 Actinomycetota bacterium | reverse complement strand
GTCGCCGCACGCGAGTCTGCGGGGATCTCGCCCGACAGGTAGCGAT
Organism: Actinomycetota bacterium; assembly: GCA_030852935.1. Classification (GTDB taxonomy): domain Bacteria; phylum Actinomycetota; class Actinomycetes; order Actinomycetales; family Microbacteriaceae; genus Agromyces. The sequence continues at coordinate 8,219 of JALYWB010000022.1, read as the reverse complement.
CGGTGAGCAGCCCCTGGGCGAGCGGCGAGAAGACGATGCTCGCAGCGCCGACCTCCTCGAGCACCGGCAGCAGGCCGTCTTCGATGTGCCGATCGAACATCGAGTAGCGCGGCTGGTGGATGAGCAGCGGCACGCCCTCTGCCTCGAGGGCGGCTGCGGCATCCCTCGTCTGCTCGGGCGAGTAGTTCGACACGCCGACGTAGAGCGCCTTGCCCTGGCGCACGGCGCTCGCAAGTGCACCCATCGTCTCCTCGATGGGCGTCTCGGGGTCGGGCCGATGCGAATAGAACACGTCGACGTAGTCGAGGCCGAGGCGGCCGAGGCTCTGATCGAGCGAAGCGAGCAGGTACTTTCGCGAACCGAAGTCGCCGTACGGCCCGGGCCACATGTCATAGCCGGCCTTCGACGAGATGATGAGCTCGTCTCGGTAGGGGCCGAGATCCGTGGCGAGCAGCCGCCCGAAGTTCTCCTCCGCACTGCCGGGCGGCGGCCCGTAGTTGTTCGCGAGATCGAAGTGGGTGATGCCGAGGTCGAACGCCCGCCGCACGATCGCACGCTGGGTGTCGAGGGGGCGTTCGTGGCCGAAGTTGTGCCAGAGGCCGAGCGAGAGAGCGGGAAGCTTCAGTCCGCTCCTCCCGACGCGGTTGTAGCGCATGTGGTCATAACGATCCGGGGCAGCAGCGAAGGTCATCCCGCCACTCTATGGCGACCCGGCGTCGCGCCCGTGCTCGGTCGGTACGCGGTCCACTTCTCCTCGACAGCGAGCGAAGTGCTTCATCCGTGCACCGATGGGATGCTCGCGCCAGGCGACAGGGCGGCGGCTCGCGATGCTGGTGCGACGCGGCATCCGGGGCATGATCCGGCACGAGCAGCTCCGGATGCCGCGGAGCCGCCGATCCGCGGCGGCGCCAAGCCGAGGAGTGCAGATGACCGACAACATCACCGTGACCGGAGCCGTGGGTAGCGACCCCCGACTTCACGTCACGAACCAGGGACTGGCAATCGCGTCGTTCCGCCTGGCATCGACGAGGCGGTACTTCGACCGGACGAAGGGCACATGGGAAGACGGGGAGACCAACTGGTACACGGTCTCGGGCTTCCGCCAGCTCGCACACAACACGGTGGCATCCGTGCACAAGGGCGAGCGGGTCGTCGTGCACGGGCGGCTTCGGGTGCGCGCATGGGAGAACGGCGAGAAGTCGGGCACCGCGGTCGAGATCGAAGCAGATTCGATCGGTCACGACCTCATGTGGGGCACGACGACCCTCACCAAGGTGCGCGTGGGTGGCGGGCCCGACTCGGGCGATGCACCGGGCAGCGGCGACACCGTCGTGGGTGCAGGCGAGGCGTGGCCGGGCGTCGTCGCGGGCGATTCGGAACACGAGATCGATGTCGCGTCCGGCGAGTCGGCATTCGCCGCAGCCGGCGCGTTCGCCGCGCACGACGATGACGTACGAGAGGAGGTCGCGGTCTGACCGCACCTGTCCGACCGCCCGATCGAGCCGACGGATCACCGCATAGACTCGGCTCGGGCGGTCGGCACCCCGCCCGGCGAAGGGGAGCGATGACACGGCGGTTCGGCATGCACGCGGTCCTGGCGCTCGTCGGGGCCGCGACCCTTGTCGGGATCGCCGGCTGCACCGCGGCGCCGAGCCCCGATCCGGGAGCGCCGAGCACGACGAGTCCGTCCGCATCGATCGCGCCGACGCCCAGTGCGCCGCCGGCGCCGACACTGAGCCCCGGGCTGTCGGCCGGCGAGAACCTCGCGTTCTTCGACTCCGTGAACCTGGGCGTGATCGCCGCGAATCCCGAGGCCGGTGGTCGCGACTTCGTCGACGCACTGGTTGCCGCCGGATTCGACAAGGCGCAGATGGAAGTCACGGCCGATCGCACGACCGTCGACCTCGCGGCGGACTCCGTGCAGTTCGCCGTGCTGTTCCAGGGCGAGTGCCTCGTCGGTCAGTACGGCCCGGCGTCGGACGGCTATCACGGGGCCGTGCGCCCGCCGCTCGGAATCGGCGGCTGTCTCGTCGGCCAGACGCGCCCCATAGACTGGTAGCAATATGGCGGATTACATTTACTCGATGGTTCGCGCCCGCAAGGCGGTCGGCGACAAGGTCATTCTCGACGACGTCACCATGGCGTTCCTCCCCGGCGCGAAGATCGGCGTCCTCGGCCCGAACGGCGCCGGAAAGTCGACGATCCTGAAGATCATGGCGGGCCTCGACCAGCCCTCCAATGGCGAGGCGAAGCTCACCCCCGGGTACTCGGTCGGCATCCTGATGCAGGAGCCCGAGCTCGACGAGTCCAAGACGGTGCTCGAGAACGTGCAAGAGGGAGTCGGGCCGATCAAGGCCAAGCTCGACCGCTTCAACGAGATCTCGCATGCGATGGCCGAGCCCGACGCCGACTTCGATGCCCTGCTCGCCGAGATGGGCACCCTCCAGGAGGCCATCGACGCCGCCGACGCGTGGGACCTCGACTCACAGCTCGACCAGGCGATGGACGCCCTTCGCTGCCCGCCGGGCGACGAGATGGTCTCGGTGCTCTCGGGCGGTGAGAAGCGACGTGTCGCGCTCTGCAAGCTCCTGCTGCAGAAGCCCGACCTGCTCCTCCTCGACGAGCCCACCAACCACCTCGACGCCGAGAGTGTGCTCTGGCTCGAGCAGCACCTCGCCAAGTACCCCGGCGCCGTGCTCGCGGTCACGCACGACCGGTACTTCCTCGACCATGTCGCGGAATGGATCTGCGAGGTCGATCGGGGTCGCCTGTACCCGTACGAGGGCAACTACTCGACGTACCTCGAGAAGAAGCAGGAGCGGCTGAACGTCCAGGGCAAGAAGGACGCGAAGCTGGCCAAGCGACTGGCCAACGAGCTCGACTGGGTTCGCTCCAACGCGAAGGGCCGCCAGGCCAAGTCCAAGGCGCGTCTGGCGCGCTACGAAGAGATGGCGGCAGAGGCCGAGCGCACGAAGAAGCTCGATTTCGAAGAGATCCAGATCCCGCCGGGGCCGCGCCTCGGCGACATCGTGCTCGAGGCGAAGAACCTCAAGAAGGGCTTCGGTGAGCGAGTCCTCATCGATGGGCTCAGCTTCTCGCTGCCGCGCAACGGCATCGTCGGCATCATCGGGCCGAACGGCGTCGGCAAGACCACGCTCTTCAAGACCATCGTCGGACTCGAGCCCCTCGACGGCGGCGACCTGAAGATCGGCGAGACCGTCGAGATCTCCTACGTCGACCAGTCGCGTGGCGGCATCGACCCGAAGAAGACCCTGTGGGAGGTCGTGTCCGACGGGCTCGACTACATCCAGGTCGGCAAGACCGAAGTGCCGAGTCGTGCCTACGTCTCGACCTTCGGGTTCAAGGGACCCGACCAGCAGAAGCCCGCCGGAGTGCTCTCGGGCGGTGAGCGAAACCGCCTGAACCTGGCGCTCACCCTGAAGCAGGGCGGCAACCTGCTGCTCCTCGACGAGCCCACGAACGACCTCGACGTCGAAACCCTGTCGAGCCTCGAGAATGCGCTCCTCGAATTCCCCGGCTGCGCCGTGGTGATCACGCACGATCGGTGGTTCCTCGACCGCATCGCGACGCACATCCTCTCCTACGAGGGCACCGACGAGAACCCGTCGTACTGGCACTGGTTCGAGGGCAACTTCGAAGGATACGAGGCGAACAAGATCGAGCGGCTCGGTCCCGAGGCTGCGAAGCCGCACCGTTCCGCCTACCGCAAGCTCACCAGAGACTGAGATGCGGCTGCACGTTCCGACACCGCTTCGCTGGTCCGACCTCGATGCGTACGGGCACGTGAACAACGCCCGGATGCTGAGCCTGCTCGAAGAGGCCCGCATCCAGGCGTTCTGGGTGAGTGACGACACGTCGGAGCACGCCGCAGGCTCGTCGACCGCGGTGATCGACGCGCGTCCCGGTACCAATACGATCACCCTGATCGCGAGGCAGGAGGTCGAGTACCTCGCGCCGATTCCGTATCAGCGTCAGCCCCTCGACATCGAACTCTGGATCGGTCGCATGGGCGGCGCGAGCCTCGAGGTCTGCTACGAGGTGTACTCGCCCGCCGGCCTCGAGCCGCGGGTGCTGTACACGCGTGCCGCGACCACGATCGTGCTCGTCGACACGGCGACCGATCGCCCTCGTCGGATCGAAGCCCACGAGCGGGCGGCGTGGCAACCGTACCTCGAGGAGCCGGTGTCGTTCCGCCGCGGCTGAGGCGCTACCGGGTGCGGTGAGTTCGGGTGCAGCACATGGAGGCGCACGGCCGGTCGTCGCAGTCGCCGGCCGGGGCGTCAGCGGTCGATCGGCTCGTCACTGAACGACCCTTCCCATACGGCGCGGCTGCCGGCCTCGCCGATCCGCACGAGGGTCCAGGTGGTGCCGGCTGCGACGGCGATGGCCGCGATGGTGAGTACCACGCTGACGCCGACCCGGATGCCGCGGCCGAGCGCGGCCCCGTCATCACCCGTTTCCCGCCGCGCCACGCCGCGTTCGACGACCGCCCAAGCGGCGACCGCGACGCCGAGCACGAGCAGCGCGACGAGCCACGGCACGATGTCCTCGCCCTGCGCGGTGTGCTCCTGGATCAGCGGCGCCGGGGGCACCCTCACCTCGAGCCACTTGCCCGCCTCGATGGTGATCAGGCCGAGCGGAAGCAACACGATCGCGGTGATGAGCACCGGGAGCCAGAGCACGCGCCGCGCCGCGGGCCACGCCGCGACGACGATCAGGGCCAGCGCAACGAGGGGCGTGAGCACGATGAGCGCATGCACGAGCAGCACGTGCAGGGGGAGCCCTGCGAACGTGTAATCCATCTCAGGATGCCGCGACGATGCGGTCGCCTGCGACGGCCACCGGGATCGATGGCAGGGCTTCGAGCGCGGGCCCCTGGATCACGTCGCCAGTGACCGCGTCGTACATCGATCCGTGGCATGGGCAGTGGAACTCGTCGCCCGCGGCAGCGACGACGCACTGCTGGTGGGTGCAGATCGCGCTGAACGCGACCACCTGTCCGGCGGTGGGCTGGGCGATCAGCGCCGGTTCGCCATTGATGGTCGCGTCGATGCTTCCGCCGACGGGAACGTCGGCCAGGGCGGCGATGTCCTCGCCGAGGGCCGGCGCGTCGGGAGCAGCGGTCGGCTCCGCAGGCGGATCGTTCGTCACGGTCGGCGGCGGTAGCGGACTCGAGGTTGCCGTGGATGTGGCATCCGGGGCATCCGCTGCACAACCGGCGAGCGCCAGCGCGCTGCCGACCGCGCCGACCGACCCGAGCGTCAACACCGTGCGCCTCGTGAAGTCCGATGGATCCGTCATCGCATGAGCTCCTTCGTTCACGTCGATCGCGCTACCGCGCGGCCAGTGTCACCATTCTGGCGCCGCGATCGCGACGAGCGCGCCAACCCACAGGATTCATTCAGTCGAATGCATCTGGATCGGGGATCCGAACCATGCCCTCTTGCGCCACGCTCGCCACCAGGCGGCCGTCGCGAGTGTAGATGCGGCCCAGCGCGAGGCCGCGGCCACCACTTGCGGAGGGGGACTCCTGCACGTAGAGCAGCCACTCGTCGACCCGCGCGTCGCGATGCCACCACATGGCGTGATCGAGGCTGGCGATCTTCAGCCCTGGGGTCGCCCACGCGATGCCGTGCGCGCGCAGCACGGGCTCGAGGATCGAATAGTCGCTCGCGTACGCGAGCGCCGCGCGGTGCTGGTTCAGGTCGTCGGGGAGCCGGCCGAACGCCTTCATCCAGACCGCTTGGCGCGGCACCCGTTCGCCGTCGACGCTGAGGTAGACGGGCGACGGAACATGTCGCATGTCGAAGGCGCGTTCGTTCGACCAATAGCGGGCAACATCGTGATCGAGGCCGCCCAGCACGTCGGCCGTGGTGGGCAGGGTCTCGGGGTCGGGGAGGTCCATGGGCATCTCGACCTGGTGATCGACGCCCTCGTCGCCGCGCTGGAACGACGCGATGAGCGACAGGATCGGCTCGCCGTTCTGGAAGGCGTGCGTGCGCCGTGTAGAGAATGAGCGGCCGTCGTGCAGCCGATCGACCGAGAACGTGATCGGATGCTCCACATCGCCGGGGCGCAGGAAGTACCCATGCATCGAGTGGATCGTGCGCTCTGACGGCACCGTGTGCATCGCAGCGATGAGCGACTGGGCGAGCACCTGGCCGCCGAACACGCGCCCCAGCGGCATCCGTTGCGATGGCCCCGTGAAGATGTCTTCGGTGGTGCGGGCACCGGTGTCGGTGAGACGCAGCGTGCTCAACAGGCCGTCGATGGATCCCGTCATCGTTCCTCCGTGTCGGTGGGCGGTGACCGCCCTGACCCGGCGGAAGCGCGGTCCGCCGGGGCGGCGGCGCTCCCTTGGTAGTTTAGACAGCAGATGGTTCAACAATTCACGCTCGCGGACAGCCTTTCGCTCGGCGACCTCCACACCTACCTGCAGCGCGCCGGGCGCGTCGAAGACGGTTCGGTGCGCCTCGTCGCCGGCTCGGGCATCCTGGCGGTGTACACGGCCATCCTGTATCCACGCGGCATCCTCGACGAGAGCCCCACGGTACTGGGCCTGCGCACCTTCGCGCTGTTCGAGACCGAGGACTTCGATGTCGTGGTGCCGATGCGCTCCCTCGTCGACCGGATCGTTCGGGCGCGCGGCGAGCTCGGCGACGACGAGTCGCGGCCGGTCACGATGACCAGGCCGCCCGAGGTCAACACGGTCACCTGGGCGGGAATCTCGCCACCCCGAGGCGGGTGGCGGGCGCTCGGCGAGACGGATGCCGCGACGCTCGAGTCGGCGGCCCGCGCCGGCATCGAGGAGGTCGCCGCGGCGATCCCCGAGGGCACGGGGGAGCAGCTCGTGCAACGGGTGCGGTCGGAGGTGTGGGGCCGGGGCATCGACGGGCTCGAGTACGTGCCAGGCGGCGCGGCGTTCGGCGCCTACAGCCTCGGCTTCCTCGGTGATGACCCAGTGCGCCTGTTCGAGACCGGACCGTGGACGCGGCTCACCTCTCGCAGGGGCCACGTGCTCGTGCGACAGAAGCCCTGGACCCTGAAGGCGTAGTAGCCGCGGCCTCAACCCCCGGCGATGGCGCGACCCGCCGCACGGCCGGTGAAGAGGCATCCGCCGAGGAACGTCCCCTCCAGGGCCCGATAGCCGTGCACGCCGCCGCCACCGAACCCTGCCGCCTCGCCGACCGCGTACAGCCCGGGCACGACCGAGCCGCCCGCGCCGAGCGCCCGTGAATCGAGATCGGTCTGGATGCCGCCGAGGCTCTTGCGGGTGAGGAGGTGCAGCTTCACGGCGATGAGCGGTCCGGCCTTCGGATCGAGGATCCGATGCGGGGTCGCCACCCGGATGAGCTTGTCCCCTCGATACTTCCGAGCCCCGCGCACCGCGGTGAGCTGCATGTCCTTCGAGAACTCGTTGTCGAGCTCACGGTCGCGGGCGACGATCTCGCGCTCGATATTGCCGGTGTCGATCGGCACGTCGGGCGAGAGGGCCTGCATGCCGTCGAAGAGCTCTGGGAGGTTGTCGGCGACCACGAAATCGACGCCGTTGCGCTTGAATGCCTCGACGGGGCCAGGAGCCCCCGAGCCGAGGCGGTCGGCGAGCAGCTTCAGGTCCTTGCCGGTGAGGTCGGGATTCTGCTCGCTGCCCGAGAGCGCGAACTCCTTCTCGATGATCTTCTGGGTGAGGACGAACCAGGAGTGCGCGTGGCCCGTCGCCGCGATGAGCTCGAGGGTGCCGAGCGTGTCGAACCCCGGGTAGAGCGGAACAGGCAGGCGACGGCCCGTCGCGTCGAACCAGAGCGACGAAGGACCCGGGAGGATGCGGATGCCGTGCATCGGCCAGACCGGGTCCCAGTTCGTGATCCCCTCCGTGTAGTGCCACATGCGGTCGCGGTTGACGAGGCGCGCGCCGGCCTGCTCGGCGATCGGCAGCATCCGTCCGTCGACATGGGCAGGCACACCCGAGAGCATGTCGGTGGGCGCAGACCCCATCCGCGTGGGCCAGTACTGCCGCACGAGCTCGTGGTTGCCACCGATGCCTCCGGATGCCACGACCACCGCGGGCGCGCGCAGCTCGAAGTCGCCGACCACATCACGGTTCGTGGGCTCGCCCCGCCCCGCGGCATCCGGAGCCAGCACAGCGCCGCGGATGCCGGTGACGGCGCCCGCCTCGACGATGAGCTCGTCGACGCGGT
>JALYWB010000182.1 GCA_030852935.1 Actinomycetota bacterium | reverse complement strand
GCGCACGCGACGGCCGTGCGCGAGGTCGATGAGGCGCGCGAGCACATCCCTGCTGGAGCGCAGGCCGTTGTGCTCGTGCTCGCTCGTGATCCACGGGCGGACGCCGGGGAGCAGCGCGGCGGTCTCGATCGAGAACTCGAACGGCACGTACACGTCGTGCACATAGACCGCTGCTGCCCCGCGAGCACCGGATGCCTCGATCGCGGCCGCGTCGTAGAGCCGGGGCCACTCGAAGTCGGCGAGGGTGAGCGTCACGTCGCGCCACGGCTGCAGCCCAGGCACGGTATCGAGCCACTCCCGGCGGGCGTGCTCGCCCGTGAGGAGCGTGGGATCCTCGCGGAAGTCGTCGGGCTCGACGCGGTCGGCCGACCATCGGGTCGCGTGCCCGTCGGCATAGCTCGACTCGTGGAACACGTAGTACAGCGGATTGCGGGCATCGAACGGCATCGCGGCGGCGAAGTCGTGGCGGAAGGCATTGGTGTGCGACTCATGCTCGAGCAGCGACCACAGCGTCTGCCACCCGTCGTTCGAGCCGAGCAGCGATCCGAGCGATCGCACGCGCGACGGCGACACCACCTCGCCGTCAGGCAGCACGAGCCGGCCTTCGGCCGCGAGGTCGACCACGCGGCGGATCTTGTCGCGATGGGTGGGGAAGCGCCGGTAGTACTTCGCCGACTCGACTCGCATCTTGTCGTAGGTGAGCGAGTACACGTCGTCGGGATGCCGGCCTACGGCGCTCAGGCCGCCGGTGATGTAGACGTGCTCGAGGGACGAGGCATCCGTCGACAGATATGCCAGCGTGGTGAAGCCGCCGAACGACTGGCCCAGCACGCTCCATGTCGCGGCGCCGAGGTGCTCGCGCATGGCCTCGCAGTCGCGGACGATCGCGTCGGCCCGCAGGTGCGTGATGTACTCGGCGAGCTCGTCGGTGCCCCGCTCGAGATCGCGGTCGCTCACCGGGGTGGATCGCCCGGTGCCGCGCTGGTCGAGCAGGACGACGCGGTAGTGCTCGAGCGCGACGTCGAGCCACGGCGGCGCCGTCGGCGAGTGGAACGGGCGCGGCGCCTCATGCCCCGGCCCGCCCTGCAGGAACACGAGGCGCGGCAGGCTCTCGCCCCCGTCGCGCACGACCTCGGCCGCGTACACGTCGATCGTGCGCGAATCGGCCGGATCGCCCCACACGAGCGGGACGGTGAGCGTGTGGTCGTGAACGGTGAGGTCCTGCATGCGGCGCGTCGTCACTGGCATGCAGCGAGCCTATGGGGTGGCGCCGACGCCGGCGGGCGCCAGTCCGCCGGTGGGTCGGTTCGAGGATGCGAGAGGACGCCTCGCCGACACGGTGCGACAGATTCGCATATTTGTTCTTGTATATGGCCGCCGGTATGAGTAATGTGTAGTTCAGAGATTCGTTGACGAGGTGGGCCCGCAGGCGATCTGCGGGCTAAGGATGAGGCGGCTTCGGCCGCAGGCGTGACGGTTGAGTGGAAGGCGCGAGACGCGCCGGGATCTCGCCCTCGTTCCACCTTCGTCCCTTGTCTTCGTCTGCGAGTCTCATGCCTGCCGATCCCGTGCTCGACGCTTCCACAGCGTTCATCGCCGTGTCGCGGCTGGTCGACGGCTTCGAGGCGGGTCGACGCTACCGCGCTGCGGCGGACGCGGCCGAGATCCGGCTGCTGGCGGATGCCGCGGCCGCCGTCGCACGGCCCGCTCACGCATCGCCCGAGCAGGCTCGGCGGGCGGAGCTGGACCGTCGCGCGCTGGTCGCGGACCTCGCCGCCTCGACGCGGACGTCGGAGTGGACGGTGACCCGCCTGCTCTCCGAAGCGACCGACCTGTGCGCCCGCTTCACGGCGGGGGCGGATGCGTTGGGCCGCGGCGAGATCTCGCGGCAGCACCTCACTGCGATCCACGACGTCGGCGACCCCATCACCGACGATTCCGCCCGCGCCGAGTTCGTCCGGATCGCGCTGGATCGCGCGCGGCAGCTCACTCCGGGCAGACTCACCCCGGTGCTGCGAGCGGTTGCAGAGCGCTTCCTCGACCGCGGACTCGACGAGCGGCGCATCGAGGCGACCGCTCGGCGCAACGTCGAGGTCGTGGACCTCCCCGACAACCTGGCCTCACTCATCCTGACCAACGACGCCACCCTGATCTACGGCATCCGCGATCGACTCACCGCGCAGGCGCGCTCTGTCATCGCCGCCCGCGAACCCGACACCGGGGCGAAGGGCGATGCGTTCCGTCGCACCGACGCAGCGGAAGCCGGTGTCGTCTGTGGAGAAGAGCCGTGCGACACCCGCACCATGGATCAGTTGCGTGCCGACATCCTCACCGACACCCTGCTCACCGCTGGCCCCCAGGACTGCGTCGCCGGCGAGGGCCTCGACGCGATCCGCGCCACGGTGCAGGTGACCGTGCCCGTCCTCACCATGACCGGCGCCTCAGACGAGCCGTGCCTGCTCGCCGGTTACGGCCCGATCGACTCCGACACCGCTCGTGCCCTCGCCGCCGCAGCGCCCGGCTGGGAACGCGTGATGACCTCCCCGGTCACCGGCGCCGTGCTCGCCGTCGACCGGTACCGGCCCGGCCCCGGGCTGCAGCGGTTCCTCGCCGCCCGCGACGAGCACTGCCGATTCCCCGGATGCCGCCGCCCGGTCCGGCGCTGTGACATCGACCACACCGTCGCTCGCGTGGACGGCGGTCCCACCCGCCACGACAACCTCGCCCACCTCTGCCGGCGCCATCACGTGCTCAAGAGCATCGATGCGTGGACTGTCGAGCAGATCTCTCCCGGCGTCCTGGTGTGGACCAGTCCCACCGGTCGCAGGCACACCGACCGACCGGAACCCACCGTGCGGTTCGTTCCCGACGAGGCGGTTCTCGCCCGCCGGCGCAGCATGCACGAGCCCTGGCTGTTCGCAGACGCTCCGCCACCCGGCACCCCCGGAGCGCCACCGTTCTGAGCGCCTCGCACCACCCTCTCGGTCGCGGGCACGCCCCTAGCGGCGAGAGCGGCGCGAGATGCGCGCGGCGGCTGCGAAGGGGCGGCGGAGCCGGCGCAGGCCGCCAGGGGTCTGGGCTCCGTTGGGGAGCACGATGGGCTGCGTGACCACGGCGTCGACGATCATGGAGCCGTCGGTCGGCCCGATGATGGGGATCGGCGTCGTGGGCGTCGGCACCGACGGCGTGATCGGCGCCGAGGCGAGCTGGCGATGCGCGTGCAGGTACGCGGGCACGAGCACGACGACGGCACCGAGCCACGCGAGCGGGTTGCTCGCCGCAACTCCGATGAAGCCGAACATCCCCCCCAGCACGACGGCCGCGCCGACGCGCATGAAGAGCTCGATCACGCCGGTGACCGTGGGGATCAGGGTGTGTCCGAGTCCCTGCAGCGCACCGCGCAGCACGAACAGGATGCCGAGCAGCCAGTACGTCGCCCCGTTGATGGCCAGCATCTGGGCGGCGAGATCGACCACGGTCGCCGAGCCCTCGCCGACGAACACCTGCACGAGCGCCGCACCGAACGCGATGAGCAGTGCGCCGAGCACGATCGCCACGGCAACCGCCATCCACGTCGCCTGGTTGACGCCGCGACGGATGCGGTCGGGGCGACCGCCGCCGTGGTTCTGCGCGACGAACATCGACACCGCGAGTCCGAGCGACTGGAGCAGCGCCACCGCCAGGCCGTCGACACGCGAGGCGGCGGTGTAGGCAGCCACCGCGTCGGCGCCGAGCTCGTTGAGTGCCACCTGCACCGTGAGCGTCCCGATCGCGATGATCGACGCCTGGAAGCCCATCGGCAGACCGAGGCGCAGATGCTCGGCGAGCTCTGCCCGCGTGACACGCCAGTCCTCGCGGCGGACGTGGAGCACAGGCATCCGTCGCCGTACGAACTCCAGGCAGAGCACGACCGAGATCGCCTGCGAGACGACGGTGGCCAGAGCGGCGCCGCCCACGCCCCAGCCCAGCGGGCCGACCATCACGACCACCAGCGCGACGTTGAGCGCGCACGCGAGCGTGAGGAACACCAGCGGCGTGCGCGAGTCGCCGATCGCGCGGATCACGGCCGAGAGGTAGTTGAAGAACATCATGGCGCCCGCACCGAGGAAGCTGATCTGCGCGAAGACGACGGCGTCGTCCATGAGCTCGGGCGGGGTGCGCAGCAGTTCGAGCATCGGCCGGGCGAGAAGCGGCGCGCCGATCGTGAGCACCACCGTGCACGCACCGGTGAGCAGCGTGCCCGCGGCGACCGAGCGGCGCACGGCCGTGATGTCGCCGGCGCCGAACGCCTGCGCTGTCGGGATCGCGAAGCCCGACGTCAGACCCCACGCGAATCCGAGCAGCAGGAACAGCATGCTGCCGGTCGCACCCACCGCCGCGAGGGCGTCGACCCCCAGCTGCCGCCCCACGACGATGGCGTCGACGACCTGGTACAGCTGCTGGACGACGTTCCCGATCAGCAGCGGGACGGAGAAGAGCGCGATGACGCGCCACGGGTGGCCCGTGGTGAGGGCGGTGGACATGAAGGCGACTCTCGAGCGAGAAGAGGGGCAGGGCGGGCGTGTCAGAGCGACGACCACACAGCCTATCGAATCGATTCGGATGCCGCGCAAGTGGCAGTTCGGCGAGGTTGCGAGCGCCGGCGGTCCAGCGCCCGTGGGGTCACGCTCCCGGCGGGCCTTCGAGCACCGTCGGCACGTACTCGAGGAGCTGGATGCGGTGGTCGAACGTGCGCGCCTCGACGAGCTCGAGCAGGACGTCGGGGTACCCGTCGAAGATGCGGTCCTGCCCGGTCGCGCCGGTGATCACCGGGAAGACGACGGTGCGGTAGCGATCGACGAGACCGGCGTTCAGCAGCGACCGGCACAGGGCGAGGCTGCCGATCGTGCGCAGGGGGACGCCGGACTCCTCCTTCAGCCGTCGCACGAAGTCGATCGCGTCCTCGCGCACGAGCGTCGAGTTCTCCCACATCAGCGGCTCATCGAGCGTCGACGAGAACACGTACTTGCGGATCCCGTTGAGGACGTCGGTGCCCTCCTCCCCGCCGGCGGTCAGCTCGGACATCACCCGATAGGTCGTCGCGCCCATCAGCAGCGGGTGGTCCTTGTCGGGGTGCTGTTCGAGCCACGCCAGGTACTCCGGGCTCTCGAGCCCCCACCAGCCCGGCCAGCCCTCGGCGGCGCCGTAGCCGTCCAGCGACATGATGAAGTCCACGGTCAAGGTCTGCATCGGAGTCTCCTCGCTCTCGCTCGTGCATGACGTGACGTGCGGTCAGGCCCTCCGAGCCCCGAGCGTAGGCGCGATGCCGGCGCGCCGGAACCCCTGCCGCGGGCACGACAGGCGGGTGGGCCCTGCCACACTCCCGACCCGCAGCGTGGGTATCTGCGTATGCACGTAGATGCGGAGCCAGTCAACCTCGAGCCCGAGAACACGTACGTCGAGGTCGCGGTCGAGGTGTTCCGGCTTCTCGCTGACGCGACGCGCGTCCGCATCGTCCTGGCGCTGCGTGACGGTGAGCTGGCGGTGAACAACCTCGCCGCGGCCGTCGAGCGCACGCCGGCGGCGGTGTCGCAGCACCTGGCGCAGCTGCGCTGGGGCAAGATCGTGCGCGTCCGCCAAGACGGCAACCGCATGTTCTACCGGCTCACCGACGAGCATGCCACGCGACTCGTCGTTGAGGCGATCCGCCAGGCCGAGCACTCCGTCCACGGTCCGGCGATCGTCGGCACGCTGACCGGCCCGGTCAATCACGAATCGACGCTGCGCCTCGACCCGCGCTGAGCCGAGGACGTGCGCCGACGGGCCGCTCTCGGTGGGCGTCAGAAGCGCGGCAGGGCCGGCGCCCAGTTGGGATGGACGGCTCGCATGGCCGCTTCGTCGTCGCGCACCCGCACGTCGGAGTCGAGCCAGCGCTGATGGAGCGCGGCGAGGGCACCGGGGTCGAGATCCACACCGAGACCTGGCGAGTCCGGGACGGCGATCGCACCGTCCACGATAGGAAGCGGTGTTCCTCGGACGACGTCCTCAGTCTGCCAGGGCCGATGCGTGTCGCACGCGTAGCTGATCGTCGGGAGGACGGCGCCGAGGTGGGTCATGGCTGCCAAGCTGACCCCCAGATGCGAGTTCGAGTGCATTGAGAGCGCGATGCCCCAGGTCTGGCAGATGCCCGACAACCGCTGCGTGGCCCGCAGCCCACCCCAGAAGTGATGGTCGCTGAGCACGACCGAGACGCTCCCGCGCTCGATCGCCTCCGGGAGGTGCTCGAAGCCGGTCACGCACATGTTCGTGGCGAGAGGCATGGTGGCGCGGTGGGCAACGGTCGCCATACCCTTAAGACCCGGAGTGGGGTCTTCGAGATACTCGAGCACCCCGTCTAGTTCGTCCGCGACGCGCAGGCTGGTCTCCACGCTCCAGCCCGTGTTCGGATCGATTCGCAACGCGTGGTCCGGAAAGGCTGCACGCAAAGCATGCACAGTCGCGATCTCGACGTCGGGGTCGAGCACGCCTCCCTTGAGCTTGAGCGAACGGAACCCGTACTCGGAGACCATCCGTCGCGCCTGCGCCACGATCCCCTCCGGCGCGAGCGCCTCGCCCCAGGAGTCCGCACGCGCACCCGGGTAAGCCGCCCAGCGGTAGAAGAGGTACCCGCTGAACTCGACGCAGTCGCGGAGCTTGCCGCCCAGGAGGGCGTGCACGGGGAGCCCGAGCAGCCGACCCTGCGCATCGAGATACGCGACTTCGAATGCGGCGGTGACGATGTTCGCCGCTCGGCGCACGCTCATCTCGCCGGTGAGGTTGGCGCCGTGCAGCCGGGTCAGGCCTCCCTGCGCTGTCGCTCCCGCCTGGTCGCGCAGCGCCGCCGACACGCGGTCGCTGAGCAGGTTCAGGTCGAACAGGCTCGTTCCGCGCAGCGCTGTGGCTGCGCGCTCGAGCCAATGCAGGATGTGCGCGTCGCCGTAGGTCTCACCCAGTCCGACGACCCCGACGTCGGTGTGCAGCTCGATGATCGCACGAGGCACATACGGCTGGTGGACGCCGACCACGTTCAGCAGGGGAGGGTCTTCGATGAGGACGGGCGTGACTCGGATTCCCTCGACGATCACCATCAGGTCGCCCCTTCGCTCGTGCCCCGGAGTTGCTCGGGCAGCGCGGCGGGACGAAGCCGCGCCAGCAGACCCCCGTCGAGCGCGAGTACCTGCCCGGTGATGACTCCGGCGGCATCCGACGCGAGCCAGAGGACGGCATCCGCGACATCGTCCGCCGACGCCGACACGCCGAGGGGTGCGTCCCCGACCGCGACCCGCTCGTCGCCGACGACCCGGGCCGGTGCGAGTGCGTTCACCCGCACGGAGTAGGGGCCCCATTCCACGGCCATCGCACGCGTCAGTGCTTCGATCGCCCCCTTGCTGCCGTCGTAGACCGCCTGATCCTCATGCGCACGCGCGGCTCCTGGCGAGGACAGGTTCACGATGCTGCCGCTGCGACCCGACGCACGCCAGCACCGCACCACGTGCTGCGCGAGCATGACGGGTGCCCGCACGTTCACGGCGTGAATGAGATCGATGCTCTCGGGAGAGGTGTCGAGCAAGGAGTCGCGAAGCGCGGTGTGTCCGGCGTTGTTCACGAGCACGTCGATGTGGGCGAGCTCGGGATCGCGGAGGAGGTGCTCCAGCCCCTGCTTCTCGGAGAGATCGGCGACGCGAGTGATGACACCCGGTATGTCCTCGACGGCCCGCGGTCGGCGCACGACGGCGATGGCGGTGCCTCCGGCCGCGACGACGCGGCGAACGAGCGCGCGGCCGATGATCCCGCTCGCGCCCGTGATGAGAAACCGCATCCCCGTCGCGTCGAAACGACCGCGTACCTCCGGCTGGTCGCTCATCGAGCCGCCTCGACGATTTCGGTACCGCGGTATAGCAGCTCACGCAGCGTCTCCAGGTGCTCTGGCGCCGGGTCGGCCAGCGGCGGGCGCACCGATCCGAGCGTCCCCCTCGCACCGAGCCCCGCGCCGGCCTTGATGAGCGACACGGCGTATCCGGGCACCCGGTCACGCAGAGCGGCGAGCGGAGCGTAGAACTCACGCAGGAGTCGCCGGATCAGGTCGGACTCGCCGGTCGTGTAGGCGCGATAGAAGCGGGCCGCGATCCCGGGTGCCATGGCGAACACGGCCGAGGAATACAGGGGCGCTCCGGCCGCGCGGAACGCCTCGGCTTGGAGTTCGGCTGTCGGCAACCCGTTGAAGAAGACCACCTCGTCGCCCACCGCGAGCCGGAGCCGCCGCACGCGCTCGAGGTCGCCGAGTCCGTCCTTCAGGCCGACCACGGCCGGTACGGCTGCCAGTCTTTCCAGCGTCTCGGGCGCGTACACGGCCGTCCCACGCTGGTAGAGCACCATCGGCAGATCGGACGCCTTCGCCACCGTCCGCACGTACTGCTCGAGACCCGCTTGCGGCCCGGACGCGAGATACGGGGGGAGCAGAAGCACACCGTCGGCACCCGCCCGCGCGACGACGCCCGCCTGATCGGCGGCGACCGCGGCGTTCACGCCGACACCGGCGAAGACCGCGGTACGTCCGGCGACGACGTCGACGGTGCGGGCGACGACCGACGCGTGCTCCTCGGGGGACAGCGCGGCATACTCGCCCGTGCCACACGCGGCGAAGACGGCTCCCGGCTGATGCTCCAGCAGGTGCTCGAGATGCCGCTCATACGCCGCCAGATCGAGACCACCGTCGGCGTGGAACGGAGTGAGCGGGAAGGCCAGCACGCCATCGGTGATTCGATCCATAATCGATAATCTATAGCACACACGATCGGACCATCGAAATGACCGCAGAGTGCGCTCAGCACGCAACACTGACATGGCACGGGCAGGCGGGATTCGAGATCGCCGGAAACGGTCGGCGGATCGTTCTCGACCCGTTCCTCTCCGCACATCCGAGGAGACGGGTCGCCGCATCGGCAACCGTCCACGATCTCGCGGGGAGCGACGTGGTGCTCTGCACCCACGAGCATGCGGACCACCTCGACCTCCCGACGCTCCTCGCTCTCGCCGCCCTCTCGCCGACGACCTGCTTCGTCGTTCCGGCTCCGCTCGTCAGCCTGGTTCACTCTCACGGCATCGCACGCGAGAGAGTGCTGCCCGCCGTCGACGGCGAGCGGTTCGACTTCCGCGCCATCCCCGTGGATGTCGTGCCCGCGGAACACGGGCGCACGGTCGACGACGCGTACGGCTTCGGGCGTGACAGCGAGGGACCCGCTCGTTTCGTCGGGTATGTCGTAGAGATGTGCGGTCTGCGCATCTATCACTCGGGTGACACGACCTGGTGGGACGGGCTCGACCAGCTGCTGCGATCGCTGCGCATCGACGTCGCGCTGCTGCCGATCAACGGCAGGGACCGCGCGCGCGAACAAGAGGGGATCGTCGGCAACCTCGACGCGACCGAGGCGGCGCGGCTGGCAGTCCGCTCGGGCGCCAGGCTGGTCGTACCCATGCACTGGGACGCCATCGAAGGCAACGGCGGCGACCCGGCTGAGCTGGTCGCCGCGCTGGCGCGCGAGCAATCGACGCTCTCGGTCCTCATCCCGGAGCGCGGCCGGCGAGTCACGCTGTCACTCTGACGGTCGGCGACACCGTGGAGATCGTCGACGCGTGCTCACGGCATCCGTCGTTCCCCGTCGACGATCCGACTGATGCCGAGCGGGTTCGCGTCCTGCAACGCAGCGGGCAGGAGCTCGTGAGCGAGCGACTGGTACGCGACCGGGCGCTGGAACCGGCGCACCGCGGTGAGTCCCACCGATGTCGACGCGGACGCCGTGGTCGCAGGCCAGGGCCCGCCGTGCACCGTCGCCCAGCCGACTTGCACCCCCGTGGGCCAGCCGTTCTGCACCACCCTGCCAGCCTTGCCAGCGAGCCGCCTGACGATCGAACCGGCGTACAGCGCCTCGTCTCGTCCCGCATGCATCGTCGCTGTCAGGGTGCCGGGCAGGACCTCGATGATCGCCTCCAGTTCGTCGCGGTCGGCGCAGACGACGACCATACCGAACGGTCCGAAGTGCTCCTCGGCGAGCTCCGCGTGCTGCCGCAGGAACGCTGTGCCCGAGATGCGGACCAGCCACGCGCCCTGGTGCCGGCCGTGCCCGGCTCCACCTGCCGCGAGCACTGTCACGTCGTCCGCACGCAGGGTTTCGCCGACCCGCTCGCGGAACGCCTCGGCGAGCGCCGGGTACAGCAGATCGCGCCCAGGCTGCGCCTCGACGGCCCCTGCCAGAAGACCGAGGAAGCGATCGGTGGTGTCGGAGTCGGTGACGAGGACCAGGCCCGGCTTCGTGCAGAACTGCCCGGCGCCCATTGTGAGCGAGGATGCGAGTCCCACACTGATCTCGTCGGCCCGTTCGCGCAGTGCAGCCTCGGTGAGGACGACGGGATTGAGACTTCCCATCTCGGCGAACACGGGAATGGGGTCGGGTCGCGCCGCAGCGGCATCCCAGAGGGCACGTCCGCCGCGGGCCGATCCGGTGAAGGCCAGTGAGCGGATGCCTGGGTGCGTCGCCAGCTCTCGTCCACGCTCATGGGCGGTTGCGTGGACGGTGGCGAACCACCCGTCCGGCGCACCGGCTCGGCGCACCGCGCGCTCGACTGCACCCGTCGCGAGCCGAGACGTCCGCCAATGGGCTGGATGCGCCTTGACGACGACGGGACAGCCGGCGGCGAACGCGCTCGCCGTGTCGCCTCCGGCGACGCTGAAGGCGAGAGGGAAGTTCGATGCCGCCCAGACCGCGACCGGGCCGATCGGCACGTTCATCCGGCGCATGTCGACGGCGTACGGCCCATCCGGGGCCCCACGATCCAGGATGGCTTCCAGGTGCTCTCCGCTGCGCACGAGCGCCGCGAACGCCCGCAGCTGACCCGTCGTCCGGCCGAGTTCCGAGGTAAGCCGCTCGATGCCGAGCCCGGTCTCTTCGTCTGCGACAGCGATGATCTGCTCGCCGATGCCGTCGAGTTCATCTGCACAGGAGGCGAGCAACTCGGACGAGTCGAAGGTCGGCCCGTCGCGCTGCGAGTCGAAGGCTGCCGTTGCGGCTCGTGCCGCGGCATCCACGTCGTCCGGCGTAGCTTCGACCACGGGTGGCTCACCGGCGAGACGCAACTGGTCCATCACACTCCCTGCAGGTTAATCGATAGTCGATGAAACTCCTTGACCCGAGAGTGTAACCCTCCCTAAGGTGCAAGCTGAGGTGTTTAGCGATAATCGATCAACGATGGAGTTGCGATGAATTTTCGTGGAACAAGCATTCGGACCCCTTTCACCGTGCACACGCGACACCGATCGCCCGCGGTTTCCTGGCTGAGTGGCGTGGCCGTGGCCGTGCTCATCGCCGCGGGCCTCGTCGGCAGTCCGACCGGGGCGGAGGCCGCCGGAACGCAGGAGGAGTTCTACCTCTCGCCGACGGGCAACGACTCCAACGACGGCTCCAGCCCGAGTGAGGCGTTCGCGACCCTGGACCGGGCACGAACCGCGGTGAGGACGATCGCCGGCAACATGACCGGCGACATCATCGTTCACGTCGCCCCGGGGACGTACCACGTCACCGAGACGGTCCGCTTCGACGAGGACGACTCGGGGACCAACGGATACTCGGTGATCTACCGCGGGAGCGGCGCGCCGGGTGAAGCCGAGTTCGTCGGCGGAACCGAGGTGACGTCGGCCTGGACGCTCGCGTCGCACTCCTCATCGAATCCCGGCGAGGCCGACCTCCCGGCCGGTGCGGTCGGGAAGGTCTATCGCACGCAGCTCGGCCCCGGTCTGGACGTCAACACCCTCTACGTCGGCGACGCCCGGGCCACTCAGGCGCGCACGCCGAACCGCAACATCGATCCGCGGTTCCCGACCGCGCAGACCGACTACCTCGTCTCGTCCGGCGGCTCCTACACCGGGCTCGGCTTCGCCGCCGGCTCGATCGACGCAGTGTCGTTGACGGGACTGGAGAACGCTTACACACGCGGCGATCTGAACGCTCAGGTGTACGCGTGGGATGGACCGGCGAAGGATTGGATGACGTCGACCATCCCGATCGGCCAGTTCGATCGCGCCGGGAGGATCATCCACTTCCTCCAAGTCGCCGGTCATCCCGAGCTCAACCGTCCGCACTACGCGTACACCGCGAACGTGCGGTACTTCATCCAGGGCAATCTCGGACTGCTGGACCAGCCCGGCGAGTTCTACTACAACGAGGCGAGCGGGTTCCTGTACTACTACCCCGAAGCAGGTTCGGGTCCGATCGCCGATCAGGAGATCGTGGTCCCGAGAGTCGAGAAGATCATCGAGCTCGCGGGTGAATCGCGCACGAACATGGTCTCCGACATCGTCTTCGACGGCCTCCGGCTCGAGGCGACGAGCTTCCCCGACTACTACACCTTCGGGTGGAACTCGCGGAACGGCCAGCAGGGCGCCTGGTCCGGAATGGGCATGTTCCCGCCCGAGGCGACGGTTGCGGGCAGCGTGCTGCCCTCCCACGCCGAGATCTCAGAGCGGCCGGAGTTCCAGGTCGGCGGCTTCACGCTGACGAACACCAACCACATCACGATCACGAACTCCCACATCCGGAACATGGGCATGTTCGGCGTCGCGCTGAACCTCGCCAATGACCACACCCTCATCGAGGACAGCCTGATCGAGTACATGGGTCACAGCGGCGTCAACATCGAGGGCGGCTACCCGGGAGTCAACGGTGATTCGAACGGCAACGGCTACAGCAACAACAACACCGTGACGAACACCATCATCCACGATGTCGGCCAGCTGGTCGGGTCTGCCTCCGGCGTGGTCATCAACAACGCGACCAGCAACACGCTCTCGCACCTGGAGATCTACAACTCCCCGCGTCACGCGATCTTCCTCACCGGCGGCGGCGTTCAGCGTCCGGAGTGGTCTACGACCGCGGCTCCCAACGGCGACCGGGACTACGTGACCATGAATCACATGTACGCGCACCACAACACGATCTCGCACGTGTACGTGCACGGCCTTGAGCACGACAGCGGCGACGACGGCGGGATCTTCACCTTCGAGCTGTACAAGGGCACGACGCACCGCCCCAACTACATCGATCAGGTCATCATCGACGACGTCGGCGCCAACCCGACGATGGACGACTACGCGGTGAACGGGATGAACCTGGACGTCGGCGCGTCCGGCGTCCAGGTGAGCAACTTCCAGGCCATCAATCCGCAGAACTTCAACGTCGAGGTGAGCGGCATGGGACAGTTCGGCGATCAGATCACGTTCACCAACACCAACGCCAGCTTCGGCAAGCTTCTCGATCAGACGGATACGTTCGACCCGGCGCTGATGGACTACGCGAACATCGGGGTCGACTCCGACAACCCCTACAAGCCGGCAGCAGACCCGGTGCCGACATCACCGTCGAACACCTACTTCGAGGACGACTTCGAAGGAGCCGAGGTAGACGCGACCAAGTGGCGGTGGACCGGACAGCGGCCCACGCATTCGAGACTGTTCGCTTCCGAAGGCGTCCGACACCTCGAAGCCGGGCTCGAGGTCGGGCACAGCGCCCTCTACGTCAGCGACGCACCACCCACGGGCTCCCGGCCCGTGCTGCACCGCACATTCGACGAGCCGCTGAGCAAGATCGTGACGATGCAGATGTTCGACCGGCAGTCCACGCATCTGGCCGCCTACACGTCCGGGGTGCCGCGACCGAACACCGTCAGGTCGTTCGCCCGTGTCGACAACGGAGGCGCCGCCGCGTTGGGCCTCGGCATCGACAGCGCAGCGAGCCCCAAGTTCTTCGTCCTTCAGGAGGGAACCACCGTCGTCCCGACGACCGTGCCGCGGGCGTACGGCTGGCACGAGCTGAAGTGGGACTACTCGAGCGGATCGGACGTGAAGCTGTACATCGACGGCGTGCTGGTCGCGACGAGACCGGCGACGTCGTTCACCCGCATTCAGCTCGGCAATGCCGACATCGCCGGCGAGGGCATCTTCGATGAGCTCTACGTCCACGGCGGATCCGGCACCGGGACCGCGCCGCCACTCCCCGCACTCATCGATGCTCACGGGAAGATCGAAGCGGAGAGTCGGACGGCGCAGTCCGGCACACAGGTGGTCAGCGGCGGCACGGGCTCGGCCGTGGGGCACATCGACTCCGGCACCTGGCTGAAGTACGGCGACCTCGATTTCGGGGACACCGGGTTGGCGGGCCTCACGCTCAGCATCGCCACCACCAACACGGGGAAGAAGATCGACATCCGCCTGGACGCCGTGAACGGCCCCGTGATCGGCACACTCACCACCGCATCGACCGGTGGCTACCAGACGTATGCCATCCAGACGGTGTCCATTGCGAGAACCACAGGAACGCACGACGTCTATCTCGTCCCGACCGGATCGGGCTCAGGCTTCGCCAACATCGATTGGTTCAGCTTCGGCAACCCGGCGACGGCGACGATCGAGGCCGAAAGCTGGACTTCGCGTTCGGGCACACAGGTCGTCAGCGGCGGAACCGGCTCGGCCGTCGGCTACATCAACTCCGGCACGTGGCTCGGGTACGCCGACGTCGAGTTCGGCGGCACCGGGCTCACGGGTCTGCGTCTCAGCGTGGCCACCCCGGAGTCGGGCAAGAAGATCGACATCCGCCTGGACGCCGTGAACGGTCCCGTGATCGGTACGCTCACGACCACCGCGACCGGTGGCTACTACACCTACGCCACGCAGACGGTGCCCATCACACCGACGACGGGCACCCATGATGTGTATCTCGTGGCGGCCGGAGGCGACGGGATCGCGAACATCGACTGGTTCAGCTTCTTCTAGGGGCCGGTGCGGCCGAGTCGGGGTGCACGGATGGCAAGTCGGTGCATCCCGCTCGGCATGCGATCGGACCGCAGGCGCGCTGGTCAGCCGGTCGCGGCGCCGTGGGCGCCGGCGCCCATGGCGTGCCGGTGGAAGGCAGCGGCAGCGGCTTCGGGGTCGCCGCCCTCCAGGAGGTCCACGAGCACGACGTGCCGTTGCGCGATCTCGTTCCAGTCGCCGCTGAACTCCGGATTCGCCAGAACGTGCTGGCTCAGCAGATTCGGCTCGATGATCGACCAGACGCGAACGAGCGTGGAGCTTCTCGCCAGCTCGACGGCGGTCTTGTGGAAGGCGAGGTCGAGAGCGCGCAGCTGCGCTCGATCCTCCCGCTTCGCGGCCTCGATCATCTTCGTGGCGATGTCGCGCAGTCCCGTCGTGTCGGCATCGCCCGCTCGCGTCACGAGCTCGGCGCCGACCTGCTCGATGACCGCGCGAAGCTTGCGCCCGACCACGAACTCGTCGGGCGAGAGCTCAGTGACGTAGCTTCCGCGCCGGGGAAGGGAGGTGACGAGGCCCTCGTGCGCGAGCTGCTTGATCGCGTCGCGGACCGGCGCCTGGCTCACGCCCAGCGAACGGGCCAGCTCGGACTCCACGATCCGGCTCCCCGGCGCCCTGGTGCCGTCGAGGATCGAGGCCCGGAGGATCTCGTACACCTTGTCCGAGAGCAGTTCCTGGTTCAAAGCCATGCCCGTGGCACTCACGTCAACTCCTTAGCACCGCACTGATGGTCCAAACGATACTCGATAGCCCTCGACTGTCGGCGCGTATTCTCCGGGTGCATCAGACGATGTAGCCCGAGTCCATCAGGCTCGACCAGAGGTCGTCCGGGATGGCGACGGCCACGCGCCGCGCGTTCTCAGCGACCTGTGCAGCCCGGCCCGTACCGACCACGACCGATGCGACGAGCGGGTCGCGCAGCGTGTACTGGAGGGCGGCCGTCGGAAGGTCCACACCGTGCTTCTCGCACACCCCGGCGATCGCCCGCACGCGCGTGAGCAGTTCTGCCGGCGCCGTTCCGTAGTTGTACCTGGCACCTTGGCCGGGAAGCGCGGTGGCGAGCAGCCCGGAATTGAAGACGGATGCCGTAACCAGGCGCACATCAGCGGCTCGACAGACGGCACGGAGTTCGGCGACCCCGTCGTGCTCGGCGAGCGTGTAGCGACCGGCGACCATCAGCATGTCGAATGCGCCCGTCTGCGCTGACCGGATGAGCGCTTCCATGGCCATCGAGCCGACGCCGACCGACTGCACGATTCCCTCCTCGCGAAGGCGGACGAGTGTCGGCGCAGCTTCGGCGAGCGCGGCGTCCAGTCCGTACAGCTCGGGATCGTGAAGGTAGAGGATGTCCACGCGATCCAGACCCAGTCGCTCGAGCGATTCCTCGACGCTCGCCTGGATCCCCCGCGCCGAGGCATCCCAGACGCGCGTCAGCCCATCGGCAGCCGACGGTGCCGCCGCGCCTGCGGCACGCGCCGGACGGATCAGGCGACCGACCTTGGTGGACACGATGAACTCATCGCGGGGCTTGGTCTGCAGAAAGCGGCCCAGCCGGCGCTCCGACAACCCGAGCCCATAGTGAGGTGCCGTATCGAAATAACGGATGCCGCTCGCCCACGCGGCCTCGAGCACCTCCCACGACTCCTCCTCCGTCATCGCGACGTGGAGGTCGCCGAGGTTCGCCGCACCGAACCCGACCCGCGACAGTTGGGGAACGGTCATCCTTCAGGCCGTGAGCCCTGCCGCCGAACGGCGATCGCGCCACGACTCGAACTCCGCGCGCGTGCGCTCGTTGAGCGGGTAGTAGTCCGACAGCCGTGCACCTTCGTCGAGTCGGAGACGACTGAACTGCTCCCAGCCTTCGTGAGCCTCCGCCGCCTCCACAAGCTCTCGCGCCTTGCCCGCCGGCACCACGACGGCACCGTCGTCGTCCGCGACGACGAAGTCTCCGGGGAGGCACAGCACACCCCCGGCCGCGACCGGCACGTCGTACGCCCATGGGAACAGATCGGTCTGAGATGCGTAGTGCGGAGTCGTCCCGGTGCACCAGATCGGGACGCCCAGCTCGCGGACCCGGGCCGCGTCGCGGATGCGGCCGTCGACGACGATGCCGGCGCCGCCGCGACGCTTGAAGTAGCGGACGAGCATGTCGCCGAGGCATCCCGTGTATGCACTCCCGTAGGCCTGGATGACCAGCACGTCTCCCGGCTGCACCGTCTCGAGGACGGCCCAGAGCGCCGTCTGACGCTCGATGTACTCCTGGCTCATGCCACTGGCGATGTCCTCGCGCTGCGGCATGAACTGGAGCGTCAGTGCGGATCCCACGATGTGGTGCCCCTGTTCCAGGGGCGTCGGGCCGTCCATGAAGGTGCGGCTGATGCCCATGCCGTTGAGCTTGGCGCAGGCCGTCGCCGAGCCGATGATCTCCATGCGGCGGGCGAGGTCGGCGTCGGCTCGCACGAACGGCTCACCGCGGACTGGCAGCGGCCATACGGCTGTGGCGAGTTCGGGGCCGGCGGAGTCGTCGATGGTGCCGGTCTGCGAGAGAGTCATGATTCTCCTTGGTCGTCACGCCGGAACCCGACGTGAGTGGGTGTGAACGCGCGGCGTGTGATGCCGAGGCGCATGGTCACGGACGTCAACGGTGGGAGCGAGACCACGATCCGGTTCGCATCGACCGTGCGTATCTCTTCGCTGACCGTGCTGACCGCGGGGATCCCGTAGTCGCGGGATGACCCTGGGTAGTCGCCGCCGCCCACGTCGTACTGGACGGTGTCGATCCGGTCTTCCGCGAAGGCTCCCGCTTGGACCACCACCTCGCGATCGTGTGACACGCTCAGATTCACCAGCTGCAGCGCGATCCCCGCCGCGTCGACGGCGGAGACCAGTGCGGCGACATCGGGAGGAAGGCCGGGGCGCCCCGCAATCCCGTCGCCGTAGAGCACTCTCGCGAACTGCAGCCCGCCATTGTAGAGGGCCGGCGGCGACCCGGTGGTGAGCTGCAGCAGCACCTCGACCACAACCGGGTTCAGTCGCTGCCACCAGTGGATGTCGCCGTCCGGAGGCTCGTGCGGCGACTGGCGGATCAGCGCGACACGCCGCGCGACCTGAGCGAGCGCGAGCGAGAGTGCGGCCTCTGGATAGCCGGGGTTCTGCCCCTGCAGGTACGCGAGCCACGGCGCCTCGTGCCCTTGCTCCTCCTTGTCGTGAAAACGCCGGGGTTCCGACCCGTCGAACCCGGAGGCCGCACGCAGCCGCTCGAGCAGTTCGGCGTCTCCAGGGTCTCCGGTCAGCCACCACAGCCAGAGCGGGTACGCCAACGGCATCGGGTTGTAGTCGAACCAGCCCTCGGGTTCGATCCGGTACGGAACCAGCAGCACCTCATCCTCGCGCGCGGCACCCAGCTTCTGCGCCCACCCGCGACCGAGGCTTCCCGCTGCGACGTCGCGTTCCGTCGTCGCATGCTCTAGCACGACGCGCAAGGGTGTGCGGGCGAGATCGAGCGCGTCATCCGCGGCGCCGAGAGCGAGCTCGTTCATCGCCCCGATGATCACAGCCGCCTCGACGGAGTAGAAGCCGTGCGGCCAGGTCCAGCCGTAGTGCCCGCCGAACCACGAGCCGCCGTGCGCCTCGCCGACCTCGCCGCCCAGCCCGACGTTGTCGGGAATCACACCGGGTGCCGCCGTGTCGTCGTTGTCCGCCGCGCGAGCGCGCCATGCTCCGACGTACTCGCGGATCCAGGACGAGAACCTCGTATCGTGCGTGAACAGCCAAGCGTTCAGAGCGAGCGACGTCGCGGCGAGATTGATCGCCACATCCCCTCGTCCGAGGCGCTCCTGCATGGCCTGTCCCATTCGGCGCGCGTTGTCGTCGTCGGCCAGGTCTTCCCACTCCCGGATACCCGAGATGTCACGGAGCGGCAGGCCGTACGGCATCATGCCGGTCAAGCGGCTCGAGTACGTCTGCCAGTTCTCGCCCAAGCCGTAGCGCGGTCCGCGCGACCCGTTGTGCGGCGCGCGCATCATGCGGTTCTCTGCGTCGTAGTTGCCGGATGGTGAGCCCGGCAGGTAGAGCTCGGCGAACCGCACCGCGCGCTCGCGGAACGTCTCGTCCTCGGGGTCGGCTGCACACAGCCCGTAGAAGAGGAGGAGCGCCTCCCCCTGATGGAACCAGTCGTAGCCGACCTCGAACCCATCCGCGACGAAGCCGAGCGCTGTCAGCTGGCGGGTCACGCCCTCCCAGTGGTGCTTCGCCGCCGCCAGCACATCGGCCGAGCCGCCCAGACGGTAGAGCGTGGGCCAGCTGAAGAACGGCTCGTAGAAGTCGTCGGCTCCATCCCGGTCCGAATGACCGCCCGAGTACTTCAGGCTTCCGTCGGGGTCGGTGTAGACGGACTCGAACAGACGCCACGCCTCGTCCAGCATGTCGAACAGGCGCCGTTGAAGGATCGCCCAGACGGGCACCTCGGCGACGGGGCACGTCGCGACGAGTCGAAGGGGTTCAGATGTCATCTGCGGACCCACCGGCGCGTTCCCGCACCCGAACACCGGAGCTGCCCGGCTGACCTGCGGCGAAGTAGTCCGCGACCTCGGAACGGAGCGGGGGAACCACGACAGCGCCGCGGTCCCCTCGGAGCGACGCCGTCGCCATCACGCCGGCCGCGACCGAGTTGCGAGCCGCTACCGGAGAGGTCAGGGTGACCCCTCCGTCGCGCGCGAACGAGAGGAACTCGGCCACGAGCGGTCGGTCCGCGCCGGCATGACCACCCTGTCCCTCCGGAACGATGAAGATCTCGTCGGGAGGGGAGAACCCGCCTCGCCGCCGATTCCAGAGGTGGACCTGCGCCCCCGCCCCGTTGCCGCCGACGTTCTCGATCCTTCCCGCAGTACCGATCACCGTGTAGTTCCTCCAGTTGTCAGGAGTGAAATGACACTGCTGGTAGGAGGCGAGGACCCCGTTGTCCAGGATCATGTTCATCTGCGAGATGTCTTCGACGTCGATAACCGGATTGAGTCCGGTCGCCGCCGTCGGCGGCCAGTTGTCGATGCTCAGCCACTCGTCCATTCGCTCCCCGGAGCGGTCACGGCGGTCTTCGATGTCGCCGTAGACGCTGAGGGCGCCGATCGCCTGAACCTGGGTGCTGTATCCGCCCGCGAACAGGTGGATGACGTCGATGTCGTGGGCACCCTTCTGCAGCAGGAGACCCAGCGACTTGGAGCGGTCGGCGTGCCAATCCTTGAAGTACCAGTCACCGCCGTTCCCGACGAAGTGGCGGCACCAGACGGCCTTGACCTCGCCGATCCTGCCATCGGTGATCAGGTCGTGCATCAGCCGCACCATCGGGAGGTGGCGCATGTTGTGGCCGAGATACAGCCGCGATCGCGTCCGATACGCCGCCTCGAGCATCCGGTCGCAGTCGTCGATGGAGATCGCCATCGGCTTCTCGCAGAAGACGGCGAGCCCGGCCTCGAGCGCGGGGATCACGGTCTCAGCGTGCTGCCCGTCGGGAGTGAGCACCATGACCGCATCGAGGTCGGTCGCCAGCAGCTCGTCCAGCGATCCCGTCACGAGCGCGTCGGGGAACTGGTCCCCGGCCTGCTGCCGCGACCGTTCGCTGACGTCGCAAACCGCTGCGATGTACGAGCCGGCGCCGGGATGGTGAGCGTCGTGGGCGAGCTGGCCGCGGTGTCCGAACCCGATGACGCCGACCCTCAGGTCCATGGGTGTCTCCGTCGTTGATGCTGTCATCTGCTCTCAGCCCTTCAGCGCACCCGACGTCAGCCCGCCCACGATCTGCTTCTGCATCAGCACGAAGAAGAGCAAGATGGGCGCGATCGCTAGGAGCAGATTGGGATAGACGATGGTGTAGTCCGTCGAGTACTGGCTGATCGCGTAGTAGACGCCGGTGGTCACGGTGTAGATGCCGGAACCGGGACCGAGGATGATCTGCGGGTTGACGAAATCTGCCCAGATCGAGATCGTGTGGATCACGACCGCGGTCGCGATAGCGGGCCGCATGAGCGGCACGATGACCGTCACGAGAACGCGCAGGCGATGCGCGCCGTCGATCTTCGCAGCTTCATCCAGCTCGCGCGGGATGGACTGGATGAAGCTCGTGAAGAGGAACACCGACAGCGGGATCGTCGTCGCTGTCTCGAACAGGATGAACCCGGGTACGGTGCCCATGAGGCCGATTGACCTGAGCACGTAGATGACCGGAATCACCAGCACCTGCCCGGGGATGAACATCCCGGCGAGGAGGACGAACAGGAGGCCGCGCTGCCAGCGTCGCACGGCGCGCGCGATGACATAGGAGACCGGAATCGTCACGACCAGCGAGAGGAGATTCACCACGACCACGAAGACGGTGGTGACTCCGTACGCCGAGATCACGTTGAAGTCGGGCGAAGTGATGGCCGCGAGCATGTGCTCGAACGACAGCCGCGACCAGTCCAGTGCGAATGGACTCGTGATGATGTCGCTCTGCGATTTGAACGCGTTGACGACGAGCAGGTAGAGCGGGACCACCATGAACGCACTGACGATGACAAGCACCGGCACGCGCGGCGAGCGAAGGATCTTCACGCGACCACATCCTTCTCGGCACGGCGGCGATACGCCGTGATCGCGACGGCGATCGTCACGATCACGATCATGAGCACGAGCGACTGGGCGGCCCCGTAGCCGAGCTCCCCATTCCTCAGCGATGTCAAGAGGATGTTGTACACCACCGTCTCGGTGCGACCAGCCGGTCCACCCCCGGTCAGCGCGAGCACGACTTCGTATGTGCGCAGCAATCCGACCATGAGTAGCACGAGGTTGAGAGTCACAACGGGGGCGAGGAGCGGAAGCTTGACCTTCCAGAACGTCATCCACGGCCCTGCACCATCGATCGTCGCGGCCTCGATGAGGCTCTCGGGAATCGTCTGGAGACCCGCAAGGTAGAGGACCATGCTCACGCCGAAATGCGACCACACGACGACGAAAATGACGCTACCCGCTGCCCACAACGGGTCGGAGAGGAACGGGAGCTTCTCTGCGCCGGCCGCCTCGAGGAGCCCGGCGATCGCCCCGTTCGTGCCCAGGATCGCCGACCAGAGGAATCCGAGGATCACGGCGCCGAGTACGAACGGGTAGAACATCACTGCGCGCATCACCGAGTTGAAGCGGCTCACCCCGTTGACCGCGATCGCCAAGCCAAGGCCCAGGGCATTGCAGGTCACCGTCGCGATCACAGCCATCACCGCGGTGAAGAGTGCAGCCCCGGCCGCACGCGAGTCGGTGAGGAACTCCCGGTAGTTGTCCCAACCCACCAGCTCGGGATTCGCCGAGTAGCCGTTCCAGTCGGTGAAGCTGAGGTATCCCGCGATAACGATCGGCGCCAGCACGAATGCCGCGATCAGTATGGTCGCGGGTGCGGAGAACAGGATGTCTCCGACGAGTTCCCGCCGCTTCGCCTTTCGCAGCGCGGGACGCGCACTCGCCGTGTTCGAGCGGACGGGGTGCGTGGCGGCACTCCGGTACGAACGGGCCGGGGCGGCCGCGACGGCCGCCCCGGTCATGCTCGACTCACTCGACGGCATCGGTCCACCAGGCATCGAGCGCGGCAGCCACGGTCGCGGCGGTCTCACCCAGGTACATGCTCTGAACACGCGTGTTGAGCTCGGCGTTGTAACCTGCCGGCGCCACGTTGTCTCCTGCGCCCGCACCAGGCACGACGAAGCCGGGCGTCTCGTCCACGATCTTCGCGACCTCCTGCTGAAGGGGCGAAGCGTTCTCGTCGATCATGCCGGGACGGAAGTTTCCCTCCACCTCGACCTGCTTCATCAGGGCCTCCTCGTCGGTCACGAGGTAGCGGATGAGCTCGAAAGCCTCGTCTTGGTGATCGGATGCCTCGGGCACGGCGTACGAGCTGCCGAGACCGCCGATCTGAGGGGCCGGCTCGCCGTCGAACGAGGGCGCCGGGAAGACGCCGACCTCGAAGGCCACATTCGCCTCGTCGATCGACGGCACCATCCAGTTGCCCATCACGTAGGTGGCGGCCTTGCCGGACGTGAAGTTCGCGATCGAATCGGCGTACTTGATGCCGTTCGTGTCGCTCGGCACCAGCCCGTCCTCGATCCACGACTGATACACGTCGAGGTAGTCGGCGTATCCGCTGTCTTCGAACGAGACCTCGCCCGCGTTCCGCTTCGAGTACCAGTCGGGGTCATCCTTCAGCACCGCCGCATTGGCGAGCATCGTGAACTGGGCACCCGTGGCCCATTCGCCGGCGGCGCCCATCCCCACATAGCCGGCGTCCGAGAGGAGCTTCATCGCCTCCGTGTACTCTTCGACGGTCGTGGGGACTTCGGTGATCCCCGCGGCTTCGAATGCATCCTTGTTGTAGAAGACCAGGGACTGCACCTGGACGTTGGAGCCGACCAGCCACTGTCGCCCATCGATCTTGAGGTCGTCGGCGAGCAATGAGTCCTTGGCCCAGTCCTCGTCAGGCACCGTGGCGTACACCTCCGGCATGCTCACGTCCGGTGACGTGCTCAGGTCGGGGACGTTCCCCGCTGCGAGCTGCTGCTTCAGCGTCTCGACGACGCTGTTCGCGCTGGGCTTCTCGATGATCACGTCGATGTTGGGGTTCGCCTCTTCGAATGGCGCGACCAGGCCTTCGTAGTACTCCTCGGTGAGCACCGGGGTGATGTTCACGAGGAACCGGAGCTTGACCTTCTCCGCATCACCCGACTGGGCTGGCTGGGCGCACGCTGACACGGCAAGACACGCCGCTGCAACAGCCGCGATACCCGCGACACGGGCGAATGACGTTCGGGTGTTCATGATCCTCCTTGATCGAGCTGTGCAAGCACCCTATCAAATCGCCTATCGATAGGCGATTGCCTAGATCTTCAAGCTAGCCCATCCGTGACCGGGTGGCAACGCCGGATCTCCAGAAACCCAACGCCGCACTGACCGCCGCCGAGCCGGATGCGGGGGCATGATGCACGCCGGCGTCCGTCACGTATGG
>JALYWB010000092.1 GCA_030852935.1 Actinomycetota bacterium | reverse complement strand
GCTCGGCGTGAAGCCGACGGATGGCCCGCTCGTGGTCGGAGATTGCCGTCAGCTCACGCTCGAGCGCCACGCGTGGGGTGGCGTCGGGGTTGGCTGACATGGGTCAATCCAAGCAGGACCCTCCGACATTGCATGGGTACGAAGACCTGCACCCTGCGGGTTGAGAAATGAAGCCACCGAGCCCGCCGCGCGTTCGACTCACCTCGAGCGCCGCAGCCCGAGCACCGTGCGCACCGACGCGACCGCGAGCACGATCGCGGCAGCCACGATCGCGGCGCACAGCGCCCACTCCAGTGGGCCAGGCGGCCCGGGTGGAGTCTCGTACACCGCGCCCGAATTGCTGCGGTATATCGTCGCGGTGGTGCCCACCGCGAGATCCTCGCTTCGCAGGTCGGCGAGCGCGCCGTCCGGAAGTTCCACGCGCACGACGCGGAACGCCTCGAGGCTGTTGCCGCGCCGGTCGGCGACGAGACCCTCTTCAGTGCGCTCATCGACGACGGTCGCCTCGACCGGCGAGTACGACGCGAAGGCGCGGGCGGACGTCTCGCTGAGCGCGATGGCCGCGCAGACCCCGAGCACGACGGCGATGAGCGCGAGCACCGCGGCCGTGACCGCGGGCGGCGGGTATCCCGCGCGATCGCCGTTCCGTCGCTCGGTGGTGGTCATCGTGGTGCGACCTTTCAGAACGCTCATGTCCATCGTCGCATCCACGACGCCGATCCGCGCCACTTTCGGCGCCGCGGCATCCGGTGACGATCGCCAGCGGCGCTCCTTCGACGGCGCTCCTTCGACGGCGCTCCTTCGACCGCGCTCCTTCGACGGCGCTCCTTCGACCGCGCTACTTCTACGGCGCTACTTCAACTGGCCGCGGATCTCACCGGGCGGGTTCTGCGAGTTGTGCACGTTGATGTAGTACGCCTTCGGGTTCTCCTCGATCGCGTCGAGCACCGCCTGATCCGCCGGCACGCAGGTGTCGACGCTGAAGCTCGTGGCGTTCTCGATGACGAGAGGGATGACGACGGGCCCAGCCACGTTACGTGGAGCGACATGGACGTGCGCGACGGTCGCCGGGGTCGAAAGCCCGGTCACGTCGAGCGTGTAGCAGAGTTCGCCCACGCCGATCTCGTACGTGAAGGATCCGTGGGCCCCGGCCGCGTCGGGCTTGGGGACCTCCTGCCCGATCGTCAACGGGATGGCTGGCGCAGCATTCGCGGCACCGGCGCCGGCGAAGGTGAACGCGGCGGTGGCAGCGAAGGCGATGACGGCGACGCGGGTGTGGTGGCTCGTATTCATGAGAGATACTCACTTCCTCGATGCACCGAACGCTACGCCCAGCGCGCTTCAGCCTCAAGTACTTCGACGCCGAGTTTCAGCTCTCGACGGATGCCCCGTGCCGCCCCAACCAGTCGAGCATCACGGCGACGTGATTGACGCTCGGATCGTGCGACGAGTAGAGCAGCGTGACGCGATCGTGCTCGCGGCCGAGCGCGAGCAGGTCGGCGGTCACGGCGTTCGCGTCGAGCTCCGTCACGTAGCGCGCAACGAACTCGTCGTGCCGTTCGGGGTTGCCGTGCCAGTCCCTACGCAGTTCCGCCGACGGCGCGATCTCCTTCAGCCAGAGGTCGAGGTCGGCTCGCTCCTTCGACACTCCGCGCGGCCACAGCCGGTCGACGAGCACGCGATAGCCATCGGATGCCGCGGGCTCGTCGTAGATGCGCTTCATCGCGTATGCCATGACGCAAGTCTGCCCCCCGTCGGCCTGCAATGGCGAAGCATCTGCGGCACGGCCGTCTACCCCCAATTCACGGGTGACCCGTCGCGAACCGCTTTCCTCGCTCAGAACCGTGGGAGTAGGTTGCTGCCTGGCGAAGCGCTCCCGACGCCCACCGATGCGCACCACAGCAGCACCGATCGACTCGAACTCACCCGTTACATACGAAACGCACCTCCATACGCTAAGGAGCCGCTCGTCGCATGAGTGCCACAGGTCGCACCAGAATCATGTCCGTGTCCATCGCGGCCGGCCTACTCGCCCTCTTCGGCAGCACGCTCGGCGCATTCGCCGTGCCCGCGGGCGCTGCATCGCACACCGGGCTCACGCCGGCGCCGGATGCCGCGGCATCCGTCGCCGACGCCGTCGCCGCTGCGGCAGCCCTCGCCGATGACCCGCCAAGCCCACACGAGGTATTCACGAGCGGCGACATCACCATCGAGGCGTTCTACTGCCACGCGGACGAACCCACGCAGACATACACGGTCCCCGACGGTGTCACGAGCGTCTACCTCGAGGCGGTCGGCGGGCAGGGGCAGACGCCCAACCCCGACGACACGGGGCTCGGCGGACTCGGCGGGCAGGTCACCGGCGGGCTCACGGTCGCCCCGAAGCAGGAGTTCACCGTGCAGGTGGGGTGTGTCGGCGGTGACGACGGAGGAGCATCCGCGTACGCGAAAGGCGGCGCGCGCGGCACGGGATGGGCCCACCTCAACGACGCACTCACCGTATTCTCGTACGGCTACGACGGCGGAGGTGGCGGCGGCGCGTCGGCCGTGCTCTCCGGCACCGACCCGGTCGCCGTCGCGGCGGGTGGCGGTGGAGCCGCCGGCAGCGCGGGCGACTGCTTCGAATCGAGCGGAACCAAGTCCTGGTTCTTCTTCTACTGCGGTGGAAACGCGGTCGAGCAGGGCGGCAACGGTGGGGACGGCGGAGGAGACGACACAACCGGTTCGGTGGGAGTCAACAACCCGGCGCCACCGACCGCGGACGGCAGCACCTGCGGCGCCGGCCGCGTCGGAGGCAAGGGTTCGAACTTCGACCTGCTCGGCGCCGGCGGCGCAGGCGGTGGCGGTGGCGGCGGTTACGGCGGCGGTTGCGGGGGCGCAGCCGGCCCTGCCGCCAACCTCGACCCGACCCACGTCGGTACCGTACACGGCAACGCGGGCAACGGCGGCGGCGGCGGGCAGTCCTATGCCGGTGGCATGCTGCACAAGAGCGCAATCACCGTCGCCGACGATGCCGGCGATGGATACGTGCTCTTCCTCACCTCGGCAGACGGCGTTCGCACCACTCACTTCGGCCCCGCCGGACACCCAGAGACCTACTGCGTGCCCGACGGCGTCGACGAGATTTTCGTCGACGCGCTCGGCGGCGCGGGCGCCGGCGGCGGCAGCGAGTTCGACCACGTCGGAACGGGCGGATCGGGCAGCGGCGTGCAGGCGGTCGTCCCGGTCCTGGAACGCACGCAGCTCCAGATCACCGTCGGCGAGTTCGGCTGGGCCCACGGTGGGTACGGAGACGGACGAGGTGGGGACAGGGGTACGGCATCGGATGCCACAGCCAAGGACGGTGCAGGCGGCGGCGGATCGACAGCCGTGAAGCAGAGCTCGACGCCGTGCGGTCACACGACTCTGACGGGCCTGGAGTATCTCGTGGTCGCGGGAGGTGGAGGTGGCGGTGGTGGCGACGGCATCGCCGCCGACGGTGGAGACGGCGGCGCGGGCGGCAATCCGGGGCAGCCGGGTGAACAGGGCGGCGACCCGAACGGCGGAGACTTCGGATGCGGCGGCGTGCACCCCGGGCAGGGCGGTTGCAACGACGGCCCCCACGGAGGCAACGGCACCGGCGACAACACCGGCGGAGGCGGCGGTGGCGGCGGTGGCGGATACTACGGCGGCGGCAAAGGGCACGGACCGCAGTCCGGTGAAGACGGCGGAGGTGGTGGTGGCGGCGGCGGGGCGTCCTACGTGACCCCGCGGTCGCCGCAAGCGGTGCATTACTACCTGGGCGCCCCAGGCGACTACGGCAATCGCGACGGGCTCAACGACGGCAAGGTCGACCTCATCGTGCCGATTCCCACGCACCGAAGTGAGATCCAGATCGTCTCGGGCAACAAGCAGAGCGTGAATCCCGGGCAGCGTCTCGGCCAGGCCGTCGTGCTGCAGTACGTCGACGCCCTCAGCAGTGGCACGATCGAGGGAATACCGATCGACCTGACCTTCGTCTCGGCGTCCGGTCAGCCCATCCCGCCGTCCGGCCAGCCGGCGAGGTTCGATGACAGCGGCGGCGCCACGGAGCGGGTCGTGACCGACGAGGCCGGCCAGGCGCGGTTCGACCTCACCTCGCTCGAGTCCCGGGTGCCGGGGCAGTTCGCGGTGCAGGCATCCGTGGCCGACGATCGCGCCCACCTGATCAAGAGCTCCCAGGTGACCGTCTACAACACGCAATTCACGACGGATGTCGCGCTCACCTCGAGTGCCGACGACAACACGTCGACGGACGGGGAGCCGGTCACGTTCACCGCGGCGCTCACCACGCCCGAGAACGGCGGCGGACCGGTCGACTCGGGTTCGGTGCAGTTCACCGTCGACGGCACGCCGCTCGGAACCCCCGTGAGCGTGCAGAGCGGGTTCGCCGAGAGCGAGACCATCTCGACGTTGGCGCCGGGCCCGCACCACGTGCTCGCCACGTACACCGATGTGGTGAAGGGTGCACAGGCGTCCGCGTTCGCGAGCCTCGGGCAGACGGTGGCGGCGGATGCTGCGACATCCGTCTCCATCACGACCTCGAACCCCGACGCCGTCGACGGTGAGAGCGGCCGGTTCACAGCCACCGTCACGCCCGAGAAAGACCTCGGCGTGCCGACCGGCACGGTGCAGTTCACCCTCGACGGCACCGACCTGGGTGAGCCGGTGGCGCTCGAGGGCGATGCCACCGCCGACTCGGCCTCGACGGCGTTGCACATCCCTACGGGGTCGATCGGCGGCAGGCAACCATTCGAGGTCACCGCGATCTACTCGGGTGACGCGAACTACGTCTCGAGCACCGGCACCCTGACCCAGTACGTGAAGTGGGACACGACGCTCGACATCTGGTCGTCGGAACCCGAGGGGGTCTACACGGATACGTCGGTGACGTTCACGGGCACCGTCGAAGGCACCTGGTATCCCGACCTCTACCCGAAGCACACCGGCACCCTCCAGGCGTTCCTCGGCGACGAGCCGTTGACCGATCCGTTCCCCATCAACGACAAATCGGCCACGACACCGCCGATCAAGGCCTCGACGCTCGGCATCGGCATCCACGAGATCACGCTGCGGTACTCGGGCGATGAGAACTATGGGCCTGCAACCAGCGACACGTTCTACCAGATCGTGCTCGACTTCGCCGATCGGCCGCCGGGAGCGACGCCCCCACCGGTTCCAGCGCAGCCGGGATCGAACCCGTCGACCGGCGGACCGCACTCAGGACTGGCAATGAGTGGTACGGATACCGCCAGCGTGATGCTCCTGACAGGCATCCTGCTGACCGTCGGTGGCGTGCTGTACTCGGCCGGCGCGATTCGACGGCGTGGTCGGAGTCACGGCATGCGATAGGGCTCGTCGACCGCGGTGCCGAGCCGAGGGGCCGACCGAGGGTCGGCGGCCACGCGACATCCGCTCTGGTAGAGTATTGAGGTTGCCGTCAGAACGGCCGCGCATAAAGAGAGCCCAGGCAGAAGGCCACGGGCAGCGCGCAACGAAGAGGAAGGGGATCCCATCTATGGCACTCGAAGCAGACGTCAAGAAGGCGATCATCGAAGAGTACGCGACGCACCCCGGTGACACTGGATCCCCCGAGGTTCAGATCGCGCTTCTCTCGAAGCGAATCAAGGACCTCACCGAGCACCTGAAGGAGCACAAGCACGACCACCACTCGCGTCGTGGCCTGCTGCTCCTCGTCGGTCAGCGTCGTCGTCTGCTCGGCTACCTCGCCGATGTCGACATCACGCGCTACCGCAAGCTCATCGAGCGTCTCGGGCTGCGCCGCTAGGTGCTGCACCGCGCCGCATTCGTGCGGCGAACGCGAGTAGTCTCGCGCGGCTCTCGTTGATACCGCGAACTTCTTGCGGAGGCCCCGGCCCTGCTCATCCGAGCGGGCGCGGGGCCTTCGTCATGTGCGGGCGGATGCCGCGAAGGGGCGCCCGCGTCAGGCCGACCGCGCCCGGTACGCGCGTACCGCCATCCGGTTGCCGCAGCGCGTGCTGCAGAACCGACGCGACGCGTTCTTGGAGAGGTCGACGTACAGGCTCGCGCAGTCGTCGGCGTCGCACTCGCGCAGCCGGTCCATCTGGTCGGAGCGGATGACGTCGACGAATGCCATCGCCGCCTCGACGAGGATGCGCCGTGCGAGCGGGGCATCGAGTTCAGTGGCATGGATGTGCCAGTCCAACCGGTCGTGGCGCACGAGTTGGGGGAGCGCACGCGCCTCGGCGAGCAGCGCGTTCACCGCGTCCGCGGCCTCGTCGCGATCGAGTAACCACAACTCGCGGAGGCGGTCGCGGGCAGCGCGCACCTCGGCGAGTTCGCGGGCGTCTCCGTCGCGCCGGCCCGAGTACTCCCAGGTGTCGAGCATGGCGACCAGTTGCGCCGGTCCTGCCAACTCGTCTTCACCGGAATCGGATGCCTCGGGCACCGTGTCGATGAGCGCTGCCACGAACAGCAGCGCCGACTCGGTGTCATGGGTGAAAAACATTTGACTCCTGACACGTGTCTCGGTAATGTCACGAGCATAACGCGTTTCAGGCATGACATGAGCTGACGCGCTGACCGAACTGCCAACCGGATGGAGCACGCCGATGAACGGCACAAGGGCGGCAGGTGGCACCCGCGGCATCCTCGGAATCGTGCTCGGCCTCGCATCAGGGCTCGCATTCGGCGCGGGGGGAGCGGTCGTGAAACCGCTGCTCGAGTCGGGCTGGTCGCCGGGCTTCGCGGTGTTCCTCCGCATCTCGGTCGCCGCGGTCCTGCTCGTGGTCCCCGGCCTCATCGCCCTGCGCTTCGATCTTCGTCCGCTCTGGCGCGCGAAGTGGATCGTGCTGCTCTACTCGGTGATCGCCGTCGCCGGCGTGCAGTTGGCCTTCTACACCGCGATCGCGCGCATCCCGGTGAGCACCGCCCTGCTCATCGAGTACCTCGCACCCGTCGCGCTGGTCGCCTTCTTCTGGTCGCGCACCAGGCGGATGCCGCAGCTGGTCGTGCTCGCCGGCTCCGTCGTCGCGATCGTAGGGCTCGTCCTGGTGCTCGATCCGGTCGCCGGTGCGCTCGATCCGTTCGGCGTCGTGATGGCCGCAGTCGCGATGTTCGGCGTCGCGGTCTACTACGTGATCGGCGAGCGCAGCGACCTGGGCGTGCCGCCGATCGCGCTGGCCGCCGTGGGGTGCGTCATCGGATGCCTCGTACTCGGCCTCGCTGGGCTCACCGGCCTCGTGCCGTTCGAGGTGGGGCCCGCCGAGATCGAATTCTTCGGAGGCGTCGTGGCCTGGTGGGTGCCCGTGCTGATCGTCGGTGCGTTCTCCACGGCGTTCGCCTACGTCGCAGGAATCCAGGCGATTCGGATGCTCGGCACCCGGCTGGCCTCATTCCTCGGGCTGTCCGAGGTCGTGTTCGCCGCGATCGTGGCATGGATCCTCATCGGCGAGGCGATCGGTCCGGTGCAACTGCTCGGCGGCCTGCTCATCCTCGGCGGCATCGTGCTCGTTCGACTCGAGCGTGACCAGGCGAAGCCACCGGGTGGCGAATCCGCCGTCGATCGCGACCTCATGCCGACGGCCCGCCCGTAGACTCGCGACATGCGAACTGGCGCCGTGCGCTTCGGCATCATCATCCTCCCGCAGTACGACTGGCCCGAGGCCGCCCGCAGGTGGCGGGCCGC
>JALYWB010000112.1 GCA_030852935.1 Actinomycetota bacterium | reverse complement strand
CGGTGCACGCGCAGCACGGCCCCGTCGCGGTGTTGCACTTCGATGCGCACCTCGACACCTGGGACACGTACTTCGATGCGCCGATCACGCACGGCACGCCCTTCCGCCGCGCATCGGAGGAGGGCCTCATCGACCTCACCGCAAGCATGCACGTGGGCATCCGCGGCCCGCTCTACGCGAAGAGCGACCTCGACGACGACGCGCGCCTCGGCTTCTCGATCATCACGAGCGAGTACCTCGAGGAGCACGGCGTCGCTGCCGCGATCGACCGTCTGCGCGCCCGCATCGGCGACGCACCGCTGTACATCTCCATCGACATCGACGTGCTCGACCCTGCGCATGCACCCGGCACCGGCACGCCCGAGGCCGGCGGCCTGACGAGCCGCGAGCTGCTGCGCATCATCCGGGCGCTCACCGACCGCCACATCGTCGGCGCCGACATCGTCGAGGTCGCCCCGGCCTACGACCATGCGCAGCTCACCGCCGTCGCAGCGAGCCACGTCGCCTACGAGCTCATCAGCGCCATGGCGCCGCGCTCGTAGCATCCACGGAACCACCGACCCGAGACCCGACTCGACACCCGACTCGACACCCGACCCGACACCCGACACCCGACACACCGAAGCATCCGAGGCGAAGGAGCCGCACCGTGACCCACCACCCCGAACCCGACCGCGAGGCGGTGCTCGCCGCGGCATCCGAGATCGTCCGGGCCTTCGAGGCCACCGATGGCGACCGTTACTTCGCAGCCTTCGCACCCGACGCGAGCTTCGTCTTCCACTCCGAGCCCGAGCGGCTCGCCGACCGTGCCGCCTACGAGCAGCTCTGGTCGGGCTGGCTCGAGGGCGGCTGGCGCGTCGTGTCGTGCACGTCGAGCGACCCGCTCGTGCAGACCTTCCCGGGCGGCGCCGTGTTCTCGCACTCGGTCGCGACCACGGTCGAGACCGGCGAGGGCACCGACTCCTACCGCGAGCGCGAGACCATCGTCTTCCGCGTCGAAGAGTCGAGCGCCGACTTCCGCGTCGACGACTCGGGCACGGCGACGGATGCCGCAGCGCCGCGTCTCATCGCGGTGCACGAGCACCTCTCCCCCATGCCCGACGCGGCACCCGCGGCACCCGCGGCATCCGACGGCTGACGCACACCACCACCCCTGCAACCCCGACTCTCCGAGGAGACCTGGCAATGTCGCTCTACTCCCGTCTCGAGCAGTACCTCGAGGAACACTCCGATGACGCGGGCCCCGTTCGCGGCTCGTTCTCGCTCCCCCGCATCGGCATGATCTGGCTCGCCGCGAACCTCGTGGTCACGACGCTGCTCACCGGCACGCTGTTCGTGCCCGGCGTCGACTACGGACTCGTCGTCATGCTCATCATCGGCGGCACGCTCATCGGCGCCGCCGTACTCGTGACCATCGGCAACATCGGCACCCGCACGGGCCTGCCGACCATGGCGCTCACGCGCGGCCCGTTCGGCACCCGCGGCAGCCTGCTGCCGGTGGCGGCGAACGTCATCATCCTGATGGGCTGGAGCTGGGTGCAGGCGATGCTCGCCGGCATCGCGCTCGATTTCCTCGTGGCATCCGTCACCGGATTCTCGAGCCCCGTCATGTTCGCGGTCATCTGCCAGACGCTCGTGGTGCTGCTCGCGATCTTCGGCCACACCGGCATCGCGAAGGTCGAGCCATGGCTCGCCGTGCTCATCCTCGGCATCATCACGTACATCTTCATCGTCGCGTTCACGACGTATGCGCCCGCGGAGTTCCTCGCGATCCCGGCCGACCCGTCGATCGGATACACGCCCATCCTCGTGCTCGACGTGGTCATCGCCACCGCGATCTCGTGGACGGTGCTCTCGGCCGACTTCAACCGCTTCGCGAAGTCGAGCAAGGCGGGCATCATCGGCTCGGGCGTCGGCTACACGCTCTCGACCGTGATCTCGATGACCGTCGGTGCGACGGCGATCGGCTTCGTCGTGCTGTCGGGCGGCGAGGCCATCCCGTTCGACCCGGTGACGATCGTCACGCCGTTCGGCGCTCCGCTCGCGCTCGTCATCTTCCTCTCGGTGATGGCGACCAACACCATGGTCGTCTATGGCATGGTGACGACGATCGTGAACGCGGTACCGGGCGGCAGGAAGCTGAAGTTCCTGCCGACGGCGCTCATCGTGGGCGTCATCTCGATCGTCGGGTCGACCTGGTTCGGGTTGCTCAACCAGTTCACGACGTTCCTGGTGACGATCGGTGCGCTGTTCGCGCCGGTCTTCGCGATCATGATCGCCGACTACTACATCGTCAAGCGCGGCGCATATTCGAGCGACATCCTGCGCGCCCGCGACGGCCGCTACTGGTACCTCGCCGGGGTGAACTGGGCTGCGGTGATCGTCTGGCTCATCGGCGCGGTGGCGGCGTACGTGTTCACCTACGTGTGGCCGACGCCGATCGGCGCGACCATCCCGGCGTTCGCCATCACGTTCGTGCTCTACCTGGTCGTCTCGCTGCGCGAACGCTCGTCGACGCCCGCAGTCGAACACGGGCACCTTTCGG
This sequence comes from Actinomycetota bacterium, assembly GCA_030852935.1. GTDB lineage: Bacteria > Actinomycetota > Actinomycetes > Actinomycetales > Microbacteriaceae > Agromyces. Next base: position 6,127 of record JALYWB010000112.1, on the reverse strand, counting down.
ATGCCGCGACCGAGCCGGCTCCGCATGCGTGACCTGAGCCGTCCGCTCCGCACGGGCATGCAGGTCTACCCCGGCGACCCTGCGGTGCGGTTCGACGCGGCGCTCGAGCTGGAGCGCGACGGCGCCGCGGTCACGATGCTGCACCTCGGGTCCCACTCGGGAACGCACGTCGATGCGCCCGCGCACACGGTCGCCGGCGGCCGCACCCTCGACCTGGTCGGACTCGACGAGCTCGTCGGCGATGCACTCGTGATCACGGTGCCGGGGCTCACCGAACGAGCGACGATCGGCGTGGACGACCTCGGTGAGCTTCCCGACCCGGTGCCGCCCATCGTGGTGATCGACACCGGGTGGGCGGCGCACTTCGGCACCGAGCGCGCGCTGCGGCATCCGGCCCTCGGGGTCGAAGCGGCTCGACTGCTCGTCGCACGCGGCATGCACGTGCTCGGTGTCGACACGTTGAGTCCTGACCCGACGGATGCCGCGGGCACGACCGAGTTCCCAGTGCATGAGCTCGTGCTCGGCGGCGACGGCCTCATCGTCGAGAACCTGACCAGACTCGAGGGGCTGCCCGGGCGCACCCGGATCGGCGTGTTCCCGTTGCGGATCGACGCCGACGGCGCCCCGGCCCGCGTCGTGGCGTTCCTCGAGTGAGCCCCGGCGACCGCCACGTTCAGGCATGCGCGGTTCGCGGGAGGCGGCTGGGAGGACATTCCGCGGTGTGGAGGACGGCCACCCGCCTCATCGTCCTACGAACTCCGCGATGTCCTACGAATCTGCCGCGCCCACGATCTGGTCGACCCACGCCGGCACCACGACGCTCGCCGGCCCGTGCCGCACCTCGTCGAAGAGCGGCGTGATCTCGCTCGGCGCGAGATTCAGTTCGATCGTCGCAGCACCGGCGTCTGCCGCGGTCATCACGTATCCGGCGGCCGGGTACACGGCGCCCGAGGTGCCGATCGCGGCGAAGACGTCGCACGCGAGCAACGCCTCATCGATGGCATCGAGCTCGTACGGCATCTCACCGAACCACACGACGTCGGGGCGCAGCATCCGCTCGCCGCACTCGGGGCAGGCCGGGCGATCGAAGAGGTCGTCCATGATCGGGGTACGCCGCCCGCAGGCTGTGCATAGCGCCGTGAGCAGGTCGCCGTGCATGTGCACGACCCGTGTCGACCCGGCCCGCTCGTGCAGGTCGTCGACGTTCTGCGTCACGACGAGCAGGTCGTTGCCGAGCTCCTGCTCGAGTCGGGCGAGCGCCAGGTGCGCCGGATTCGGGTCGACCTGCGCGGCGGCGTGGCGACGGGCGTCGTAGAAGCGGTGCACCGTGTCGGGATCACGCTCGAACGCTTCAGGCGTTGCGACATCCTCGACGCGGTGCCCCTCCCACAGGCCCCCCGCGTCGCGGAACGAGGGCACCCCGCTCTCTGCCGAGATGCCGGCACCGGTGAGCACGACGAGTCGCATGCCTCCATTGAACCCTGTCACGAGGTCACCGCTGCACCGGAAAGCGCATGAGAATCCGGGTCATGCCCCGTCTCATGGCCTCATGTCGCGGATGCTCATGCACTGTTCGACCGGCGCACGCACGGCGCCGCTCAGCGTGACGGAGCCCTGGTCAGCGTTCGATCGACCTGCGGTCGTCCGACCGCCCGACGAGTGCGCGCAGCACGAAGAACACGATCACGGCGACGACCGCGACGATCAGGAGCTTGCCGATGAACCACAGGAGGCTGAACAGCACGTCGACGAGGAACCACGCGATGATCACGGCGACGATGACGCCGATGACGGTCCAGACGGTGCGGCTCATCCTTCGAGGGTAGTCGGCGACTCCTTCATGTTCGGCAAATCGGGGGTTGTCGAACATCGGTGTTCGAGTTATTCTCAAACTTGAACACTCCAGTCCAAGTTAGAGGAAAGACCGATGACCACTTCTCCTGATCCGACATCGAACCAACCCACCACCCTGCCCCATCCACACCGCTGGCGTGCCCTTGCTTTCCTCGGCATTGCGCAGCTCATGCTCATCGTCGACGTCACCGTCGTCGCTGTGGCGCTGCCAGAGATGGGCGCCGACCTCGGGCTCGACCGGGCCGGCCTCACCTGGGTCGCGAGCATCTACGCCCTGGTGTTCGGTGGCCTGATGCTGCTGGGCGGAAAGGCCGCAGACATCATCGGACCTCGCCGCGTCGTGCTCGCCGGGCTTACGATCTTCACCCTCGCTTCGCTGCTCGCCGGATTCGCCACAACCCCCGAGCTGCTCCTGACCGGCCGCGCGCTCCAGGGCTTCGGCGCCGCGGCGATGTCGCCGGCAGCCCTCTCGATCATCGCCCGGATCTTCATCGGGCCCGAGCTGACCCGAGCACTCGGAGTGTGGTCGGCCCTCGGCGGCGCCGGCGCGGCGATCGGCGTGCTGGTCGGCGGGGCGCTGACCGCCGGGCCGGGGTGGGCGTGGGTGTTCTGGATCAACGTGCCGATCGGCGCGCTGCTCCTCCTCACCCTGATCCGGTACGTCCCGAAGCTGCCCGGCGGCGGCGGTCGGCTGGATGTCGCGGGGGCGCTGCTGGTCACGCTCGCGACCGGGTCGGTCGTGTACGCGCTCGTCAGCGCCGGGGATCACGGATGGCTCGGGCTGCCGACACTGCTCGGCCTGCTCGGAGGCGCGATCGGCTACTCGCTGTTCGCACTTCGCCAACGCACCGCACGCACACCGCTGATCCAGCCCGGGATGCTGCGCCGGGCACCCGTCACGATGGGACTCGGGCTGATCTTCATCGCCACCGCGCTCACGATCAGCGTCTTCTTCCTCGGCTCATTCACAATGCAGCAACTCCACGGGTTCGACGCTCTCTCGACCGGTCTCTCATTCCTGCCCGCCGCGGTCGGCACCATCCTCGGCGCAAACCTCGCCGGGCGGATCGTCGGGCGGCTCGGCATCCGAACGCTCTCTGTGGTCGGGTTCGTGATCGCCGGTGCCGGAATGGCGGCCGCTGCGGGAATCTTCAGCATGACCGTGCTCATCGTGGGGCTGGGTGTCACCGGGTTCGGCCTGGGAATGGTGTTCGTCACGGCCGCAGCGAGCACCTTCTCTGCGGTCGCGCCAGAGGAGGCCGGGATCGGCTCGGGCGCCCTCAGCACCTTCCACGAATTCGGTGCGGCAACCGGCGTCTCAGCTGTCTCGAGCGTGGCAGCCGCAGCGCTCATCGCACCCGGCTTCGACGCGTTCGCCACCGGCTACTGGTTCGCCGCCGCAGTCGCCGCCTTCGCCGCGCTACTGGCACTCATGCTGCTGCCGGGCCGCCCACGCCTGGACCAACCGGCGGCCGCCTGAGTTCAGACAGTGAATCTGTCTATCGACTGAGTCCTACCCGAGAGGAAACGCGCATGACACCCCAAGACCCCGCCGCGAACGCAGCCACCACGAGTTCGGGGCGGCCCACCGTGGCCACACTCCTGCGGTCGCGATGGCCGAGCGCACTCGGAGTGGTGATGATCGCCGCGACCTCCTTCCGTGGGGCGGACGTGTACGTCGTCGCCCTCGTGACGATGCTCGCCGCCCTCGCATACCTGAGTGCCGCAGCGACCTCGCGCCGTCGAGCGGCGTGGATCGCATTCGCGACCACTGCCGTGTTCGTTCCCGTCGGCGTCATCACCCGTGTCGACCTCACCGTTCCGATCGTTGCGGTCGCCGCGCTGCTCATCATCCTCGGCCTGGCTACGCTCGAGCGGGCGAGCTGGCGGGAGCTGGGCATTCAGGCCGCCGGGTTCGCCGCGTTCACCGCGGTCAGCGTCATCGCCCTGAACCTCGGCCCCGCTGTGGCCGCCTATGTCGCTGCGCTGGGCGTCATCGGCCACGGCGTCTGGGACGTGGTTCATCACCGGCGCGACAGGGTCGTGACGCGGGCGTTCTCCGAATTCTGCGCCGTACTCGACTTCGGAATGGGCGCACTCCTGCTGATCGTCACGTGGATCACGACGCTGGCATGATGGTGCTGCCATGACGATCTCGATTCGACCCGCAATCGACGCCGATGCCGATCGCATCGCCGACGTCTGGGAAGCGGGCTGGCGCGATGCCCATCTCGGGCGCGTCCCCGACGCCCTGCTGCGCGCCCGTACCTCCGCCACGTTCGCGTCACGGGCGCGGGCGAACCTCCCGAAGACACTCGTGGCGCTCGTCGACGGGGCTGTCGCCGGCTTCGTCGTAGTCACCGCCGATGAGGTCGAACAGGTCTACGTCGACGCCGATCATCGAGGAAGCGGGATCGCGCCCGAACTACTGGCCGCAGGAGAGCGCGCCATCGCCGCAGCCGGATTCCCGGGCGCGTGGCTCGCCGTCGTTGCCGGCAACGAACGGGCCCGCCGTTTCTACGCCCGAAACGGATGGACCGACGAGGGCGAGTTCATCTACCGGGCCACCGTCGAACATGGCGTCATCGACGTGCCCTGCCGCCGCTACACCAAGCGGTTCGACACTCGCTGACGGATCAGTCGCGCACCTCCGAGGCCCGCTCCAGCTGTTCGCGCTGCATGCGCTCGATGGCTCGGGTGTTCACCGCGGTCTCCTCGACGGCGTCACGGATCCGGTGCAGGGATCCCATGAGGCTGATGCCGCCGAACACCATCACGAGGAAGACCGCGACCAAGATCCATGAAACATCCACCAAGCGAGCGTAATCGATGCCTCAGGCCGCCAGGTCTCCGGATGCCGCCAGGTCACCGGATGCCGCCACCGAGCCGTTCCGAGATCCGCGCAGCCGTCGAACGCGCCGCCGCCACGACCTCGTCGAGGCTCACGGTGCTGTACGAGGTGCCGATGTACGGCACGGTCAGCGCCGCCACGGTGTCGCCCTTGCGATTTGTGATCGCCACGACGACGTCGGTCACACCGGCCTGCAGGCGATCGGGACGGGTGAGGTAGCCGTCGGCGAGTTGCCGAGCCTCGCTGGGCTGCGCCGTGTCGGCGTCGTCGGCGGCCGCGGCGGCCGCGGCGTCCGCACCTCCAGTAAGCACCGCGCCCGTCGCCGTCGACGCGAGCGGGAACCTCGCGCCCACCCGGACCTGGTATCCGAAGTCGGCGGGTGACTCGGCCTGCGCGATGACCCGTACCGCGCCGGCGTCGTCGACGCTGAGGTTGCACGACTGTCGCACGGTGTCGGCGAGTTCGCGCATCGGCCCTGCCGCGAGTTGCACGAGCCCGCGCAACGGCGGGTGCCGGTGTGCGAGGTCGAAGAGCGCCATCGACAATACGTACCGGCCGGATCGCTCGTCGCGCGTGAGGTAACCGCGGCGCTCGAGGGTCGCGAGTACGCGGTAGATCTGACTCACATTGCGTCCGACGGCCTCGGCGATCTCGGTCTGGGTGAGGCCGCCGGCTTCGCCTGCCAGCAGCTCGAGCACGTCGAGCGCCTTGTCGAGCGCAGGCGCCGCGTATTCGGTGGCGCCCATCAGCGGTGCGCGCCGATCGCTCGCACGAACCTCCGGGCGATCTCGCGCTCGAGGTCGTCGGGCACCGGTTGCGCGCCCGGCTCAAGTGACGCGGCCGCCGTCGCGACCCGCTCGAGCGAGAGCGACTGCAGCAGGAAGCCGAGGTCCATGGCCTCGAGCGAGTTGCCCTTCGGCTCGCGCCCGGCGAGGTTCACCATGCGGCCGCCGGCCAGCAGGATCAGCTCGCGCCCGTCGGTCAGGTCGATCCGCTCGATCGCGGCGTCGAGTTCGGTGACCGCGGTCGCCCGACCGTACAGCGCGGCAGTGTCGATCTCCCACGGAAAATGGCCCGCGTTGGCCAGTACGGCACCACTCGGCATCCGTTCGATGATCTCCTCTGTGACGATGCCCGGATGACCGGTCGCCGTGATGAAGAACTCGCCCCACTCGGCGAGGTTCGCGAGGTCGTCGACCCGATAGCCGTCGAGCGCGGCCTCGAACGCCTTGAGCTCGTCGATCTCGGCGACGGCCACGCGACCGCCGAACGCCCTGAGGTACTGGGCGATGCCCCGTCCGCACCAGCCGTAGCCGGCGACCACGAACCGCCGCCCCGGGATCATCAGGTTCGTGATGCGCATGATGCTCTCGACAACGGACTGGCCGACGCCGTGCCGGTTCTCGCCGATCGCCTTCAGCG
>JALYWB010000110.1 GCA_030852935.1 Actinomycetota bacterium | reverse complement strand
GGTGATCGGGGTGGAATCCGGGCGAGGCGACGACCAGTTCAGGTGAGAACGCGACGAGTTCGTCGGGCACCGAATCCAGCGGATGCCGCGCCAGCCGCGCCCCGATCACCTCGAGGATGCGGGCGCGATCATCGTCGACCTCTGGCGCGAGCACGAGCACCTCTGCGCCGAGCTCCGCGAGCGTGTCGGCCACGGCGAATCCGGTCACGCCCAAGCCGAGCACGGCGACGCGCAGGCCGCACCAGTCGGCGTTCCAGCTGGTGAGCGCGTCGAGCCGGGAAGGAGCCGCGGCGGCATCCGTCTCGGTCAACTCTGCAGCCACTCGAAGTAGAACGCACCCACGCCCGCCGCGACCAGCAGCCCTGCGATGATCCAGAAGCGCACCACGATCGTCACCTCGGCCCAGCCCTTGAGCTCGAAGTGATGGTGGATCGGGCTCATGAGGAAGACGCGTTTGCCGCCGCTGAGCTTGAAGTACGCACGCTGCACGATGACCGAGCCGGTCTCGATCACGAAGAGCCCGCCGATCAGCAGCAGGAGCAGTTCGGTGTGGCTCACGATCGCGAGCGCCGCCAGGGCGCCGCCGAGCGCGAGCGAACCCGTGTCGCCCATGTAGATGTGTGCCGGGTTGGTGTTCCACCACAGGAAGCCGATGAGCCCGCCGACGATGGCGGTGGCCACGATCGCGAGGTCGAGCGGGTCGCGCACCTCGTAGCAGCGATACTCATCGGCCGGGTTGAGGTTCGCACTCGCGCACGACTGGTTGAACTGCCAGAAGCCGATGATCACGAACGAGCCGATCGCGAGGATCGATGCGCCGCCCGCCAGCCCGTCGAGCCCGTCGGTCACGTTCACCGCGTTCGATGCGCCGACCGTGAGCAGGCCGATCCAGATGACGTACAGGATGATGCCGACCACCGTGCCGAACACCATGAAGTCGAGTGGGAGGTCGCGGATGAACGAGATGCTCGTGTTCGCAGGGGTGACGTTGCGCTCGTTCGGGAACTGCAGGGCGAGCAGCGCGAAGGCCGTCGCCACGACGACCTGTCCGGCGACCTTGGCCCAGCCCCCGAGCCCGAGGCTCTGCTTCTTTCGGGTCTTCAGGAAGTCGTCGACGAAGCCCACGAGGCCGAGGCCCACCATCATCAGGAGCACGAGCAACCCTGATGCGGTCGGCGGCTCGTTGCTGAGGACGAGCGTCGCCACGAAGTACCCGAACAGCGCGCCCAGGATGAAGATGATGCCGCCCATGGTGGGCGTTCCACGCTTGACGTGATGGCTCTTCGGACCGTCGTCGCGGATGAACTGCCCCCAGCCGAGCCGTGTGAACAGCCGGATGAACAGCGGGGTGAGGAAGAGGGTGAAGGCGAGCGACAACGCCCCGGCGGTCAGCAGAGCTCTCAAGCGAACCACGCTCCCGGTCGGTTGCCCAGTCGGTCGCCGAGACGACGGGTCATCAGTGCTGCCCCGCCGCTCATGCGAACCACGCTCCCGGTCGGTTACCGAGTCGGTCGCCGAGACGACGGATCATCAGTGCTGCCCCGCCGCTCATGCGAACCATTCTCCCAGTCGGTCGCCGAGATGACGGAGGCCCGCCGCGTTCGACGATTTCACGAGCACCGTGTCGCCGGGGCGTGCCATCGACACCACGAGGTCGTATGCCTCGTCTGCGGTCTCGACGAAGGCCGACTCGCCGTCCCACGATCCCTCGTTGATCGCGCTGATATGCAGGCGCCTCGCGCCCTGCCCGACGACCACGAGCTGCGAGATGCCGAGCCGCACCGCGAGCAACCCGATGCGGTCGTGTTCCTCGCCCGAGAACTCGCCGAGCTCGCTCATCTCGCCGAGCACCGCGATCGAGCGCGCGCCGGGCGCCTGCACCTGCGCGAGCGTCTTCAGGGCGGCGGCCATCGAGTCGGGGCTCGCATTGTAGGCGTCGTTGATCACCGTGATGCCGTCTCGCCCGCCCATGAGCTGCATCCGCCAGCGCTCGGCGAGGGTCACCGTTTCGAGCGCCTCGACCACCAGGGGCAGGGCAACACCCAGTTCGATGGATGCCGCGATCGCCGCGAGCGCGTTCATGACGTGATGTTCGCCGAGCACGCCGAAGCGCACGCGGGCCGACTCGCCACCGGGCACGGTGACGGTGAAGTCCGTTCCGCGGGCGTGCGTCGCGAGGTCGGTCGCCCGCACATCGGCGCTCGGTCCGAGGCCGAACCACACGACGCGCGCAGGCGTCAGGCCGGCCATCGGCACGACTCGGGGGTCGTCGGCGTTCAGCACCGCGACATCCGTTGCGTGCAGGTCGGTCACCATCTCGGACTTCGCTCGCACGGTCTGCTCGATGCCGCCGAACTCGCCTGCGTGGGCGAGTCCGACCTTCAGCACGATGCCGACGTCGGGCCGCGCCATGCGCACGAGGCGGGCGATCTCGCCCACCGCCGACGCGCCCATCTCGGCCACGAGGAAGCGCGTGTCGTCGTCGAGCTCGAGCATCGTGATCGGGGCGCCGACCTCGTTGTTGAAGGAGGCCCGTGCCGCGACGGTGGGGCCGACGCGTTCGAGCACGGCGCGGAGCAGGTTCTTGGTGGTGGTCTTGCCGTTCGAACCGGTCACGCCGACGATGCGCAGCACGCCGAGCGAGCGCACCCGACGCACGACCTCGGTCGCGAGGGCACCGAGGGCGTCGACCGTATCACCGACGACGATCTGCGGAACCGTGACGTCGAGGGCGTGTTCGACCACGAGCAGCGCGGCCCCCTGCCCTGCAGCGGCCGCACCGAATCGGTGCCCGTCGTCGAACTCGCCGCGCTTCGCGAAGAACACGTCGCCGGGGCCGATTTCGCGTGAGTCGGTCGTGACGGCCCCGTCGACGATCGTCGTGGACGTGGCATCCGTGTCGCCGATTCGTAACGTTCCACCGACCGCCGCCGCGATCTCGGCCAGGGTCAGGGCGATCATGCCTGCCAGCCCGCCTCGCGCAGCGCCTGCTTCGCGTCGTCTCGTGCTGAGTACGGGATCTTCACGCCCTTCACCTCGTGGTACTCCTCATGACCGGGCCCGGCGTAGAGGATGGCGTCGCCGTCGCCGGCGAGTGCGAGGGCCGCGCGGAACGCGGCTCGCGGGTCGGCGATCTCATGGATCTCGCGATCGGGAACCGCCGCGCGTGCGCCGTCGATGAGCGCGGCCCGGATCGCCGCAGGGTCCTCGAAGCGCGGGTGGAAATCGGTGATCACGACGACATCGGCACCGCGGGCGGCGATCGCACCCATTTCGGCCCGTTTCGTGGCGTCACGGTCGCCATCGGCGCCGAAGACCATGATCAGCCTGCCCGTCGTGAACCGGCGCATCGCGTCGAGGGTCTGCTGGAACGCATCGGGCGTGTGGCCGTAGTCGATGTAGACGGCGGGGCCGCGGTCGCCCGAGACGCGCTCGGTGCGGCCCGGAATGTAGGCATCGATACCGCCATCCCGACTGAGCGCATGCGAAAGCACGTCGAGATCGTGGCCGGCCTCGACGAGCATCACGATGGCGAGTGCGGCATTCGCCGCCATGTAGTGGCCGAAGAGCGGCACGCGTGTCTCGAGCTGCCGCCCGTCTGGACCGTCGAGCACGATCGACGTGGACGTGGCCGTCTCCTCGGTCACGGTGAGACGCCAGTCGGCGTCGACCTCGGGATCGGTGCTCAGCGTCGTGACCGGAATCCGCGACTCGGCCACGAGCCGGCGGCCCCATTCGGAATCGACGGTGACGACGCCGCGCCGGGAGCGATCGGGCGCGAAGAGGTCGCGCTTGGCCTCGAAGTACTGGACCATCGTCGAGTAGTCGTCGAGGTGGTCATGGCTGAGGTTCGTGAAGCCGACCACGTCGAACACCAAACCGTCGACTCGGTGCCGCGAGAGGGCCTGCGCCGACACCTCGATGCCCACGGCGCGCACGTCGACTTCGCGCATGCGTGCGAGCAGGGCGTGCAACTCGCTCGCCTCCGGCGTGGTCAACGAGCTCGTGACCGCCTCGTCGCCGATGCGCCGCTCGGCAGTCGACGTGAGACCGGCAACGATGCCGAGCTGGCGGAGGATGCCGTAGAGGAGGTACACGACGCTGGTCTTGCCGTTCGTACCGGTGACGGCGAAGAGCGTCGCCGGGTTGTCGGCCGTGCGGTGGATCCACGCGGCGACCTCGCCGAGCGCCGCGCGGGCGTCGGGCGTGATCAGGATGGGCAGGCCGGCGTCGGCCGCGAGCCCCGCGCCGGAGGCATCGGTCAGGATGGCCACCGCCCCCGCGTCGCGCGCCGCGGTGGCGAATGCCGCCCCATGCGCGTTCCGGCCGGGTACGCCGACGTAGAGGTCGCCGGTCCGCACCGCCGACGACGAGAGCACGACGCCGGTCACCTCGAGGTCGTCGATGTCGCCGCGCACCTCGAATTCGAACGTCTCGGCAAGGCCGTGCAGCGACCTTGGGTTCGGATGCTGCGGACGGAGGGCCGTGGGAGGCGATCCGGTCACGAACCCAACTTTCTCACCAGGTGGCTGGCAACTCGGGCGCCGGGGCGCCGGATGGAACGATCCGATACTTCTTCAGCACCTGGCTCATCACCTGTTGGAAGACGGGAGCAGACGCGGCGGACGAATTCATCTTAACGGGATTCATGATGCTCACCGAAACGACGAACTCGGGGTCATCCGCCGGTGCGAAGCCCGACACCGAGACCAGGTGCCCTTCGAGGTAGCCGCCGTTGCCGTCGGCCACCTGGGCGGTGCCGGTCTTCGCCGCCACGCGGTAGCCCGCGATCTCCCATTCGTCGGCCAGCCAGCCCTCGAGGTAGACGCGCTCGAGCATCTGGCTCGTCTGGTTCGCGGCGTTCTCGGAGATCACGCGCTTGCCCTCGGTCTCGGGCGCGACGAGCTTCCCGTCTTCGCCGATGCAGCCGTCGACGAGTCGAACCGGCATCCGCACGCCGTCGTTCGCGATGGTCTGGTAGGCACTGGCGATCTGCACCGCGGTCGTCGTGAGACCCTGCCCGAACATCGTCGCGTACATGGTCTGGTTGTCCCATTCGGCAGGCCCGCCATGGAGGTTGCCCGGCTCCTCGCCGGGGAAGCCGACCTCGGTCTGCTCGCCGAGCCCGAACGCCTGCATGTACGCGAACCGCTCCTCGTTCGACAACCGCTCGCCGAACCTCGACATGCCGGTGTTCGACGAGTCGATCATCACGCCCGTGAGCGTGTAGGGCACGTCGTCGTGGAAGAAGCTGTCGGTGATGTCGGCGCCGTTGGGCGGCAGGTACTGATAGCCCGAGACGATCTGGCTCGTCGCATCGGCCTTGCCTGCATCGATCACGGATGCCGCGGTCAGCGCCTTGAACGTCGAGCCGGGCTCGAACGGGGCGGTGAACGTGCGCGATCCACGGTCGGTCTCTTCGGTCGCCGTCACGTTGTTCGGGTCGACGGTCGGCACGTCGGCGACGGCGAGGAGCCGGCCGGTCTTCGCCTCCATGACGGTCACGGTCGCCCATTCGGCACCGACGGCCTGCACCTGCGCCTCGGCAATGCGCTGCACCATCCACTGCAGGTCGGCATCGATCGTCAGTTGCAGGGTGCCGCCGTCGCGCGCCTCGCTGTGCACGATCCTGGTGCCGGGAATCGGCACCCAGTCCTCGAGGCTGTGCTGGTACGAGTACTCGCCGTTCCGGCCTGCGACGCACTCGTCCTCCGACAGCTCGAGGCCGGCGAGCGGCGCTCCGTCGTCGGCTTGCACGAAGCCCAGCAGGTTGCCCGCGACGGCTCCGTTCGGGTAGACCCGGCTCGGATGGGGGTAGGGCACGACCCATGGGATGTCGAGGGCTTTCACCTTCTCGTACGTCGCGGTGTCGACGAGCTTGGCGATGTACTCGAAGTCGTCTTCGGGATTGGCCGCGAGCGCCGTCGCGATGAGCGCCTGCACCTCCTCGGCCGTGCGTCCCACCGCGGCGCCGAGTTCGGCCGCGACATCCGGGAGCGGCACCTCGACCGAGGTGGTCTTCGACGGGTCGACCGGATCGGGTTGTTCGCGATCGATCGGGCCCGCGTTCTTCGGCGAGAGGGCGATGTCGTACCGCATCACGCTGTCGGCGAGCACGGTGCCGTTCGCGTCGACGATGTCGCCCCGTGCGCCGTAGTCGGTGACGGTCTGCGACCTGCGGCCCTCGGCCTCCGCACTGAGCTCGGCCGCCCGCACCACCTGGATGTCGACGAGACGCACGATGAACACGCCCACGAGGGCGACCAGCACGACGGCGGCGATGATGATCCGCCGGATCGGGTGTCGGCTGATGCGATTCATCGGGTCCTTCCGGGTCGGCTCGTCGCGGTGTTCAGTGCGTGGCGGGAGTGGGCAGTCCGTCGCTCGGCAGCGGCGCAGGTGACGGCGCCGACGCGGACGCCTCCCCCATCGCGCCCTCGGTCGGAGTCTGCCCCGTCTCCTGCTCCGTCACCAGCGGCACGCCGGTGATCAGGGCATTCGACACGAGCGGGGCGGATGCCGCTTCGCCACCGGTCGCGGCCGTCGGCTCGCCCAGCACCGCCCCGTCCGAGAGTCGCAGGTAGACGGGGGCGGCGTTGGGCACCATGCCGAGCGCCTCGGCATTCATGGCGAGATACTGCGGGGACTCGACGCGATCGAGGTCTTCGACGAGCTTCTGCTCCTGGCGCGCGAGTTCGGCCTGGCGCAACTGGTACGTATCGATCTCGTAGGCGCCCTGCGCGACCGCGATCGAAAGCAGCAACTGCGCGACGACGATCACCGCGACCGCCGAGACGGCGATGATCGCGTAGGCGAGACGCGGCTTGGCACGGCGTGTGCTCGGCGTGGGCGCGGGCTGCAACCGGCGCTGCGGCGCGGGCGATGGGGTGCGCAGTGGCGCGGGCGCAGATTGGGCCGGCATTGCGGTCATGACGGCCTCCTCACTCGTTCGGCGGCGCGCAGCCGCACCGGCTTGGCACGGGGATTCTCGGCCTGCTCGGATTCGCTCGCGAGCTCTGCGCCCCGGACGAGGAGCCTGAACTGCGGCCGGTGCTCCGGCAGTTCCATCGGGAGTCCTGCCGGTGCCGTCGAACTCGTGGCCGCCTGGAGGGCACGCTTCACGATGCGGTCTTCGAGCGACTGATATGCGAGCACCACGATGCGGCCGGACACCGCGAGCGTCTCGAGGGCTACGGGGATCGCGCGCTGGAGCACCGTGAGCTCCTCGTTGACCTCGATCCGCAGCGCCTGGAAGACCCGCTTCGCCGGATGCCCCTGTCGCTGCACGGCGACCGGGGTGGCCTTCGTGATGATCGCCACGAGCTGGCCCGAGCGCGTGATCGGCGCCTCGTTCCTCGCCTGCACGATGGCCCGCGCGTAGCGCGGTGAGAGCTTCTCCTCCCCGTACTCGTAGAAGAGACGTCGCAGCTCGTCTTCACTGGACTCCGCGATCACGTCGGCCGCGGTGCGACCGCTCGTCGAGTCCATGCGCATGTCGAGCGGGGCATCTTTCGAATAGGCGAAGCCCCGCTCAGCGCGGTCGAGCTGCAGCGAGGAGACGCCGAGGTCGAACAGCACGCCCTGAACTTGGTCGAAGCCCTCGGCGCGAACGGCGTCGTCGATCTCGTCGTAGACCGCGTGCACGAAACGCGCCCGGCGACCGAACGGGGTGAGCCGCTCCTCTGCGATCGCGAGGGCGTCGGTGTCGCGATCGAGCCCGACGACGGTGAGGCCGGGGAATCGCTCGAGGAGCGCACGACTGTGGCCGCCCATGCCGAGCGTCGCGTCGACCAGCACTGCGCCGTCCACGTCGAGGGCGGGCGCCAGGAGGTCGAGCGTGCGCTCGAGCATGACCGGGGTGTGGATGTGTTCGATGTCCATGATTCCTTCGGGACTCGGTCCCGGATTCCGATCCCCATCCGTTCGTCCTGGTGCGGGGAAGTGCATCAGGCGCGCACGGCTGGGAGTCGCAATCCGGGCTAGAAGAGCCCGGGGATCACCTCCTCCGCCGTATCCGCGAAGGCCGCCTCCTGCTCGGCGAGGTATGTCTGCCACGCCGTCGCATCCCAGATCTCCACCCGACTGCCCGTGCCGATGACCGTGAGGTCTCGGTCGAGCCCCGCATAGCTGCGGAGCGTGGCGGGGATGGTGACGCGATTCTGCTTGTCGGGGGTCTCCGCGGATGCCCCCGAGAGGAAGACGCGCATGTAATCGCGTGCCTGCTTGCTCGTAACCGGGGCCTGGCGGATCTTCTCGCTCATGCTCTCGAACTCCCGCGCGCTGAACACGTAGATGCAGCGCTCCTGCCCGCGCGTGAGCACGAGGCCGTTCGACAGTTCCTCCCGGAACTTCGCCGGAAGAATGACACGGCCCTTCTCGTCGAGCTTGGGCTCGTAGGTCCCGAGGAACACCGCACCACCCCCTTTCCTCCGGCCAGGATCCAGGTGGCCCCACTTTACTCCACTCTCATCCACGGATCAACGACATCGAGGCATTCGCGTATGAGGTGGAGCCGCCGATCCCCGTGATTCCAGCGAAAGCGAGGTGTGGATGGGAGTGGAGGAAAAAATGCAAACCTACGTACCGGCGGCGCGTCGAAGTTCGCCAAGTCAGCGGATGCCGCCGCGCGCCATCATCGAAACGGACGGGAATGTCATCGGCACGCCCGCTGGAAGGACAGAACGGGGGCATTCACACGAAAAAACGGGCCGATCCGAAGATCGACCCGTCGTGGTGGTGGAAAGTGGAGGGTTAGCGCTGGCCGTCTTGGCGGCGATCCCATCGTTCGTTCAGTCGGTCCATGAAACCGCCGCTGGAGCGGCCGGCCTTTGAGGGCGTCGATGGGTCAGCGGGGGGTGCGGCCGCCGCGCCGCGCTTGGAAGGAGTGATGGCCAGGAGCACACCACCGAACATCAGGGCGAAGCCGACGATCCCGACGATGAGCAACTGCAGGGCGACCCCCGCGATGAGCGCACCGATACCTGCGACGGCGAGAAGGATGCCGAGCACGATGGCTCGGTAATTGGGGCGACGACCACGGACACCGCCTACCGCATGCACGAAGTCGGCGTCATTGCGGTAGAGGTTCCGCTCCATCTCCTCGAGAAGACGTTGCTCCTGCTCTGAAAGCGGCATCTCATTCCCCTCAGGCTCGGGATCGACGCATCCGATGCCATTCTAGCCCTGCCCCGCCTCGGTAGGCTAGGCAGGTGGCTCACGGTTCCCGGCTCGTCGATCTTGTGCATGCGCGCATCGAGGAATTCCTCGCCGAACGCACTTCTATTCTCCGCTCGATCAGCCCCGACCTGGAGCCACTCGACGCGTTCTCAAAGCGGTTTCTCAGCGGCGGCAAGCGATTTCGGGCGCTGTTCTGCTACTGGGGCTGGGAGGCGGTCGGCGGCCGCGGCTTCGACCCGTTCGATTCACCCGACGATCGCGACCATGCGCCGGTGCTCGCCGCGGCATCCGCGCTCGAGCTCTTCCATGCTGCGGCCCTCGTACATGACGACATCATCGACAACTCCGACACGCGGCGGGGCGCGCCGTCCGCCCACCGGCTCTTCGATTCGCTGCACGCCGAGTCGGGGTGGGCGGGCGACAGTGCCGACTTCGGTCGCGCAGCTGCGATCCTCCTCGGCGACCTGCTGCTCGGCTGGAGCGACGAACTCCTCGACGAGGGCCTCCACCGACTCACGGACCGTGACGCGGCGCGCGCCGCGCGTTCGGAGTTCGTGCGCATGCGCACGGAGGTGATGGCGGGACAGTACCTCGACGTGCTCGAGGAGCAGGCCTGGCTCACCCAGCCGGCTGCCGACCTCCGTGCTCGGGCCGAACGGGTCATCGTGTACAAGTCCGCCAAGTACTCGGTGGAGGCCCCGCTCACCATCGGTGGTGCGATCGCCGGAGCCATCCCTGCGCAGCTCACTGCCCTCCGCGACTTCGGCCTGCCACTCGGCATCGCCTACCAACTGCGCGACGACCTCCTCGGGGTCTACGGCGATCCCGACGTGACCGGCAAGCCGAGCGGCGACGACCTGCGCGAGGGCAAACGCACGATGCTCGTCGCGATCGCACGCGAGCGCTTGGCACCAGGACCGCGCCGTATCCTCGACGAACTCCTCGGCGATCCCGACCTCGGCGACGACCAGGTGCGCATGCTGCAGCGCACGATCGGCGACTGCGGGGCCGTCGACGAGGTGGAGCTGTTGATCGCCGACAACGTGGCACGCGCGACGACCGTGCTCGCCGACGCGCCGCTCAGCCGAGAGGCGCGTGCCGAACTGGGCTCGCTCGCACAGACCGTCACCCACCGGTCGAGGTGAGATCGACAGGCGCTCGCGTCACGCGAGAGCTTGGGCGATGCGCCGCACCTCGGCCTTTCGACCGGCGCGCAGGGCTGCGATCGGCGTCGTGCCCAGGCTGTCTTCTTCATCGAGTAGCCATTCGAGCGCCTCGGCGTCGCTGAAGCCGTTGTCGGCCAGCACCATGGCGGTACCGTGCAACTCGGGCAGCGGTGCACCATCGCGCAGGAACAGCGAGGGAACCTTCAACACGCCGTCGATGCGCGCCGCCAGCAGGTGACGGTCGTCGATGAGTCGGCGGATTCTGCTCGGAGTCTGCCCGAGCAGCTCGACGAGGTCGGGAACGGTCAGCCAGTCGGTCTGGTCGGCATCGGTCACGATCCCAGCCTGCCAGACCCGGGGCGCGGTCGGAAGCGGGCGCGCAGCACGCGGAGGCGAAGTCGCGGACTCGGCGGACTCGCGGCGAGGTCGTTGACTCGTGTTCTCGCCTGTGCAACCGTGGCCGCGACGCTGAGGAACCGGGTCGGCGCAAGGGGGAACCATGGCGATGAAGCCCGAGGGCATCGCGGCCGGGGGCAGACGGCGTGGGGATGCTGCAGCCGAGCCGAATCCGCGGCGGCGCGGCATCCGCGGCGTGCTCAGCCTCCCGCTCGCCGTCGTGAGCACCGTCGCCGTCACGCTCGGAATCGTGCAGCCGGCCGAGGCCGCCGCGCAGCCTGTGAAGCGTCAGGCGAAGTCGAAGGCGCAGACCGGCAGCACCGTTCGTGCCGCGCCCGCCGTCGCTGCGCTCACCCCGCCCAACGAGTACGTCGTCGTCGATGGCGACACCGTGAGCGGCGTGGCCGAGCGGTTCGGCCTCGCGACCGCGGAGGTGCTCGCGTTCAACGGGCTCGGCTGGTCGAGCCTCATCTTCCCCGGACAACGGCTCGCGCTGCCGGGCGGCGTACCTGCCGAAGCGGCTGCACCCGCCCCCACCGCTGCACCCGAGATCACGAAGCACGTCGTCGTCGAGGGCGATACGGTGAGCGCCATCGCAGCGGCATACGGTCTCGACCTCGCGAGCGTGCTGAGCGCCAACGGCCTCGCCGCGTCGAGCCTCATCTTCCCGGGCGAGGCGATCGTGCTCCCGCTGCCCGGTGCGCCGGCCCCGCCCACGCAACCGGCCGAGCCGACACCGCCGCCCGTGCAGGCACCAGCTCCGACGCCGACTGATGGCAGCTCTCATGTCGTGGTCGCCGGTGACACGCTCTCGGGCATCGCGAGCGCCTATGGCGTCACGGTTGCCGAACTCGACGCCGCGAACGGGCTCGGCGGGTCGACGCTCATCGTCCCCGGCCAGGTGCTCACATTGCGTGCTCCGGTGGCGGTCGTCAGCGTGGCATCCGTCGACGTACCGCTCACCGACGAGATGCGCGGCAATGCGCGCATCGTCATCGACGTGGGCCGGGCGCTCGGCGTCCCCGACCAGGGCATCGTGGTGGCCCTCGCGGCGGCCGCCCAGGAATCGGGTCTCCGCAACGTCCGGCACGGCGATCGCGACTCGCTCGGCCTCTTCCAACAGCGCCCCAGCCAGGGCTGGGGAACGGTCGAGGAGGTGCTCGACCCGGTGCGTGCCGCGACCGCGTTCTACGGGGGCGCTGCGAACCCGAATCCCGGCCGTACGAAAGGCCTGCTGGACATCGCCGGCTGGGAGTCGCTGAGCGTCACTCAGGCGGCCCAGGCGGTGCAGCAGTCCGCGTACCCCGATCACTACGCCAAGTGGGAGGTCTCGGCGCGCGCCTGGCTGAGCGAGCTCGGCTGAACCGGTCGCGCCGACCGATCGCGCTGACGGCCGTCGTCGCGGCATCCGCCGATCACGAAGGCGTTGCGATCTCGCGGTTCCACGGCGTTTAGTCGGACCCGGGCATGTACCACTTCGTACACTCGAACAGTGACCACCGCGCCTCCCGACCCGATGATCGGCCGTCTTGTCGACGGTCGCTATCAGGTGCGCGCGCGGATCGCCCGCGGCGGCATGGCCACCGTCTACCTCGCGACCGACCTGCGCCTCGAGCGCCGCGTCGCCATCAAGATCATGCACGGCCACCTCGCTGACGACAACACCTTCAAGACGCGCTTCGTGCAGGAGGCCCGATCGGCCGCCCGCCTGGCGCACCCGAACGTGGTCAACGTGTTCGATCAGGGTCAAGACAGCGACATGGCCTACCTCGTCATGGAGTACCTGCCCGGCATCACGCTGCGCGAGCTCCTGAAGGACTACACGAAACTCACGCCCGAGCAGACCGTCGACATCATGGACGCCGTGCTCGCCGGTCTCGCCGCGGCACACAAGGCCGGCATCGTGCACCGCGACCTGAAGCCCGAGAACGTGCTGCTCGCCGACGACGGCCGTATCAAGCTCGGCGACTTCGGGCTGGCGCGCGCGGCGAGTGCGAACACCGCCACCGGGCAGGCACTGCTCGGCACCATCGCCTACCTCTCCCCCGAGCTCGTCACTCGTGGTGTCGCCGATGCCCGCAGCGACATCTACGCGGTCGGCATCATGATGTACGAGATGCTCACCGGTGAGCAGCCGTACGTGGGCGAGGCGCCCATGACGATCGCCTACCAGCACGCGAACGACACCGTTCCCTCCCCCAGCTCCACGAATCCTGTCGTCCCGGTCGAGCTCGACCAACTGGTGCTGTGGGCAACGGCCCGCGACCCGGACGAGCGACCGAGCGACGCCCGCGAGATGCTCGACGCACTGCGGCAGGTCGAGCCGTCGATCCGTGGATCGCGACCGTTCGCCGGAGCGACGCAGGCCACCATGGTCATCTCGGACGCTGCGCTGCCGGCGGGAGCAGCAACCGCCGAGACGACCGTGATCGGCGGCGGAGCGCCACTCGCAGTCGCGACGGTCAGCGGCGCAGGGGCGTCCGACGAGGGCATGGATGTTGCCGCCCTCACGTCGAGCGCCGATCGACGCAAGCGGCGCGGCTACTGGATCTTCGCGCTCGTGCTCCTCCTCACGGGTCTTGCGGCCGGCACCGGGTGGTACTTCGGGGCTGGGCCCGGCGCCATGGCGTCGGTGCCCGAGACGGCCACCCTTGCACCAGACAGCGCGACGCTCGTGCTCGAAGAGGCCGGCTTCGCCGTCGAGCCCGACGAACGGCATGATCCCGTGGTACCGGCCGGTCAGGTTTCCGGCACCGATCCAGAGGCAGGCGAACAGGCCCGGCGCGGCTCCGTTGTCACGCTCTTCGTGTCCCTCGGCCCGCAGATGCTGGCCCTGCCCGACGTCGTCGGGCAGCAAGAAGCCGATGCGCGCGCCGCCCTCGGCGACTTCTCCGTCGCCGAGCAGAGCACCGCGCAATTCTCTGGTGAGGTTCCGGCCGAACACGTCATCGCCGTGCTCGGCGCCGACGGCAAGGCGGTCGCCGCGGGAGCCGACTACCCCGAACTCGGTGACGTGACGCTCGTCGTGTCCGTCGGAGCGGTGCCTCCAGTCGAGGGTCTCCCCCTCGCCGAGGCGCAGGCCCAGCTCACGGCCGCAGGCCTGAAGGTCGATGTCGAAGACGCCGTGTTCGACAGCACGGTTCCGGCAGACCACGTGATCACCGCCACGTGGACGGAGGATCCCATGCGGCCGGGATCGCTCGTCGTGCTCACGCCCTCGAAGGGGCCTGACCTCGTGGAAGTGCCCAACGTCGTCGGCAAGACCATGGCGGAGGCGATCCAGATCCTCGAGGCGGCAGAGTTCTCAGTGGCATACGAGCTGCCCGACCTCTTCCTTCCGGTCGCGACGGTGAAGTCGCAGGAGCCGGCAGGCGGGCAGGCCGAACGCGGCAGCAGTGTGCGCATCGTGGGATCGCTGACTCTCTGACACGACGGCCGCGCGGGTCGAGGAGCGACGTCCCGCGGGTCGAGGAGCGACGTCCCGCGGGTTGAGGAGCGACGAAGGAGCGTCTCGAAACCCAGCCGTACGTGCGACAGGTTTCGAGACGTCGCTTCGCTCCTCCTCAACCCACGAGACGTGACGTCGCTTCGCTCCTCAACCCACGGGACGGCGCGACCGCACTGCTCAGCGTGCGACAGCGAGTTCTTCGGCCACCAGGAACGCGAGCTCGAGGGACTGCATGTGGTTGAGGCGCGGGTCGCAGAGCGACTCGTACCGCGTCGCAAGGGTCTCCTCTTCGATGTGCTCCGAGCCGCCGAGGCACTCGGTCACGTCGTCGCCCGTGAGCTCCACGTGGATGCCGCCCGGATGCGTGCCCGCCGCGCGGTGGGCCTCGAAGAAGCCCTTGACCTCGTCGACCACGTCGTCGAAGCGACGAGTCTTGTAGCCCGTCGGCGTGGTGATGCCGTTGCCATGCATGGGGTCGGTGACCCACAGCGGGTTCGCGTCGCTGCGCTTGATCGCCTCGAGCAGCGGTGGAAGCGCATCGCGGATCGTTCCTGCGCCCATGCGCGTGATGAACGTGAGTCGGCCGGGTTCCCGATGCGGGTCGAGCTTGTCGACGAGGGCGAGCATCGTCTCGGGCGTCGTCGACGGCCCGAGCTTCACGCCGATGGGGTTGCGCACCCGGGATAGGAAGTCGACGTGCGCGCCGTCGAGGTCTCGGGTGCGTTCCCCGATCCAGATGAAATGCGACGACGTGTCGTACGGCGTGCCGGTGCGCGAGTCGATCCGGGTCATCGGGCGCTCGTAATCCATGAGGAGGCCCTCATGGCCGGTGTAGAACTCGGTGTACTTGAGCGCCTCGAAGTCGGCACCGCACGCATTCATGAACTTGATCGCACGATCGATCTCACGCGCCAGCGACTCGTACCTGGCGTTCGCGGGATTGGACGCGAAGCCCTGGTTCCACGAGTGCACCTGACGCAGGTCGGCGAAGCCGCCCTGCGTGAATGCGCGAATCAGGTTGAGCGTCGAGGCGGCCATGTGGTAGCCGCGGATGAGCCGTGCAGGGTCTGCCGCGCGCGATGCGGGGGTGAAGTCGTAGCCGTTCACGATGTCGCCGCGGTACGCCGGAAGGGTCACATCACCCCGGGTCTCGGTGTTGCTCGACCGGGGCTTCGCGAACTGGCCGGCCATGCGTCCCATCTTCACGACGGGCATCGACGCGCCGTAGGTGAGCACGACCGCCATCTGCAACACGGTCTTCACCCGGTTGCGGATCTGGTCGGCAGTGGCACCCGCGAACGTCTCGGCGCAATCGCCGCCCTGCAGCAGGAACGCCTCGCCCCGAGACGCGCTCGCAAGCCGGGTGCGCAGCATGTCGACCTCGCCGGCGAACACGAGCGGCGGAAGCGTGGCCAATTCTGCGGATGCCGCGTGCGCCGCATCGGGGTCGGGCCAGACGGGCTGCTGCTTGATGGGCAGCGTACGCCAATAGTCGAGGCCGTCGATCACTGAGGGATCTGCGCTGACGACGGGCTCGAGGAGCTGTACCACGGGAGTGTCCTGAAGGGTTCGGGCGCTGCGCGCCGGGAATGGGAACGCGGCGCCGCACGTCGCGCCGCCGCACTCACGAGCCTATCGCGCTTGCACGGCGCGTTGCTCCCGTACGGAGCTCGCATAGACGTCGACGTACCGCTGGCCACTGAGCGCGCGCAGCTCGTAGACGAGCTCATCGGTCACGGAGCGCAACACGAACCGATCGCCCTCGAGGCCCTCGAAGCGCGTGAAGTCCAGCGGCTCGCCGATGATGATGCCGATGCGACGCACCTTGGGCAGGCGGGTGCCGATGGGCATCACCCGTTCAGTGCCGATCATTGCGACCGGGATCACCGGCACGCCCGCCTCGAGCACCATGCGCGCGACGCCCGTACGACCCCGATAGAGGTTGGCATCTGGACTGCGAGTGCCCTCGGGGTAGATGCCCAGCACGCCGCCGTCGCCGAGCACGCGAAGGCCGGTGAGCAGCGAGGCCTCGGATGCCTTGCCCCCCGAGCGATCGATCGGCAGTTGGCCGGTGGCCTGGAAGAAGACCCGCGTCGCCCACCCCTTCAGGCCCTTGCCGGTGAAGTACTCGCTCTTGGCGAGGAAGACGACGCGTCGATCGACGACGAGCGGCAGGAAGACGGAGTCGATGAACGAGAGGTGGTTCGAGGCGAGCACCACCGCGCCGGTCTTCGGGATGTTCTCGAGGCCGACGACCCAGGGCCTGAAGATCGCCAGCAGGATGGGGCCGACGACGATGTGCTTCATGATCCAGTAGAACACCGTGTGCCCCCCTCCGTCGCGAACGGACGTTTCAGCCTATCGCCGCGACGCGGCTCAGGCGTGCTCCTCGACCCAGACACGTGCGAGGTCGGCGGCACCGACGACCCCTGCGTCGTTGACGAGTTCCGCGATGACGAAGTCAGGCTCCGGGTGGTAGCCGCGCGCTGGCAGGTGTTCGAGGTACGCCTCCCGGATCGGGGCGAGCAGCAGTTCTCCGGCGACCGCGACGCCGCCGCCGAACACGAAGCGCTGTGGGTCGAGCACCGCAGAGAGCGACGCCGCCGCCTGGCCGAGCCAGCTGCCGAGCCGGCGCAGCGCCGCCACCGCTCCCGGATCTTCGGCCTCGATGAGCGCGCCGACGAGCCGGCCGTCGAGCATGCCGTGCTCCGCACGCGCGTTCGCGAGCGCCTGGCCGACACCACCCGCGTCCGCGATCTCATTCGCCATGCGAAGCAGGGCACGGCCAGAGCCGTACTGCTCGAGGCATCCGCGCCGGCCGCAACCGCACACGATTCCATCGGGCACCACTCGAAGGTGGCCCAGCTCGGCGCCCGCGCCGAAGCCACCGCGGAACAGCCGGTCGCCGGCCACGATCGCACCGCCGACCCCTGTGCCGATCGTGAGCATGACCATGTCGCTCACGAGCCGGCCCGCACCGAAGCGGAACTCGGCCCAGCCCGCGGCATTCGCGTCGTTGTCGACGACGACCGTCGCACCGACGCGGGCCTCGAGCTTCTCTCGGAACGGCTCGTTGCGCCAGTCGATGTTCGGCGCGTAGTACACGATCGACTGCGCGGCGTCGATGAAGCCGGCCGCGGCCACACCCACCGCGACGATCCGGTCGCCGACCGAGAGCGAATCGATCATGGTGACGACCGCGTCCTCGAGCTGCCGGGCATCGCCCGCAGGGGTGGCAACCCGCTCGCTGCGGATGATCGTGCCCAGCTCGTCGACGACCGCCCCTGCGATCTTCGTTCCACCGATGTCGATACCGATCGCGTGCACCAGGAAGCTGCCTTTCGAAGGGGGAGGCCGAATCGTCCCGGGGCCTACGGCCGCACGAGCAACGACTAGAGTGTAGTAGACCAGATTGCCGAGGCTCGTGCAGGCCCGAACCACACGATCCTCCCCCGGTGCCGAAGGAGCTACCGTGATCGAATTCGAGACCCCCGCCGTCGTCACCCCCGACCCCGACGCGAACACGACCGACCTCCTCGTGCAGCGGGTCGCTGCAACTCCCGACTCCGTATTGTTCTCCCTGCCGACCGCCGACGGCGGCTGGTCGCCGGTCACCACCAAGGAGTTCTACGACCAGGTCATCGCGCTCGCCAAGGGCTTCGTCGCCGCCGGTATCCAGCCGGGCGACAAGGTCGGCCTCATGTGCAAGACCCGCTACGAGTGGACCCTCATCGATTTCGCCATGTGGTTCGCCGGGGCGGTGCTGGTGCCGATCTACGAGACGAGCTCCCCTGCCCAGGTGAAGTGGAATCTCAGCGATTCCGACGCCATCGCCATCATCGTCGAGACCCCCGACCACTTCACCCGCTTCGACGAGGTGCACCCCGAGTTGCCGGCAATCCGCAACGTCTGGCAGATCGACCTCGGCGACCTCGACAAGCTGACCACGGCCGGCGCCGACGTCACCGATGACGAGATCGAGCGTCGTCGCAACCTCGCTGTCGGCTCCGACATCGCCACGCTCATCTACACGTCGGGATCAACGGGCAAGCCCAAGGGCTGTGTGCTCACCCACTCGAACTTCGTCGAGCTCTCGCGCAACTCCGCCGTCGCCCTGAAGGAGGTCGTGGCCGCGCCCGAGGGTGCGTCGACGCTGCTGTTCATCACCACCGCGCACGTGTTCGCCCGATTCATCGCGGTGCTCTCGGTACACGCCGGCGTCCGCGTCGGCCACCAACCCGACACGAAGCAGCTCCTCCCATCGCTCGGCACGTTCAAGCCGACCTTCCTCCTCGCGGTTCCGAGGGTGTTCGAGAAGGTCTACAACGTCTCCGAACAGAAGGCCGAGGCCGGGGGCAAAGGCAAGATCTTCCGCGCCGCCGCCGACACCGCGGTCGCGTATTCCATGGCCCAGGGCGATGGCAAGATCCCGTTCGGCCTGAAGGTGAAGTTCGCACTGTTCGACCGGCTCGTCTACGGCAAGCTCCGCACGGCCATGGGCGGCAACGTGAAGTACGCCGTCTCAGGCTCTGCACCGCTCGGCCCGCGGCTCGGCCACTTCTACCACGCGCTCGGCATCACCATCCTCGAGGGCTACGGCCTCACCGAGACCACCGCGCCGGCGACGGTCAACCTTGCGACCAAGTCGAAGATCGGCACCGTCGGCCCTGCCCTGCCGGGCGTGGCCGTGCGTATCGCCGACGACGGCGAGATCGAGGTGAAGGGCATCGACGTCTTCAAGGAGTACTGGAAGAATCCCGAGGCCACGGCCGCGGCGTTCGACGGAGACTGGCTGAAGACCGGCGACCTCGGCTCGTTCGACAGCGAGGGATTCCTGACCATCACTGGCCGCAAGAAGGAGATCATCGTCACGGCCGGCGGGAAGAACGTCTCGCCCGCCGCGCTGGAAGACCCCATCAGGGCGAACCCGCTCGTCGGCCAGGTCGTCGTCGTCGGTGACAAGAAGCCCTTCATCTCGGCTCTCGTGACCCTCGACCCAGAGATGCTCCCCGTGTGGTTGAACAACAACGACGAAGACGCCGGCATGAGCGTCGAGGAGGCCACGACGAACCCTGCGGTGCTCGCGGAGGTGCAGCGGGCGATCGACGCGGCCAACGAGAACGTGTCTCGTGCCGAGTCGATCCGCAAGTTCACGATCCTGCCGATCGAGCTCACCGAGGCGAGCGGTCACCTCACGCCGAAGCTCAGCATCAAGCGCAACGTGATCCTCGACGACTTCGCCGAC
>JALYWB010000105.1 GCA_030852935.1 Actinomycetota bacterium | reverse complement strand
AGGCGGTGAGGAACTTGCCGGGCACCCACGCGTCGCCTCGCTGTTCGAGCGTGATGAGGTACGGGGCATCCGCATACTGCTTGAGGTAGCTCTCGAAGCGCGGCGTGCGCCGGTCGACGAGGAACTCTTTCAAGATCACGTGGCCCATGGCCATCGCGAGCGCGCCATCCGTGCCCGGATGCGGTGCGAGCCATTCGTCGGCGAACTTCGTGTTGTCGGCGTAGTCCGGCGAGACGGTGATGACCTTCTGGCCGCGGTAGCGGGCCTCGGTCATGAAGTGCGCGTCGGGCGTGCGCGTGACCGGCACGTTCGAGCCCCACATCATGAGGTAGCTCGCGTTCCACCAGTCGGCCGACTCGGGCACGTCGGTCTGGTCGCCGAACACCTGCGGACTCGCGACCGGCAGGTCGGCGTACCAGTCGTAGAAGGATTGCATGGTGCCGCCGATGAGGTTCATGAATCGGGCGCCCACACCGTGCGACACCATCGACATGGCCGGGATCGGCGAGAAGCCGGCGACCCGGTCTGGACCGTATCGCTTGATGGTGTGCACGTGGGCAGCGGCGACGATCTCGGCCGCCTCGTCCCACGTGGCGCGCACGAGCCCACCCTTGCCGCGGGCTCGCTTGTACCGGGCGGATGCCTCGGGGTCGTCGGTGAGCTCCGCCCACGCGAGCACGGGGTCGCCGAGGCGAGCCTTCGCCTCCCGGTACATCGTGAGCAGCGTGCCGCGGATGTACGGGTACCGAACGCGCGTGGGTGAATACGTGTACCAACTGAAGGCGGCGCCGCGGGGGCATCCGCGAGGTTCGTACTCGGGGGAGTCTGGGCCGACGCTCGGATAGTCGGTCTGCTGCGTCTCCCAGGTGATGATGCCGTCCTTGACGTACACCTTCCACGAGCAGGACCCTGTGCAGTTCACGCCGTGGGTCGATCGAACGACCTTGTCGTGCGACCACCGATCGCGATAGAAGATGTCGCCCTGCCGTCCGCCTTCGAGAAACAGCGAGCGCAGGTCCTCCGAGACCTCGCCGCGGCGCAGGAACCGCCCGAGCTTCACCAGCGAATCGGCGAGTGGGCCGTCATTGGCCGGCTGGCTCGGCGTGCTCGGCGTGCTGGGTGCCTGGCTCACAGTGGCCTCCTCCGGACGGGTGGCGAGTGTCACACTCAGGTTCGCCCATTCTGCCCCGGTCTTCGCCGTTATGGGCCGTGTTTATTCAGAGTGACCGAAATCGGTTGGGCTGCATGGATCCGGTCGGAATAGACCCGGCCTATGGTGCTGGCGCTCGCACGCGTGCGCGGATATGGTCGCACCAGTTGGCGAGGCCATACCGTTCCACCGAGCAAGGGGGCAGCATGCAGGCGACTTCGATCCGACCGCAACCGCAACGCACCGACCTGCACGGCCAGCTCGGACAGGTGCTGCTCGCGACCTTCGCCTCGACGGTGGGATTCTGGGCGTGGATGGCGATCGCACCGCTCCAGCAGACCTACGCGATCGAGATGGGTCTCGATGAGGGGCAGATCTCGCTCATGCTCGCCATGCCCGTGCTGGTGGGTGCGCTCGGCCGCATCGTCGTCGGCGCGCTGACCGACCGCTTCGGCGGACGCAAGATGTTCACTTTCGTGCTGCTCGCCTCGGTGCCGCCCGTGCTGCTGGTCGCGCTGGCAGGCGTCCTGAAGAGCTTCCCGCTGCTGCTGGTGGCCGGATTCACCCTCGGCGTGGCCGGCACGATCTTCGCGGTCGGCGTGCCGTTCTCGAGCGCATGGTACGACGCGAAGCGCCGGGGATTCGCCACCGGCGTGTTCGGCATGGGCATGATCGGCACCGCCGTCTCGGCGTTCCTCACGCCGCGACTGGCCGAGGGCATCGGCTACCTGACGACGCATCTGCTCATCGCGGCGATCATGGTCGCGACCGCGATCGCGGTGTGGGTGTTCCTGCGCGACTCGCCCGTCTGGGAGTCGAGCCGCCAGCCATTCATCCCGAAGGTCATGGGCGCGCTGCGACTCCGCATCACCTGGGAGATGTCGTTCCTCTACGCGATCGTGTTCGGCGGCTTCGTCGCGTTCTCGACGTTCCTGCCGAAGTACCTCACCACGATCTACCCCGACGACGTCGACGCGATCGGGGCCGGCACTCGCACGGCGATGTTCGCCGTCGCGGCGGTGATCGCGCGCCCGATCGGCGGTGTGCTCGCCGACCGCTTCGGGCCCAAGATCGTCTCGCTCGTGTCGCTGGCCGGCATCGTGGCGTTCGCCTATGTCGTCGGCCAGCAACCGCCCGAGGGCGTGCTCACCGGCGTCGTCTTCATCGCGATGGCCGCGGCGATGGGACTCGGCATGGGCGGTGTCTTCGCCTGGGTCGGCCCGTCGACGCCGAAAGACAAGGTCGGTGCGGTCACCGGCGTCGTTGCGGCAGCCGGTGGTCTGGGCGGCTACTTCCCGCCCCTGGTGATGGGCGCCACGTACCACCCCGAGACGAACTCCTACGCGCTCGGGCTGTGGCTGCTCGTGCTCGTCGGCGCGTTCGCGCTCGTCGTCGCCGGCATGCTGCGCGACACGCGGCCCGGGTCCTGATCGGCGCCACCCGACGACGGGGCGATCGTCAGGCTGACGGAGCAGCGGTCGGGTCCGGCGAACGGCTCGAACCGGTCGAGCTCGAGCGGCCCCGGCACCTGCGAGAGCTGATGCACCACGAGGGTTCGATGCACGTCGCAGACGTTCGTGCCGTCTTCGGCCATCATCCCCTGGTATGGGCAGGGCTGCAGGTCGATCTGCAGCCCCGATTCGTGCGGTGCAGGCTCGAAGCCGGCGTCCTCGAGGTGGGAGCACAGGGTCTCGAACTGACGGTTGCCCGCGTCGCCCAACCGGTCGGAGTGGTCGGTGGCGGGCGAGATCCTGCGCAGCACCTCAGCCTCGAGGTGCGCTCGCTGCACACGACGCGTGGCCTCGATGTTGCTCGCGGCATCCTGCACCGGATGGAACGCGACCGGGGGGCGGCCGCGGTGGCCGGTCGCGATCGGAACGCTGGTGACGAGGCCTTCGGACTCGAGCACCTGCAGATGGTCGCGTGCGGTGTTGACGTGAAGGCCCACCTCGTCGGCGAGTTCGGTCAACCGGCGACCCGGCACTCGCTGCACGGCGTCGAGCAGTCGCAGGCGACTCGGCTGAGTGAGCCCGCGGAATTCGTCGACTCGACGCGGCATGCCCTCATCGTAGGCCGCGCGCGGTGAAGGCGGTCAGCGGCGCGCGTCGTCACCGCCCCAGCCTCGCGCGAGTTCGGCGGCGATACGACACGTCTCATCGATGGCGGCCTCGTCGCCACCGCGCTTCGCCGCGGCCAGGCCGATGAGGAACGTGCTGAGCGGTGCGGCGGGCCGGGCGACGCCGTGAGCGATGTCGCGGGCGGCATCGAGCACCGTTCTGATGGGCACTTCGCCCGAGTCGAGGTCCAGCGCTTCGGCGAGTGCGGCGAGCCACGGTTCCAGGCGTGCAGGTGGAACGCGCGCGGCCGTGTCGCCCTGCTGGGCCGAGGTGCCGGGGCTCTCCGGCTGAGCGCCGGCGTCGGGGGTCTGCGCGTCGGGGGTCTGCGCGTCGGTCACGGCTTCTCCTTCGATCCTGCGTCGAGCCTCTTCGACATCCTGCCACGTGTCCAGATCGAGTGCCGTCCCGTCGTCTGGAACCTGCCGCAGTTCCAACCCGCCGACGAGCCGGCGAACGGATGCCCCGTGCACGGCGCTTCCCAGTCCATCCAGACCGCGCGACAACGACGCGCGGCGGTAGATGCCCGAAAGCCACTGCGCGCGCCCGTCAGCGTCGACCAGACAGACGCCATCAGGCGTGCGGCCGCCGGTGTCGGTGTCGGTGTCGATGTCGGTGTCGGTGTCGGCGCTGGAGCCTGAGCCAGAGCCCGAGCCGGAGCCCGTGCCGGTGCCGGAGCCGAAGCCGCTGCCGCTGCCGGCAAGCTCGGTGGCGGCTGCGGTGAGACGCTGCACCGCCTCCGGTGCATAGGGCAGGTCGCACGCGAGCACCAGCACCCATTCAGCGCGGGCGAGTTCGCTGGTCGAGGAGGTCGCGAAGCGGCCGCCTCGAGACCCGTCGTCCGCGGCATCCGTCGCGCTCGTCTCGTCGAGTGCTGCCATGCCCGCGGCATCCGTCGCACTCCACTCACCGAGCGCGGCCATGCCCGCGGCGATGCCCGCGACGGGGCCACCGAACGGCGGCTCCTCGCGCACGAACCGCACCGGTGCCGCATCACCAGGGCGAGCACCGTGGCGAGTCTCGCGGCGCAACTCGTCGGGTCCGGCGACGACGACGCGGTTCGCGCCGGCCGAAGCCTCGAGCGCGATATCGAGCAACGCGCGCCCCCCGATCTCGACGGCGGCCTTCTGCACGCCCCCGAGCCGCGTGGCCCGGCCCCCCGCGAGGATGATCGCGTCGTAGACGAGCGAGCTCACGGCGTCACCATCATGGCGGCGAGCTCATCACCCGCCCGCACCTCGCTCCACTCGGCGGGCACGATCGCGAACCCCTCGGCCGCGGCGAGGCCCCCGACCAGGTGCGAGCCCGAGCCGCCGCCCGACGCCGGACGTACCGTCGGCGCACCACCTGGCGTCTGCGGGTCGCCGAAGACGATCGGCATGAACTGCATGCGCTCGGGCGGCGTGCGCCAGCCCGTCGCCGCGATGACCCGCAGCGTCGGGCGATGCACCTGACGTCGCCGCTGCATCCGCAGCAGTGCCGGCCGCACGAACACCTCGAACGACACCGCGACGCTCACCGGGTTGCCCGGCAGGCCGAACACATGTGTGCCGCCCTGCAATCGACCGAAGGCCTGGGGCTTGCCGGGTTGCATCGCCACCTTGACGAAGTCGACCGTGCCGAGCGTCGACAGCACGGTCTTGACGACGTCGTACACGCCGACGCTCACCCCGCCCGAGAGCACGACCAGATCCACGCCGGCCGCCTCGACCTCCTCGAGCGTCGCGCGCAACGCCGCCTCGTCGTCGGCGACCGTGCCGCGATGTACCACGTCGCCGCCCGCGGCATCCACGAGCCCGGCGAGCAGCAGCGAGTTCGATTCGGGAATCTGGCCACGCTCGAGGCGTTCCCCCGCCGGTCGCAGCTCGCTGCCCGTCGAGATCACGGCGACGCGCGGCGAGGTTGAGACCTCGACGCGTGCCGCTCCGGCGCCCGCAGCAGCGGCGACGTGCCGTGCGGTCAGGAGCTCGCCGGCCTCGATCACGACCTCGCCCGGCCGAACGTCTTCGCCGGCCCGGCGGATGTGCGCGCCCGGCTTCGGCGGGGTGATCACTGAGATCGTGTGGTTCGAATGCCAGCCGCCGGATGCCGCGTGCGTGACGAACTCGGCGGTGTGCTCGACCGGCACGACCGCGTCGGCATCGCTCGGCACCGCGGCGCCCGTCATGACCCGGGCCGCCGTGCCCTGCGGCAACGCCGGATCGAGCGGACTCCCCGCCGCGACGTCGGCGACGACCTCGAGCACGACCGGCGATGCGGCGCTCGCTGACGTGACATCCGACTCGTGCACGGCGTAGCCGTCCATGCCCGAGTTGTCGAAGAGCGGCAACGGGTGCGCCGCGACGACCGGGGCGGCGAGCGTATGACCGAGGGCCTGGGCGAGCGGTACGGTCACCGAAGCGAGCTGGGGCATCGCGGCGAGCACCGCGGCCTGCTGCGCCTCGACCGACAGGAGTGGAGCAGGCTGCATGCCTCTACGCTAGGCCCCGATCCGAGGGAGCGTCGAAGATGTTGCTCCCTGAGCCCGTCGAAGCTCCCTGAGCCCGTCGAAGGCGGTCGCGCCTGACCCCGTGAAGCTCCCTGAGCCCGTCGAAGGGAGTGGCCCCAGCAGCACTGGTCAGCCCGAGAGCGCGCCCCGCTCGAACCAGTAGAGCAGTTTCGGATCGCTCTTTCGCAGCTCGGCGAGCGTGACCGGCTCAGGCCGTATGGTCTCCTCGGTGCCGAGGATGCGAGCGACGCGATCCATCGTGGCGGTCGACCAGAACCGGCCGCGCATGCGGAAGATGCCACGACCGGTGCGGCTCACCACGAACAGCTCATGGCTCGTCTCGAGGCTGCTGCCGCGGTAGACCTGCAGGCGCAGCACACCGGCAATGTCGCGGGCCGCGACCGTGGAAGTGCCACCGAAGAATCCGCGCTCGACGATCCCGTACGAGCTGATCGACGCGTGCGCGTGCTGGTAGGCGAGCCATGCGATCACGGTGAGTGCCACGGCGATCAGCCCCACCGCGACGAGTGGCCACATTCCGCGCGGGTCGAGCAGCCAGATACCGGTGGCCAGCAACGGCGCGACGAGAGCGATGAACGGCAGTCCGACGCTCAGTCCGAGCGCGCGACGCGGCCTCAGGGTGATCACCCTGAGGCCGTCGCTTCCTGGTGCCGACGGCCTGGACGAGGAATCCCCAGCGTCCCCACTCCTCGTATCCATCGGTGCCGTTGACATCTCTCATATCATCCGCGGCATTGCGCGCGTTGGCTATTCCGCATTAATGAGGACATGAGCGAATGTCATGACTCAGCCCAGCCAGAGGTGGTTCGGATTTGGCGGAGGATGGGGGATTCGAACCCCCGAGGGCTTTCACCCAACACGCTTTCCAAGCGTGCGCCATAGGCCACTAGGCGAATCCTCCACGGCGGGACGCGCTCGAGAGCGCGCGACCTCATGAAATCGTACCCGACTTCGGCGAGGCGGCTGTACGGTCGCGTCTCGGCGCTCGCCACGCCAGCAGTGTAGGAGGAATCGGACCTCCGTCGGAGTGTCGCCTTCCCCGGAGCGGCGTGTCAGGGCAATTCTTCCTACGGTTCTGTCCGGCGCCGGGTGGTGATGCTGACTTCCGGATGCCGCGACGTGAGCTCGCGAGGCATCCGGAACCGGGTAGAATGGATGACGGCTCCCCGCGTGGCGCCATCCAGGCCAACTCCCCCAGGGCGGAAACGCAGCAAGGGTAACCGGGCTCTGGCGGGTGCGCGGGGGGTCTTCATCGTTAACGGGTAACCGGGGCTGCGTTCATGCGCGCAGGGGTGCGCGGGGGGTCTTTTTCGTGCCGCAGACCTCCCCGTCAGCGCGCGGCGCGTGCGGCGAGGTAGGCGTCGAACGCCTCGCGGCTCGTCTTCTCGGGCGTGTAGCCCAGCATCTGCTTCAGCCGCGTGTTGTCGAGCACCGGACGGTAGCGCAGGAACCCGACGCGCTCGGGGCCGTGCACCGTCAGCCGCAGCGCGTGTGCCACACCGAGCACCGCGGTGAGCAGCCCAGGCGGCACCGTGATGGTGCGCTTGCCGAGGGCCGCGGCGATCTCATTCACGGTGACTCGGCCGTCGCCGGCGACGTTGAACGCCCCGGTCACCTCACCCGTCGCGCCGCGAACGATCGCCCCGACCACGTCGTCGACCCAGACGAAGACGAACGGGCTCTCGGAGCCCGAGATCCGCAAGATACGCCGCCCGTCCCAGAGCGCGGTGATCTGGTTCGACACCGTCGGGCCGAGGATCGTGCCGATGCGCAGCACCACCTGTCCGAGCGACGGATGCTGCGACCGGTACGTCGCGAGCGACTCCTCGACGAG
>JALYWB010000096.1 GCA_030852935.1 Actinomycetota bacterium | reverse complement strand
TCGCCACCCTCGGGCGCGCGCCCTCGACCGCGGAGCTCGGCGCCTACAGCGTCATGTGGTCGGAGCACTGCTCCTACAAGTCGTCGAAGGTCCACCTGCGCAACCTGCCGACGGAGGGGGAGCGCATCCTCGTCGGGCCGGGCGAGAACGCCGGCGTCGTCGACGTCGGCGGTGGGCGCGCGGTCACCTTCAAGATCGAGTCGCACAACCACCCGAGCTACATCGAGCCGTTCCAGGGCGCGGCCACGGGCGTCGGCGGCATCGTGCGCGACATCATCTCGATGGGTGCACGGCCCGTCGCGGTCATGGACGCACTCCGATTCGGTGCCATCGACCACCCCGACACTGCCCGCGTCGTGCACGGCGTCGTGTCGGGCATCAGCTTCTACGGCAACTGCCTCGGCCTGCCGAACATCGGCGGCGAGACCTGGTTCGACCCGGTGTACCAGGCGAACCCGCTGGTGAACGCGCTCGCGGTGGGCGTGCTGCGCCACGAAGACCTGCACCTCGCCAACGCGAAGGGCGCCGGCAACAAGGTCGTGCTCTTCGGCGCTCGCACCGGAGGCGACGGCATCGGCGGCGCGTCGATCCTCGCGTCCGACACCTTCGACCCCTCGACAGGCTCAGGGACCGCCGCACCGAAGAAGCGCCCCGCCGTGCAGGTGGGCGACCCGTTCGCCGAGAAGGTGCTCATCGAGTGCTGCCTCGAGTTGTTCAAGAACGAGCTCGTCGAAGGCATCCAAGACCTCGGCGCGGCCGGCATCTCATGCGCAACGTCGGAGCTGGCGAGCAACGGCGACGGCGGCATGTCCATCGTGCTCGACGACGTGCTGCTGCGCGACCCGTCGCTCACGCCCGAAGAGATCCTGATGAGCGAGAGCCAGGAGCGCATGATGGCCATCGTGCGTCCAGAGAAGCTCGACGGCTTCCTCGAGGTCGTGAAGAAGTGGGATGTCGAGACGAGCGTGCTCGGCGAGGTCACCGACACCGGGCGGCTCTCGATCACCTGGCGCGGCGAAGAGATCGTCAACGTCGACCCGCGCACGGTCGCGATCGACGGCCCGGTCTACGAGCGTCCGGTCGCCTACCCCTCGTGGATCGACGCGCTGCAGGCCGACACCGCGGCGAAGTTAGAGCGCCCTGCCACCCCAGACGAGATCCGCGACCAGTTCCTGAAGCTGGTCGGCTCGGCGAACCAGGCGGATGCCGCGTGGGTCACGAGCCAGTACGACAAGTACGTGCTCGGCAACACGGCCCTGAGCTATCCCGACGACGCAGGCATGATCCGCGTCGACGAGGAGTCCGGGCTCGGCGTCTCGGTCGCCACCGACGCGAACGGCCGTTACTCGCAGCTGGACCCGCGCGAGGGCGCGAAGCTCGCGCTCGCCGAGGCGTACCGCAACGTGGCCGTCACGGGTGCGGTGCCCATGGGCGTCAGCGACTGCCTGAACTTCGGCTCGCCCGAGAACCCCGAGGTCATGTGGCAGTTCTCCGAGACGGTCGAGGGACTGAGCGACGGATGCCTCGAGCTCGGCATTCCCGTCACGGGCGGCAATGTGTCGTTCTACAACCAGACCGGTGACGTACCGATCCACCCGACGCCCGTGATCGCGGTGCTCGGCGTAATCGACGACGTGGCCCGCCGCATCCCCTCCGGCTGGCAGGACGACGGCCACAACATCTACCTGCTCGGCGACACCCGCACCGAGCTCGACGGTTCGGCGTGGGCCGGCGTCGTGCACGATCACCTCGGCGGTCGTCCGCCGGCCGTCGACCTCGCCGGCGAGCAGCGTCTTGCCGGACTGCTCAATGCGGCCGCGATCGAGGGCCTCATCGACTCGGCACACGACCTCTCCGACGGCGGCCTCGCGGTGGCGCTGGCCGAGGCCGTCGGTCGCTTCGGTGTCGGCGCACGCGTGGTGCTCGACGAGGTCATCCAGGACGCGGGCATCGACGCCGCGACCGCGCTCTTCTCCGAGTCGGCCGGTCGCGTCATCGTGAGCGTGCCACGCGAAGACGACGTGAAGTTCCGCGGCCTGTGCGAAGGGCGCGACTACCCCGTGCGCCGCATCGGCGTGACCGATGCCACGTCGGGCGCGCTCGAGGTGCAGGGGTTGTTCACCGTGGCGATCGATGAGCTCCGCACGGTCAACCGGGCGCCGCTCACCGAGGCCTTCGGACCGATCGCCGGATACTGAGCCGAGCCTTGACGTCATGATCGAGCCCGGCGCCGCCCGCCAGACCTACCCGGCCCTGTACGCGGCCGAGCACGGCGGGTTCAGCGTCGTGCCTGCCGCCTACGTGTTCCTCGTCGACGGCTCTCGGGTGCTGCTGCAGTTGCGCGCGAACACCGGGTACTACGACGACTTCTGGGCGGCCTCTGCAGCGGGCCACGTCGAGGCAGCCGAGCCCGTGACCGAGGCGGCCGTGCGCGAGGCATCCGAAGAGCTCGGCATCACCATCCTCGAACCCCAACTCGTGGCACTCACGGCCATGCATCGCACCGCTCCGACGGGGCTCGCCGTCGACCAGCGGGTCGACTTCTTCTTCGCGTGCAGGTCGTGGAGCGGCACGCCGGCCCTGCAGGAGCAGAAGGCCGCCGACCTGCGCTGGTTCGACCTCCACGGGCTGCCAGACAACCTCGTGCACCACGAGCGCTTCGTGCTCGAGCGGTGGCGCGACGGCACCCTCTCGCCGATCACGGCATTCGGGTTCTGATCGTCGCCAGCTCCTGCGCCGGGTCGGCCGTGCACAGCTCCGTACTCAGAACACGAGCACGCCCGCGAGATAGCTGAGACCCATCGTCGCGACGCCGATGCCGATCGTGCGGAGCAGGGCACGGGGCACCGAGGTTCGGGCCGAGATCGCGATGAGCACACTCGTGATCGCGAGCGAAGCCATCGCGGCGAGGAACACTGCCCAGCTCTCCCACGCGGCGGGGTAGGCGAGCAGGATGATGAGCGGCAGCGCAGAGCCGGCCGCGATCGCCACGCCCTCGACGAGCCCGCCGATAATCGGCTGCGAGGCGCGCATTGGCTCCTGGATGCCGTGTTCGGTCTCGAGCTGTGCGGCGAGTGGGTCGTACGCGTGCATGCGCTGTGCGACATCCCGCGCCAGGCCATTCGGCACGCCGCGCTCCTCGAAGTGCTCGATGAGGTCGGCGAGCTCGTCTGCGTCGTCCGCCTCGAGGTCCTCCACTTCCTCCGTGATGAGTGCCCGCTCGGCGTCGCGCTCGGCCGCGAGTTCCGCGTACCGCGCGCCGAATCCCGCGACCGATCCCGCGACGAGCGCGGAGATGGACGCGACGAGCAATGCCGCACTCGATGCACCCGCCCCGGCGAAACCCTGCAGCACACCGGCCGTGCCGATGATGCCGTCATTCGCAGCCACGGCGAAGTCCCTGGCCGGTGCCGAGCGATACCACCTCACGAGCACACGGTACCGCTCAGGCACAGTCGGTAGGGCGTATGAGCGAGCAACAACACGCCAGCCGTCGACCCGCTGGGGCGGGACCAGGCGCGCCGCATGCAGAATCCCCGAGCGCCCGACGCTCGATGACCGGGCGTGACGCTCGGTGACGGCAGGCGACGCGGCGTGACGATCCCGCTCGCCCCGCGCCCCACGTGCTGGATAGGGTGCGGCGCATGACCCTACTCAACATCGACACGGTTCCCCCCACCTCCGCCGACGAGCGAGCCGAACGGCTCGACACGGCCGGCGCCGCCTGGCAACAGCGCATCGCCGCCGACACCACCGCCGCGCACCTCACCTACAGGGTGAACGGGCGCGGCTCGGGTTCCGTCGCGAGCGAGATCACCGCCGGCCGACACCGCTTCCTCGTCGACGAGCCTGCGGCACTCGCGGGTGACGACGTCGCCGCGAGCCCCGTCGAGTACGCGCTCGGCGCGCTCATCTCGTGCCAGATCGTCGTCTACCGGCTGTACGCGAACGCGCTCGGCATCGTCGTCGACGACATCGACATCGACGCGGAGGGCGACCTCGACGCACGCAAGCTCTTCGGCATCACCGAGACGGTACGGCCCGGATTCAACGCCGTGCGCCTCTCGGTGAAGCTGACGGGACCCGAGACCGCCGAACGCTATGCAGAACTGCGTCGTGTCGTCGACGAGCATTGCCCCGTGCTCGACCTCTTCGCGAACGCGGTTCCGACGTCGGTCGAACTCGTCTGAGTGCACGTCGCCACGCGTGCCACGATCGGGACGCGTGGCGACGCAGCTTCGTCACGAGGGGGCCCGGCGGCGTCGATCGCTCGCGACGCGCCGGCTGGGCGTCGACCCGGAGCCTCGACGCGCCTGCCCTCGCACCCCCATCCAGATGGCCGCCCAATCCTCCCCTCCCAGTCGACTCGGCAGTACGCGGCCGGACAGGTCGAGCGACCCGAGCATTCGCCGCGCCGCCTCGGGCCGCAACGGCCGCGACGTGCGGGTGAGGATCTGCGCCAGACCGTTCCCGCGGCCTCGATAGACC
This sequence comes from Actinomycetota bacterium, assembly GCA_030852935.1. Taxonomy (GTDB): domain Bacteria; phylum Actinomycetota; class Actinomycetes; order Actinomycetales; family Microbacteriaceae; genus Agromyces. The sequence goes on along the minus strand of JALYWB010000096.1, from coordinate 3,438 downwards.
TCCGCGACGAAGGACTGGTACGCCGATCGGTCGGCGGCATCGACGAGTGGTTCGGTACGACGCTCGATGCTGAACACCCCTCCGTCGACCGATGGCATCGGTCGAAACGCGCGGGCCGGCACCCGTTCGTGCAGGGTGAACGAGAACCACGGATGCCACTGCGCGGTCAGCAGGCTCGAGCCGCCGACCCCACACCGGCGGCGGGCGACCTCCCACTGCGTGAGCAGCACCGCATCGGTCCAGTGCCCGCGAGCGAGGAGTGCCCGCATGACGGCGGTCGTGAGGTGGAAGGGCACGTTGCCCACGACCACGTGTGGCCTCGAGGGGTAACGCCACGCCAGCGCGTCGGCCTGCACGATCGTGGCGTTGCCGCCGAGTTCTCGACGAAGCGCGCGCGCCCGCCGAGAGTCGATCTCGAGTGCGGTGAGCGGCCGGCCGAGTCCCGCGAGTTCGCGGGTCAGGGCGCCGCTCCCGGCACCGAGCTCGATGATCGGACCCGGCGTCGCCGCGACCACCCCGACGACACGGTCGATGACCGTGCGGTCGACGAGGAAATTCTGTCCGAGTTCGTGTCGACCGCCGACCGAGGTCGGCGATGCGCGCCCCGAACGGGACGATGAAGATGATGATGAAGGGTGAGTACGCAATGAAAGCTCCGCTGGCGAGAATCGTCAGCCGGGCACGCCGAAGTCGCACCGCGGCCAGGGTCATGGCCGAGGCGGAGAGCCGTGGATCGTTCGGTCGCTCCGCCTCAGGCGGTGCGGGGCCGAATGATCATCGCGGGGCAGTTGCAACACACGATCGTCGAGAATAGCAGACGCTCAGGCACCGGATGGCGGATTCGCGAGCAGTTCCACCCGGTCGGCGAGGTAGCGATCGAGCGGCATGAACATGTCGGGCTGCGACGCATTCCAGCGCACCAGCATTGCCCCGTCGCGGAGGAGCAGCGGGCCGGATGCCTCGCCGCGGGCGATGACGTCGAGGTCGATCGGCCGCGCATCGAAGTTCACCGTCGACCCCTCGGCGATGCCTCCCTTCACCGCGGCCGCGCGGTACGCGCGCTGCTCGGCGACCGTCTCGGCGATCACGCTCCGCCGCACGGGTCGCTCGGCGCGAACCACACGGCCCGTGGCGAAGAGCCGGCCGTCGGCGGTGAGCAACAGCACGCCCAGCCGCCAGACCCGAGTGGCGGGCATCATCCGCGCGGCCCGCGGCAGGCCGAATACGCGGCGTTCGGGGACGTACTCGGCCAGGACTTCATCGCGCGCCGCGCTCGCGCGGAGCGTCGTCACGGCGTCGGCGACGAGTTCCCGTGCTCTGGCGAGCGCCGCGCCTCCAGCGGCATCCGGCCCCGCAGCATCCGGCCCGGCAGCATCCGTCACGGTGAGCACCTCGCCGCGGCATCCGTCATCGTGACCTGCCGATGAGTTCGAGCAGCGCGAGGCCGTACGCCTCCGAGACGTCGGGATGCTCGAACCGGCGTCGTTCGCCCGCGATCTCGACCTCGACCTCGAACGTGTCGTCGAGGCGCGTAAGCGACCGGAACGTCGCACGCAGCAGTTCACGCAACTGGTCTTCGCGAGGCAGCCACACCGCGTCGGCCAGCGCGACCGAGTCGAGCGCCCACTCGGTCGTGCCGTTGAAGCCGAGGATCGTACCGCTCGCGTACCGGTGCGGCTCGATCGTCATCTCGCTCACCGTGAAGACGTCGGCCTCGACCTCCGCCTCGACCGACTCGGGCAGGTCGAGCTGGAACCGGTCGCCCGATTCGGGATGCCACGACAGGCCCGCCTCGCGCAGCGCGAGCGCCAGCTCACGGCTGATCACCGGTCACGCATCCTCGCCGGCCGCGACCTGCGCGACCTTGCTGTAGCTCGCATCCACCTTGATCGGCATGTGGTCGGACGAGCCGCGCGGCAGGGTCTCGATGCCATGGATGTCGAGACCGACCGAGGTGGCCAGGTCGAAGTGGCCGCGGAAGAACTTGTACCGGGTGTAGGTGCGCTTGTCGCTCAGCGTGAGCTCGTAGCCCGAGTCGCGCACCTTCTCGCCGAGGTTCTCCTTGAAGACGGGGTAGTTGTAATCGCCGACCATGAGCGTGGGGAGCCCCGGGCCGAGCAGCTGCAATTCACCGAGCGCCGAGTTGATCTGGTGGCGCCGCAGCGAGTTGAGCGCCGTCAGCGGCGCCGCGTGGAACGAGGCGACGATCAGCTCGCGCTCCTCCTGGAGATCGAGCATGCGCACGCCGATGAGCCGTTCGTGCGCGGGGCGGAGGACGCGGTCGTGCAGCGATTTCTTCAGCATGAACGACTGCATGCGCAGGGCTTGGAAGCGATCGTCGCGGTAATAGACCGCCAGGCCCAGGCGATTGCGCGAGGTCGAGTCGGCCAGGCGGAGCTCGTGGATCTGCGACGGCAGGTCGGCGGTGTCGCACTCCTGCAGGCACAGGATGTCGGGAGCGTGCCGCTCGGCGAGCCCCACGAGTTCACCGATGGCGCGGTGCTTCCGCAGGTTGTAGCTGATCACTCGCATTTGCGTCCAGCCTATGACGCGCAGCTGTGGATGAGGCCCGAATCTCAGGCCGGGCGCCAGTGCTCGGCCTGCTCAGTCGCGGCGGCGGATCCGCGCGGGCCCGAAGGCCGCGCCGAGGCCGACCACGAGGATGCCGGCGAGGAGGAAGCCGTAACGTGCGGTGAGGAGCCCGAACAGGGCGAGCGCCGCGCCTGTCACGACGAGGATGCGGGCGAGCATCCGCCGCACACGCGGCATGGCCAGCCACCCCGTTCGCTTGCGCGCGGTCATCGGCTCACCGCGAACGGGCGGTCGGTCACGGCCTCGGCGAACGCCCAGAGGCGTGCACCGGCGTCGACGTCGGTCGAGACGCGAGTGGGCGTCTGCAGGGTGGGCTCGCCGCCCGCCAGGAAGCGCGGACCCCAGAACTGGCCGCCCTCGACGCCCGGGGCGGTGAGGGCGTGCAGCACCACCTCGGCGCCGCGGTGCTTGCCCTGCGCCCATGGGCCCTGCAGCGCGTCGATGAACCGCTTGAGACGGCTCGGCTCGTTGACGCCGGGCACTCTGGGGGTGCGCCCGCTGATCGAGTACCCCGGGTGCGCCACGACGCTCGCGACGCGGATGCCGGCCGCGCGAAGTCGGCGGTCGAGTTCGAAGCCGAGCACCTGGGTCGCGATCTTCGACTGTGCGTACGCGCGCCACGGGTCGTAACCGTGCAGCAACTGCAGGTCGTCGATTCGGAACGTCGAGAGCCGGCTCGACAGTGACCCGAGCGAGACGATGCGACCGCCGGGCGCCATGCCTGCCAGCAACGCGCGGAACAGCGCGAAGTTGCCGAGCAGGTTGGTCGCCAGCACGAGCTCGTTGCCATCGACCGACTCGAGGCGGGTGCGCGGCGGGTGCACCAGTCCGGCGTTGGCGGCGATG
>JALYWB010000055.1 GCA_030852935.1 Actinomycetota bacterium | reverse complement strand
GATCGACGGAACGTGACGCGCTCGCTTCCAGCAGCCGTTCACACCTCGACCCAGCGGCGCAACTGCTCGGGGCGCAAGCGGATCCACACCATGCTGATGAGGCCACCGGTGAAGTCGACGGTCATCGCCGCGATGGTCCGGTCGCCGCGATTCAGCATCAGCCCGGCCTGGGCGTTGACCGTGCGCTCTTCGATGACGACGTCGGGTTCGGCCGCCACCGCCATTCCGTGCACGAGCAATGCGACCGCCTCGTACGCGCCCCGCACGACCCTGATCGCCGGGTTCTCCCGGTCGCCTCGATCGACGACGACCGCGACGTCTGGGTCCAGGAGCGACGCCAGGCGAGCAGCATCGCCGTTCTCGGCCGCGTCGCGGAACTCGTGCACGGCCCTGTGGTGCAATGGGCGCATCAACCGCATGGTGTTCCCCTCCGTCCCGGCGGGTCTCAGATCGCGGGACCTACACATATGACAACCGGCGCGACCGTTTTGTGACATCCGACCCGGGACGGGAACCCTGTCAATCCCGCGACAGCGCCCCCTCAGCGGGTTACGTTCGAATCGCAGGCCGGCATCGTGCCGGCCGGGGGAGGGAGCCGGATGTCCCGCAACGTCCGTGCCTTTGCGTGCTCGCCCGAGGCGGTGTTCGAGGTGCTGGCCGACGGCTGGCTGTACCCGGGCTGGGTCGTCGGCGCATCCCGCATGCGCGATGTCGATGCCGCCTGGCCCTCCGAAGGGAGCCGGCTTCACCACTCCATCGGCGTCTGGCCGGTGCTCATCAACGATGAGACCACGAGCGTCGAGTGGCAGCCACCGCAGCGCATGGTGATGCGCGCCAAGGGTTGGCCGATCGGCGAAGCGCTCGTCACGCTCGACGTGCGACCGACCGCGAGCGGATGCCTCGTCCGCATCCAGGAGCACCCGGCCGAGGGCCCCGGCAGCTGGGTGCCGCGATTCCTCACGGATCCGCCGCTGTACCTGCGCAACCGTGAGACGCTGCACCGCCTGGCCTACCTCGCCGAGGGACGAGCGCAGAACGGCGATCACTGATGGCGGTCGCGGTGGTCGCAGGCGGAACCGCGGGGCTCGGCCGCGCCGTCGTTCGCGCGCTCGCCGACGACGGTTGGGACGTGGCCGTGCTTGCACGCGGTGAGGCGCGCCTCACCGCGACCGTCGAGGAGGTGCGTTCGAGGGGTCGCCGCTCCCTCGGCGTACCGACGGATGTCACGGACTCGGCCGCGGTCGAGGCGGCTGCCGACCGCATCGAGGCGGAGCTCGGACCGATCGAGCTCTGGGTCAACGGACCCCTGGCCGTCGTGCACGCGGAGTTCCTCGATATCGACCCGGAGGACTTCGAGCGCATCACCGATGTGACCTACCACGGCACGGTCAACGGCACGCGCGCTGCGCTGTCACGAATGGTGCCGCGCAATCGCGGTCACGTCATTCAGACCACGTCGGCGCTCTCGCACCGCGGCATGCCCCTGATGGCCGCCTACTGCGCTGCGAAGGCCGCCGAACGCATCTTCTCGGAATCGGTCAGATCGGAGCTGCTCCACTCGCACAGCGCGGTGCGCATCTCACAGGTCGACATGCCCGCCCTCAACACTCCGTTGTACAGCTGGATGAAGACGACCCTGCCGCACCACTCGCGCCCGATCCCGATCGTGTTCCAGCCCGAGGTCGGCGCCCGCATCATCGCCCGGGTAGCGAAGCATCCCCGCCCTCGTACCTGGGTCGGCGAGCCCACCGTCGTCGCGATCCTCGGGAACCGGGTCGCCGGTGGGCTGCTCGACCACATGGCGTCGAGGTTCGGCTATCGGCTTCAGCAGGCACCGGATGCCGCTGAGCCGATGCTTCCCGCCAACCTGCACGCTCCGGTCGACGCCGCCGTCGACGCGCACGGCATCTTCGACGACAGGTCGGTGCGCTGGTCGCCGCAGGCCTGGGCGGTGCTGCACCGCGGCACGGCAAACGGCCTGCTCGCTCTTGCCGGGGCCGCCGCTGGAATCGCACTCGTCGGACGACGGGTGCGGTGGCGGCGAGCATGACCGATCTCGATGCGGTCGTCGTCGGGGCGGGCCCCAACGGCCTCGCCGCCGCGGTCACGCTCGCGCGCGCAGGCCTGCGCGTGCACGTGTTCGAGCGCAACGCCACGATCGGCGGCGGCGCTCGCACGGCCGAGCTGACGTTGCCCGGGTTCCGCCACGACGTGTGTTCTGCGGTGCATCCGATGGCGCTCGCGTCGCGGTTCTTCCGCGAGTTCCAGCTTCCGCGCCGCGTCGAGTTGCGGCATCCGCCCGCATCGTACGGCCACCCGCTCGACGGCGGACGAGCCGGCATCGCCTACCAGAACCTCGAGCGCACGGCCGAAGGTCTCGGCCGCGACGGTGCCGCCTACGCACGGCTCATGGGGCCGCTCGTTCGCCGGGCCGACGAGGTGGCCGCATTCACGGGCAACAACCTGCTGCGCATCCCCGATCACCCGGTGACCGCGGTGCGCTTCGGGCTCCGCACCCTCGAGCAGGGGTCGCCGCTCTGGAATCTGCGCTTCACTGAGGATCTCGCCCCCGCCATGCTGAGCGGTGTCGCGGCTCATGCGATCCTGCCGATGCCGAGCCTCGCCACCGCGGGAGCCGGCCTCTCGCTCGGCGCGTACGCGCACGCGCGCGGCTGGCCGATTCCGGTCGGCGGCAGCCAGGCGATTGTCGACGCGCTCGCTGCAGACCTGGTCGCGCACGGAGGCGCGGTCACGACCGATACCGAGATCACCGACCTGGACGAACTGCCGTCGGCGCGGGCCGTGCTCCTCGATGTCACGCCACGGGCGCTCCTGCGAATGGCGAAGACCCGGGTGCACGAGCGGTATGCGCGCTCGCTGCGGCGCTTCGAGTACGGCAACGCCGTGGCAAAGGTCGACTTCGCCCTTTCGGGACCGGTGCCGTGGGCGAACGCAGAACTGCGGTCGGCGGGCACCGTGCACCTCGGGGGCACGCGCGCCGAGATCGCCCGGGCAGAGGCGGAGGTCGCACGCGGCCGCCACTCGGATTCGCCGTACGTGCTCGTCTCGCAGCCGTCACTCGTCGACGCCAGTCGGGCGCCGGCCGGCCGGCACGTGCTCTGGACCTACACGCACGTGCCACGCGGGTCGGCGCTCGACCAGCGCGAGGCGATCAACAGGCAGATCGAGCGCTTCGCGCCGGGATTCCGCGACGTGGTGCTCGATGCGTCGAGCCGTACTGCGCTGCAGGTCGAGCAGTACGACCCCAATTACGTGCTCGGTGATATCGCCGCCGGGACCCCCTCGATTCGGCAGCTCATGCGGCGCCCGGTCATCTCGACGGACCCGTGGCACACGGCAGTGCCGGGCGTGTACCTGGCGTCCTCGTCGACACCGCCGGGCCCGGGTGTCACGGGCCTGAACGGCTGGTACGCGGCGATCAGCGCGCTGCGCCGCGAGTTCGGGGTGCGGGCGCTGCCGAACCTGTCGATCGGATGACGCGGGCGAGCGGCATCCGTCGCGGCATTCGCTCACATCCGAGCCGTTACTCCTCGCCCTTCGGCACCCGCACCGTGAGGCCACCGGCGTCGATCCAGGTGCGGAACGCCCGAGTGCGCCCGAAGCCGTCGCCGTCGAGTTCGAGCTCTTCGGGGCGGCTCAGCACGACCTCGAGCTTGCGACCCTTGACGTAGCGCAGCGCGTCGACGTCGGGGCTCATCATCTTCCGCCCGAGCTTGGTGCGACGCAGTACACCGTTCTCCCAGATGATCTTCACGAAGATCTGGATCCACCCCCAGGCGCTCTCGGGCCGCAGGAACACCGCCTCGAACCGGCCGTCGTCGATCGCCGCCGTCGGCAGCAGCAGGATGTTCGCGGGCAGTGAGCCGCAGTTGCCGATGATGAGCGTGTGCGCCGAGACCGTGCGGGTCGACCGCCCGTCGAGCCGATAGCGCATGCGCAGCCGGTTCTTGTCGCGGAGCGCCTTGCGGATGGCGTCGACGTAGGCGAGCCACCCGACCTTCGCCTTCAGTTCCTCGTCGGTGTGCGAGAGCATCTTGGCGTCGAGGCCGAGGCCGGCCATCACGAGGAATGCCTCGCGCTCGACGCGGCCGCCCTCGCGCCGGATGTCGGCCCAGGCGAGGTCGATGTCGCGATCGGTGCCGGCGAAGGCGACCTCGATCGAGTGCGCCATGTCGTCGAGTGTGAGGTCGAGATTGCGCGCGAGCAGGTTGCCGGTGCCCGACGGCAGCAGGGCGAGGGTGGTCGAGGTGCCGGCGAGCACCTGTGCGACCGCACGAATCGTGCCGTCGCCGCCCGCCGCGATGACGACATCGGCGCCCTGCCTGACCGCCTCTTCCGCCTGGCCGGTGCCGGGGTCGTCCTCGGTGGTCTCGAACCACATGGTCTCGCCCCATTCGGCGGCGGCGGGCTCGGCGGCGACGGCCGCGCGAAGCTCATCGATTTCGACCTTCACGGGGTTGTAGACCACGGCGGCCCGTCGCGAAGATGTCGCCGATGCGGCGTCATCCACCCGGTCTTCGGCTGTCTCGCTCAGCGGTGACCGCCTTCGGTGGGGAGGTGGATATCGCCAGGGTCGACATCGACATCGACATCGACATCGCCTGCGTCGTCGGGCCCGCCGGTGCCTGGTACCGCACGAATTCGCGTCTCGTCGATGTCCTCGTCGACGCCGTCGGGCAGCGGGTCGGCCTGCTTCGCCGCGGTCTCCGCCTCGCTGCCCGGGCTGTAGCTGACGTCCTTGCGGGTCTGCTCGTCATCACTGAGCGGCGCGGGTTCACCCGGCTTCGACTCGGGGTTCGGAGGCGCCGCCGTCTCGTCTTCGGTGCTCATAGCGCGAGCCTACGAGTGCCGGGGCGCTTCGGCGAGCCCTTGATCGCTTCCGTGAAGTATGTCAATGGGCACGGCTCGACCGAGCGGATGTCGGAGGGTGCTCGCTACCCTTGGAAGCACCACGACCAAGGGGATCACCATGCAACGAATCAAGAGGTCCGTCGTGCTCGTCTTCGCGGGTGCGCTTCTGCTCTCCGGGTGTGCCGCCGGCGGCGGTGGCGGGGCCGGCGAAGCCGGCGCAGACGACTGCGACACCGTGCGCAGCGAGGTCCGCGACATCTCGAACGGCGCACAGAACGCGCTCGCCGCTGGCGGCGACCCGAGCGAGGTCCACGACGCGCTCGAGGGCTACAGCGAACGGGTCGACGCGCTGGCCGAAGAGGCCGACGACGCGGTGGCCGACGCGCTCGAGGCGCTCGACGAGAAGATCGACGAGGCGGCCGACTTCGCAGAGACACTGCCGAGCGATCCTGAGGCCGAGGTCGACGCCGACGCCGTCGCCGAGCACCAGACCGCCATCCAGGAGGCTGCGACCGAGGTCGGCAACGCCTGTGGCGGCACCGAGGGCTGAGTTCGTCGAACGAGTGTGGCGCGCGGCATCCCTCACCGGATGCCGTGCGCCACCGTCAGGACGCCGCCTTCTTCTTGGCCGCCGGCCGCTTCTTCTGAGTGCCGTCGCCCGACTTCGTGGCTGATTTCGAGTCCGATTTCGATGAGGCGCTCTTCGACCCCGACGAGCTCTTCGACGCGGTCTTCGACCCGCCCGATCCTCCCGAACCGCCGCCCTTCGAGCCGGCTTTCGCGGTGTCCTTCGAGCCGCCTTCGCGCTTCGCGGCGATCGACTGGCGCAGGGCGTCCATGAGGTCGATCACCTCGCCGCCCTCCTCCTCTGGTTGCTCGCCGAACGTCGCGGCCGTGTCGACCGCGTCGCCCTGTTCGAGCTTGGCCTGGATGAGCGTGCGCAACTCCGCCTGGTACTCATCGACGAACTGTTCGGGCTCGAAATCGGTCGCGAGGCTCTCGACGAGCTGCTTCGACAGGTCGAGCTCCTTCTCCGAGATCTTCACGGGTTCGTCGAGTGACGGGAACTCGGCCGCGCGCACCTCATCGCTCCAGAGCAGGGTCTGCACCATGAGCACGTCGCCGTACACGCGCAGCGCCGCGAGCCGCGTCTTCTGCCGCAGCGCCATGCGCACGATCGCGGTACGGTCGGTCGACTCGAGCGTGCGTCGCAGCAGCACGTACGCCTTGTTCGACGCAGAGTCGGGCTCGAGGTAGTAGCTGCGGTCGAACATGATCGGATCGATCTGCTCGGTCGGCACGAACTCGACGACCTCGATCTCGCGACTGCGCTCTGCGGGTAGCGACTTGAGGTCTTCGTCGGTGATGATGACGGTGCGCTCGCCGTCGTCGTAGGCCTTGTCGATGTTCTTGTAGTCGACGACCTTGCCATCGATCTCGCAGACGCGCTGATAGCGGATACGCCCACCGTCTTCGTCGTGCACCTGATGCAGGGACACGTCGTGATCCTCGGTGGCGCTGTACAGCTTGACGGGCACATTGACCAGGCCGAATGTGACCGCCCCTTTCCAGACGGCTCGCATGCCTCAAGTAGACACCCCCAGGCCCTGTCATGGATACCCCCGATGGTGCCCTGAGCCTGTCGAAGGGCGTTCCCTGAGCCCGTCGAAGGGGCTCGCTTCGACGAGCTCAGCGAACGAGAACGGCCCGCTGCCATGATGGGGACATGGCTGAGACGCGCCAGCTCGTCGAGGTGGATGGCCGGAGGCTCCGGCTCACGAACCTCGACAAGGTCATGTACCCAGAGACGGGCATGACGAAGGGCGAGGTGATCTCCTACTACGCGGAGATCGCTCGCGTGATGGTTCCGCTGGTCGCCGGCCGGCCGGTGACCCGCAAGCGGTGGGTACAGGGCGTCGGCACCCCGGATGCCCCGGGCCAGGTGTTCTTCGAGAAGGCCCTCGCCGAGCACGCCCCCGAATGGGTCCG
>JALYWB010000051.1 GCA_030852935.1 Actinomycetota bacterium | reverse complement strand
CGCACGGTGTTCGACGTCGAGGACCGCTTCAGCCCCTGGTATCAGTACACCGACACGACGTCCGGCACGTTCTGGTGCACGTCGCGCATCGAGAAGGCCAAGGAGGGCGAGTACTCGGTCTCGGTGGGCGTGCCGTTCGAGCACGTGAAGTGGTTCCGGGGCCGCGAGACGCCGCACCGTGCCGTGTCGCGCTGCCCCGACGAGGCCTGCTGCCGCCGGGCTCCCGGAGACCTGGCCGACAAGTGGGCGGATGCCTCGTGGCCGGCCGCGCGCACGCCGACGTCACTGCTCGCCGCCCTGCCGACGGGCACCTTCCCGGGCGTCGACCAGACCGAGGTGTACCAGTTCCTCGAGGCGCACGCCCCCCGCCCTTCGACAAGCTCAGGGGACGGCCCCGCTCGCTGAGCCCGTCGAAGCGGGCGCGCGCCGCCGCGTCGGGACCCCGGCAGCGTGTCCGGCGGCGAGCGGATGCCGCGACACACTGCCGCTGGCGTCCGCCGCACGGCGCACGGGAGGATGGATGCACCACAACCGCATCGGAGTGATCCCCGTGGGAACGACCGTCTTCGAACGACGCCGGCCGCCGGCATCCGTCATCGAGCACTCGCTCGCCCGCACTCGGCAGCGGGTCTTCTGGCTCGACGACCTCGACCCCGAGGCGAAGGGCACCCACCCCACGCTCACCGGCGAGCACGTCGCCCAGCTCGCGATCGTGGGCGGCGGCTACACCGGCCTCTGGACGGCGGTGCTCGCAAAGCAGCGCAATCCCGATGCCCACGTGGTGCTCGTCGAGGCGAAGACCATCGGCTGGGCGGCATCCGGTCGCAACGGCGGCTTCTGCGAGGCGAGCCTCACGCACGGTCGCGAGAACGGCCTCTCGCGCTGGCCGCACGAGCTCGACACGCTCGAGCGGCTCGGCCTCGAGAACCTCGACGAGATCGAGGCGACCGTGCGCGAGTACGACATGGACGTCGAGTTCGAGCGCACCGGCACCCTCAGCGTCGCCGTCGAACCGCATCAGGTCGAGTGGCTCCATGACGAGGTGACGGATGCCGCGGCGCGCGGCGCGGCCGACGAGATCCGCTTCCTCGACGAGGCCGCGGTTCGAGAGCAGGTCGACTCGCCGATCTACCTGGCCGCGAACTGGCACCTGGGCGACGCCGCGCTCGTGCACCCCGGAAAGCTCGCTGCCGAGCTCGCCCGCGTCGCCACCGACCTCGGCGTCGAGATCTTCGAGCGCTCCGCCGTGCGCCGCGTCGACACCCCCGGTTCGACGGGCGCGGTGACGCTCGTCACCGATGACGGTCGCGTGTTCGCCGAACGCGCCGTGCTGGCGACGAACGTGTTCCCGTCGCTGCTCAAGCGCAATCGGCTGATGACGGTGCCGGTCTACGACTACGTGCTCATGACCGAGCCGCTCTCGACCGAGCAGCTCGAGTCGATCGGCTGGTCGAACCGGCAGGGCATCAGCGACCTCGCGAACCAGTTCCACTACTCGCGACTGAGCGCCGACAACCGCATCCTCTACGGCGGCTACGACGCCGTGTACCACTACGGGCGCCGGGTGCGATCCGAGTACGAACGGCGCCCCGCGTCGTTCGAGCGCCTCGCGAGCCACTTCTTCACGACCTACCCGCAGTTCGAGGGGCTCGCGTTCAGCCACAAGTGGGCCGGCGCGATCGACACCAGCACGCAGTTCACCGCGTTCTTCGGTACCGCGCGCGACCAACGCGTGGCCTACGCGGCGGGTTTCACCGGCCTGGGCGTGGGCTCGACCCGCTTCGCCGCCCAGGTCATGCTCGACCTGCTCGAGCGCCGCGACAATGAGCGCACGTCGCTCGAAATGGTGCGAAAGCGCCCGCTGCCGTTCCCTCCCGAGCCCGTCGCCGCGCTCGGCATCAACGCCACGCGCTGGTCGCTCGACCGCGCCGACCACCAGCGCGGAAACCGTAACGTCCTGCTGAAGACCCTCGACGCGCTCGGACTGGGGTTCGACTCATGAGCGACGCACCTCGCCTCCATCCGGGCATGCTCACGGATGCCGCAGTCATCACGCTCGAGCACGTGCCGGTCGAGCCCGACCAGGTCGTCGCGGGCACGCCGACCACGGGCTTCCTCGTGCTCGACGACGACGCAACGCGCACCGTCGGCGTCTGGGAGATGTCGGTCGGCGCGATGCGCGACGTCGAAGTCGACGAGGTCTTCGTGGTGCTCGCGGGTGCAGCGACACTCGAGTTCGAGCATCCGGTCGCCGACCCGATCATCCTCGCGCCGGGATCGGTGGTGCGGCTCACCGCGGGCATGCGCACGATCTGGACGGTGCGGCAGACACTGCGCAAGGTCTACGTCACCCCGACGGTCGAATAGCGCGCGCCCGGTGGCGGAGCGCCCTTCGACAAGCTCAGGGACCGGGGCGCGCATCGAGACCCGCGCCGACGGTCGCCCACCGGTCGCTCACGCCGCCGAGGCGGTCAACTCGTGGTCCGACGGCGCAGCCGGGTCGATGTGGAAGGTCTGCGCGAAGGCCTCGAGGCCATCGGCATCGCCGACGACCAGGCCCACCGCGCGGCTCGCGACCGCGCGCCTCGGCGTGAGCACGCCCGAGATGAGATCTCGGAACGCGGTCGCGGCCAGCGCGACCTCGACCTCGATCTGCACCTCGGGTCGGGGTGCGCGACGCGGCTGCGCCAGTGCGTCGGCGCCGACGTGCACGACATCGAGCTCGGCACCCGCCACGAGGGCCGCGACCGACACGTCGTCGACGTGCAAGAGGTAGCGGGCGGGTGGCAGCAGCGCGGCGGCATCCGCTCGGAATGCCGACCGCAGTGCGATGGTGAGCGCGTCACGCGTGACGACGTCGCCCTCGGCGGGCTCGCCGAGGGTCGACCAGCCCCACCGTTCGAGTGCGGTGATGACGGGCTCGAGCTCTCGACCGAGGTCCGTGAGCTCGTACCCTCCGCGCACGGTCGGCACGCGCCGCAGCACCCCGGACTCCTGGAGCTCCTTGAGCCGGTCGCTGAGGATGTTCGTCGGGATGCGCGGCAGCCCGGACTTCAGGTCGCCGTACCGGCGCGGGCCCACGAGCAGGTCGCGGACGATGAGCAGCGCCCATCGATCCCCGACCCGCTCGAGAGCCCGAGCGGTGCCGCTGTACTGGCCGAAGCCGCGTGTCCCGCGTGTCGCCATCCGGCGAGCCGGTCAGGCCGTGGCGGAGCCGGATGCCGCGCCCTGCTCGGCCAGGTATGCCTCAGGGCCCATCGCGGCGGCCGCCGGCTCCATGAACAGGAACGAGAGGTTGTTGCCGTCGGGGTCGTCGAGGTCGCGCGAGTACATGAAGCCGTAGTCCTGCGCCTCGCGCGGCTCGCTCCCGCCCGCGGCGAGACCCTTGGCGAGCACGTCGTCGACGTCCTCGCGCGAATCGCGGGAGAGCGCGATGCTCACCTGCGCCTGGGTCTTCGGGTCGATGATCTGCTTGTCGGTGAAGGTGCCGAGGTACTCGCGAGTGAGCACCATGAAGTAGATGTCGTCGCTGAGTACGACGCAGGCGGCGTTGTCGTCGGTGAACGCCGGGTTGATGCTGAAGCCGAGCGCCTCGTAGAACGCCTTCGAGCGCTCGAGGTCGGTGGTCGGCAGGTTCACGAAGATGCTGGTGGACATCGTCTTCTCCAGATCGAATCAGTTGGTCGGATGGGCCGTTGTGAGACTTAGCTTGCTCTTTGCAAGTTCACTTGTCAACAGCAAGTAAAGAAGCCGGTCAGCGCACCGCGCTGCGACGCACGAGCAGCGCGAGATGCAACGCGGTGAGCATCTCACCGTCGTCGAGATCGGCGCCGAGCAGCTCGCCGATGAGCGCGAGTCGCTGGTAGAACACCGAGCGAGACAGATGCGACGCGGATGCCGCGGCCGTGCGATTGCCCGGATGTGCGAGCATCGCACCCAGCACGCTCAGCAGGTCTCCATCGCGCGCCAGGTCGTACTCGATGAGCGGTGCCAGCATGCGCTCGCTGTGGCGGAGCAGCCGGTGGTCGTCGCGAAGCGAGGTCACGAGGCGCATCAGCGGCCGGTCGTCCGCACGACGGAGCACCGGGCCACGCAGACCGGGCAGCCGCGGCCCCCGAGCGAGGTCGATCGCCTCCTGCACTGAACCGAGCAGCTCGTCGATTCCGTCGGCCTCTCCCCCGATCGACAACACGAGCCGCTCGGCAGATGCCGCCCCACCCGCCAGTGCCGCGGCGAAATCGCGTGCCGCGGCATCCGTCAGCTCGCCCGGGAGCGAGAGCAGCACGACGCGCGCGCCCGCGTACGGAACGGAGTCGGGTGCCGCCGCGTCGATGGCGCGCCCGCCGAGTGTGCGCGCCGCGGCATCCGCAGCCCCCATCGCGATCGGCGCACCAGAGGCGACGAGACCGTGCAGCCGGGCACCCGAGATGGGCAGCCCCGATGCCTCGAGGCGAGCGGCGGCACCCGCGAGCCCCGCGAATCGCCCGGCGATCAGGCCGTCGACGAGGCGCTGCCGCCCGATGCGCACCCACTCGTCGGCCTCGCCGTCGGCGAGTCGGCCGAGTGCGAGGGCGATGGCCCCCTGCTCGAGCACGCTCGTGCGCCCTGCCGGATGCGCGGGCCCAGGCAGGGCGATGAGGTGCCCCCACCGGATGCCGCGAGCTTCGACCGGCACGATCAGCCACTCGTCGGGGCTGGGCGCAGGCCCCGTCCGACGACGCGCAGCATCGTGCCGGTGCGCGAGGCGGGAGCGCGCCTCCCAGTTCGTGAAGAGCTCTGCCTCTGAGGCCGGCGGCACCTCGGAGGCGACGACTTCGTGGGCGAGGTTCTCGAGTACGACGGCGGCTCCGAGTGTCTGTGCGAGTTGATGCACGATGAAGTCGGCGGGCGAGCCCCGCAGGCTGAGGGCCGTGAAGCGCTCGCGCACCTCGTCGCGGGCACGGAGCGCCGCGGTCTGCTCCGAGATGATGCGATTGTGCACCGCCTCGGTGAGGGTGACGAACTTCACCTCGCGATGCAGCGCGATCAGCGCGAGGCCATGTGACCTGGCCGCCGCCTCGACGACGGCGGGAACGTACCGGTAGTGCACCCCCAGCTCGAGCACCAGGCCGGCCAGGCCGGCCTCGACGAGGCCCACGATGAAGTGCTCGAGCTCTGCGGGTACGGTGGGCCAGCCGGAGCCGGTCGAGAGCAGGAGCTCGCCGCCGTTCAGGAGCCGCGCGACCCCCGCACTGTCGGAGACGTGCACCCAGCGCACGCGCGCATCGAGGGCATCGTCGCCCGAGAGCACCTCCGGCACGCCCTGTGCGACGGCATCGAGCGCAAGGATCTCGCGAACGGTCGGGACTCCATCGGCGACGACGACCGCGCTCGGACGATCCGTTCGGTTCGGCTCGTCTTCGCGACGTTCTGGCATCTGCCGGGCCTCTCTGCCTCTGCGACACTGGGAATCAGAAGCTTAGCCGAACCGCGCCATTCCCTGAGTCTGTCGAAGGGACTGCCATCCAGCTCCCTTCGACAAGCTCAGGGAGCGAACCGATCGGGCATTCTGTCCGGCTCGACCGTGACTTCAGAACCGCCATCAGTGAGGAATTGCCCATGAGCATCACCCAGACCGCATCGTCACCCGCCTCCATCCCCGAACGGGCCCTGATCGGGCACTGGATCGACGGCGCACTGCGCGCCTCGACCTCAGGGCGAACGGCCCCGGTGTACAACCCAGCCACGGGCGCTGCGCAGGCCGAGGTCGTGCTGGCCGACCAGGACGAGGTCGATGCGGCGATCGCGTCGGCCCAGGCCGGGTTCGAGGTGTGGAGCCGGCTCTCGGTCGCGAAGCGGCAGACCGTGCTCTTCGCATTCCGCGAACTGCTGAATGCCCGCAAGGGCGAACTCGCGGCGATCATCACGGCCGAGCACGGCAAGGTGCTCTCCGATGCGATGGGCGAGATCGCGCGTGGGCTCGAAGTGGTCGAGCTCGCGACCGGGTTCCCGGCCCTCACCAAGGGAGCGTTCACCGAGAACGCCTCCACTGGCATCGACGTGTACTCGCTGAAGCAGCCGCTCGGCGTGGTCGGCATCATCAGCCCGTTCAACTTCCCAGCGATGGTGCCGCTGTGGTTCTTCCCGATCGCGATCGCGGCCGGCAACGCCGTCGTGCTCAAGCCGAGCGAGAAGGACCCGTCGGCGGCGCTGTGGCTGGCCGAGCTGTGGAAGGAGGCCGGCCTGCCCGACGGCGTGTTCACCGTGCTGCAGGGCGACAAGCTCGCCGTCGACGGACTGCTGACCTCACCCGTGGTGCAGTCGATCTCGTTCGTCGGTTCGACGCCGATCGCGCAGTACATCTACGAGACGGCGTCGAAGCACGGCAAGCGCGTGCAGGCGCTGGGCGGCGCGAAGAACCACATGCTGGTGCTGCCCGACGCCGACCTCGATCTCGTCGCCGACCAGGCGGTGAACGCGGGCTACGGCGCCGCCGGCGAGCGTTGCATGGCGATCTCGGTCGTGCTGGCCGTCGAGCCGGTCGCCGACGAGCTGATCGGCAAGATCACCGAGCGCATCGCGCAGTTGAAGATCGGCAACGGTGCAGGTGTCGACGCCGGTGACGGCAAGCTCAGTGAGCCCGACATGGGACCGCTCATCACCGACGTGCACCGCGACAAGGTCTCCGGCTATGTCGACATCGCCGAGGCCGACGGTGCGAAGATCGTCGTCGACGGTCGTGGCCTCTCGGTCGACGGCCACGAAGACGGCTTCTTCTTCGGCCCGACCCTCATCGACGACCTGCCC
Source organism: Actinomycetota bacterium (assembly GCA_030852935.1). Taxonomy (GTDB): domain Bacteria; phylum Actinomycetota; class Actinomycetes; order Actinomycetales; family Microbacteriaceae; genus Agromyces. The sequence continues at coordinate 6,210 of JALYWB010000051.1, read as the reverse complement.
ACCAGCTCGCGCGCCTACACCGAGGAGATCTTCGGTCCGGTGCTCTCGGTCGTCCGGGTGAGCACGTACGACGAGGGGCTCGACCTCATCAACTCGGGCCAGTTCGGCAACGGCACCGCGATCTTCACGAATGACGGCGGCGCCGCCCGCCGCTTCCAGCATGAGGTGCAGGTCGGCATGATCGGCATCAACGTGCCGATCCCCGTGCCCGTCGCGTACCACTCGTTCGGCGGGTGGAAGCAGTCGCTGTTCGGCGACGCGAAGGCCTACGGCACCCACGGGTTCGACTTCTTCACCCGGGAGAAGGCCATCACCAGCCGCTGGCTCGACCCGGCCACGCGCACCGACACCGCCCACGGCGGCATCAACCTGGGCTTCCCCCAGAACCACTGACCGCCCTCGTTCGCTGAGCCCGTCGAAGCGACCCACGCGGGGCTCCCTTCGACGGGCTCAGGGAGCGACCGACCCAAGGATCGACCATGACCGACACCCTCACCGACACGGCGACGTACGTCGACCGGCACGGCACGCGGCATCCGCTGCCCGACACCGCAGCCGAGGCGCAGGTGCGCGCCGACGACCGTGCGCACGTCTTCCACTCGTGGAGCGCGCAGGCGCTCATCGATCCGCTGCCGATCGCCGCGGGCGAGGGCTCCACGTTCTGGGACTACCAGGGCAACGCGTTCCTCGACTTCTCGAGCCAGCTCGTGAACCTCAACCTCGGGCACCAGCACCCCGACCTCGTCGCCGCGATCCAGCAGCAGGCAGGCCGGCTCGCGACGATCCAGCCGATCATGGCGAACGACGTGCGCGGCGAGCTCGCCCGCCGCATCGCCGAGGTGGCGCCGGGTGACCTCGACAAGGTGTTCTTCACGAACGGCGGCGCCGACGCCAACGAGTACGCCGTACGCATGGCGCGCGCGGTGACCGGCCGCCGCAAGGTGCTCTCGATGTACCGCAGCTACCACGGCGGCACTGCGACGGCGATCTCGCTCACCGGCGACCCGCGCCGCTGGGCGAACGAGCCGAGCGACGGCAGCGTCGCGCACTTCCTCGGTCCGTACCCGTACCGTTCGTCGTTCCACGCCGACAGCCCCGAGCAGGAGGCGTCGCGCGCGCTCGAGCACCTCGAGCAGGTCATCACCCTCGAGGGTGCGGGCACGATCGCGGCGATCATCATCGAGACGATCGTCGGCACCAACGGCGTGCTCGTGCCGCCGCCCGGCTATCTCGCCGGGGTGCGCGAGCTCTGCGACCGTTACGACATCGTCTACATCGCCGACGAGGTCATGGTCGGCTTCGGGCGAGTCGGCGAGTGGTTCGCCGTCAACGCATTCGACGTCGTGCCCGACCTCATCACCTTCGCGAAGGGCGTGAACTCGGGCTATCTCCCGCTCGGCGGTGTGATCATCTCGCAGCGCATCGCCTCGCATTTCGACACGGTCGCGTTCGCGGGCGGGCTCACGTATTCGGGGCATCCGCTCGCCTGCGCCGCCGGCGTCGCGACGTTCGACGTGTTCGAGCGCGACGGCATTCTCGAGCGGGTGCGCGACCTCGGTTCACGCGTCGTCGGGCCGCGCCTGCAGGCGATGGCCGAACGTCACGCGAGCATCGGCGAGGTGCGCGGACTCGGGCTGTTCTGGGCGATCGAGCTCGTGCGCGACGCCGCGACGCGTGAACCGCTCGTGCCGTTCAATGCGAGTGGGCCGGATGCCGCTCCGATGGCCGCGCTCACGGCAGCGTGCAAGCGCGCCGGCCTCTGGCCGTTCATCCACTTCAACCGCATGCACGTGGCACCGCCGCTCGTCATCACCGAGGAGGAACTCGTGCGCGGCCTCGACATCATCGACGAGGCGCTCACCGTCGCCGACGAGTACGTCACCGCGTAACCACCTCAGGAGGGACCATGAGGCCCGCGTCCACGGAATCCCCGATGGCGCGGGCCTCGTTGCGGAGTAGCATGGCCGCGTTCACGGGATCTTCGCCTCCACGGGGGCGCCCCGGAAGCCCGAAGGGAAGCGTTCATGGATGCCCCAGTCACCTCCGACCGCGTCAAGAAGGTCGCCGCAGCGACGCCGTTCCAGTTGCTCTACGACTACTACCGGCTCTCGGGCTACGAGCAACGCCGTCATGAGCCCGGGGTGCTCGATTTCACGTTCGGCGACCCCCACGATCCGCCGTCCGAGGCCTACGTCGAGATCCTCCGCGACGCCCTGATTCCCGAGCACGAGCTGTGGTTCGCGTACAACTTCGGGGATGCGAAGGCGATCGAGGCGGCCACCGAATCGCTTCGCCGGCATGTCGGCATCCCGTTCGAGGCGGCCGACCTGCACCTCACGACCGGTGGGTTCGCCGCCATCTCGGCGGCGTTGAAGATCGTGGGCGACCCGGGTGACGAGGTCGTCTACAGCCTCCCGCCGTGGTTCCTCTACGAGCCGCTCGTGGTGGAAGCGGGCATGGTGCCCGTGAAGGTGTCGATCGACCGGGAGACCCTCGACCTCGACCTCGACGCCATCGAGGCGGCCATCACACCCCGCACCCGCATCGTGATCGTGAACAGCCCGAACAACCCCACCGGCCGCATCTACCCGCCGGCGGCGCTCGAACGCCTCGCGTCGATCCTCGATGCGGCATCGGAGCGCAACGGCAGGCGCATCTACCTGATCTCCGATGAGGCGTACAACCGCATCATCTTCGACGGCGCACGCTTTCGGAGCCCGGTGGAGTTCTACCCGTGGAGCCTGCTCGCCTACAGCTACGGCAAGACCCTGCTCTCACCCGGGGAGCGCATCGGCTACCTCGCCGTGCCGCCGCACATGCCCGACCGTGAGGCGTTCCGAGATGCCATCGAGACGATCCAGATCTCGGGCGGATGGCTCTTCCCGAACGCCTCGATGCAGTATGCGCTGCCCCGCCTCGAGCAGCTCGCGTTCGACCTCCCCCTGTTCCAGCGCAAGCGCGACGTGATGGTCGCAGCCCTGCGCGAGATCGGCTATCACGTCAACGTGCCGGAGGGCACCTTCTACCTCTTCCCTGAATCGCCGCTCGCCGACGACACCGCATTCACGAGGGTCCTCGACGAGCAGGGCGTGCTCGTGCTGCCCGGACGCATGTTCGAGACGCCCGGCTTCTTCCGCATCTCGCTGACCGCGACGATGGAGACGATCGAGGCGGGCATCCCGAGATTCGCGGCAGCGTTTCGCGCGGCGAGTGCGGTTCCCGTCGCCTGACGCTCGTCAGACCGGAGCCGTGGTCGGAGACGGCGCCCCAGGAGACCCGCAACCAGAGACGGTGCCCGGGCTGTCGGCTAGCCTGAATCCATGGAATCGCGGGGGGTGCCGGACGGCATGGCCCGGCGCACCTTCATCGCCGCATCGCTCTCGGGCATCGCGGCCGTCACGCTCTCGAGCTGTTTCGGGCCCGACCCCAGCCCGACCCGCACTCCGTCACCCTCGCCGAGCCCGACGCCGATTCCCGGGGTTCCGGAGCCGACCGCGATGCGACGTTCGAAGTGGGCGACCGATCCGTTCGCGCGCGGCGCGTTCAGCTTCGACGCGGTGGGCTCCACGCCCGAACTCCGAGATGCGCTCGCCGAACCGGTGAGCGAGCGCCTCGTGTTCGCCGGCGAAGCCTGCTCGGCCGATTCCCCGGGCACCATCGAGGGCGCACGCAAGTCGGGCCTGCGCGCCGCCGCCCACGTCATGCGGTTCGGCGACCCTGAGGATCGCGTCGCCGTCATCGGCGCCGGCATCGCCGGGCTCACCGCGGCCCGTGCCCTCGTCGAGGACGGGTTCGCAGTCGTGGTCATCGAGGCACGCGACCGCCTGGGCGGACGCATCCACTCCGTCGACGACGACGAGTACGGCGGTACCGCCGAGTTCGGGGCCATGTTCGTGCACGACGTGCCGGCGCTCGAGGCCGAGCTCGCCGCGGCATCCGTCGACCTGCGGCCGGTTGATCCCACCCAACTCGTGCGCACGATCGAGGGCGAGGCCGTCGACCCGTCGCCCGAGGGCTGGAAGGCGATCGTCGAGGCGCAGGAGTGGGCGCGCGACCAGCCCGCCGACGTCTCCCTCGCCGACGCGCTCGCGGGCTCGGGCATCGCACCGCTCTCCTCCGAGCCGGGCGCCGATGGGGTGAGTCCGGCCGATTGGCTTCGCCACGCGTTCTCGAGCGGGGTCGAACCCGACACCGGCGCGCCCTCGACCCGCGTCTCCGCGCAGCGGTTCGACGCCGAGCACCTCGCGTTCGCAGCATCCAGCCCTGTGACGACTGCAGAGAGCTCCACCCTCGTCGCCACTACCCCCCTCGCCGACTGGATCGACGCGATGGCCGAGACGGTCGAGGTCGTGCTGTCGAGTGTCGTCGTGCGTATCGCCTACGGCGACGAGCGGGTGAGCCTGCGGCTCGACACCGGCGAGTCGCTCAACGTCGATCGGGTGGTCGTCACGGCGCCGCTCGGCGTGCTGCAGACCGACACCATCGAGTTCGAGCCGGCGCTGCCGCTCCTGCACCAGCGCGCGATCTCGGGCCTCGGCATGGGGGTCGTCGACACGGTGTGGCTGGCCTTCGAGGAGCCGTTCTGGAGAGCGGATGCCGCGGCATCCGTCGCTCCCGTGTTCCTCAGCCTCGTCGGCGAGATCCCGACGGTCGCCCTGTGGATCGACGCCGGCGCCGCGAGGGGCACCGACGAGCCGGTGCTCGTCGGCATCATCGCTGCCGGGCAGGCTCGGCGACTCGAGACACTCGACGATCGGGAGTTTCGGAAGGCCGTGCTTCCCGGGCTCGAGCCCTTCGCCAGAGCCGGCGGTTGACCGCGACGAGCGCCGCCGTCAGCACCAGGAAGATCACGAGTACCAGCGTGCAGTAGAGCGCGACCCCGACCGGGCCGTCGACCTGCGCCTCGTCCAGGAAGAAGTACGGGTACCAGCCGACGTCGGCGCCGCGCACGAGGGTGTACGCGAGCCAGATCGACGGGTAGACGAGCACCCAGCCGACCGTCGACCAGGGCACCCGCGCGTTGACGGCCGTGACGCTGTCGGTCGCCCAGGCGATCACGGCGAGCGCGGGCACCACGAAGTGCAGCAGCGTGTCGGACCACGGCACATCCACGCGATAGTCGCGCGTCGACGCCTGGGCGACGATGAGCCCGAACACGATGCCCGACACGAGCACGTAGACGGTCACGATGGTGCGCACGACGCCGAGCCACGCCGGGTCGCGCGGCGTGAGGAGCGCGAATGCGCCCGCCACCAGCAACACGACGACCGCCATCACCGCCGACTGGATGGTGAAGTAGCTGAAGAAGTTCGCGGTCGCGAAGAACCGGAACCCGAGCACGTACTGGTAGTTGCCGATGATCGCGACGATCTCGAGCACGGCCACCAGCAACCGGAACACTCCGAGCGACCGCCTGACCTGCAACACCCCGAGGGCGTCCCCCGAACCGCGAGCAGGCATGCCACAACGCTACGCCCTGGTGCCTCAGTCGAGCGGCCTGAGGATGCGGTCGAGGAACCTCCGCGTGCGTTCCTCCTTCGGCTTCGTGAAGATCGTGGCGGGTGCGCCTCGCTCGACGACCACGCCACCATCGAGGAAGAGCACCTCATCGGCGGCCTGCCTCGCGAAGCTCAGCTCGTGGGTGACGACCACCATCGTCCAGCCCTCGTCGGCGAGCTCCTTGATGACCTGCAGCACCTCGCCCACCAGTTCGGGATCGAGCGCGCTCGTCGGCTCGTCGAAGAGCAGCAGGTCGGGCTTCAGCGCGAGTGCCCGTACGATGCCCACGCGCTGCTGCTGTCCGCCCGAGAGCTCGAATGGGTAGGCATCGCGCTTCTCGGCCAGGCCGACCCGGTCGAGCAGGGCGGATGCCGCCGCGATCGCCTTCGCCTTCGGCACGCGCTGCACGCGCACCGGCCCCTCGATCACGTTCTCGAGCACCGTCATGTGCGGGAACAGGTTGTGCTGCTGGAACACCATCGCCGAGCGGTTGCGCATCGCGATGCGGGCGGCCTTCGCGACGGGCTTCGAGAAGTCGAGCTCAGGTCCGCCCGCGAATGACAGCACTCCCGCGTCGGGCGTCTCGAGGCCGTTCAGCGAGCGCAGCACCGTGGTCTTGCCCGAGCCGCTCGGCCCGATGAGCACGACGACCTCGCCCCGGCGCACCTCGAGGTCGATCGAGCGGAGCACCTCGTCGTCGCCGAAGGACTT
>JALYWB010000040.1 GCA_030852935.1 Actinomycetota bacterium | reverse complement strand
ACGGATGCCGCGGCCGTAGCAGCGGCATCCGGTGCGCCTCTTGGCGACGACGGCGTTGGTGAGGCTCCCACGCGCGCGTTCGGGGGCCTGCCCGACGAGACCGAGGCACGACTCGGCGCAGAAACAGTCGAGACGGAAGGCGAGACGGATGCCGTGGGCCCGACCCCTGGCGTGCCGGCCGCGCCGGCCGCGCCAGTCGTGCCGACCGTCTCGACGCCGGTCGAAACCGGCGAGCCGATCCTCGAGATCCGCGGACTCACGAAGCGCTACGGCGGCGTCGTCGCCGTCGACGACGTGAGCCTCACCGTGCACGCCGGCGGCATCCTGGGACTCATCGGACCGAACGGCGCCGGCAAGACCACGTGCTTCAACATGATCACCGGCGCGATCTCGCCGACGTCTGGCACCGTCGAGTTCCTCGGCGAACAGATCCAGAGCAGGAAGCCGCACGTCGGCGCGCTGCGCGGACTCACCCGCACGTTCCAGAACCTGCAGGTGTTCTCATCGACCGACGTCATCGGCAACGTCTACATGGGCCGCTACCGCAAGGGCCGGGCGGGCATCATGCGCGGCATGCTCGGGCTGCAGGGCCGTGAGCAGTACCACCACGAGCAGATCGCGCACGACATCCTCGACACGATGCGCCTCGGCGACGTCGCGGGCCTCGCGGCGGGCGACCTGCCATTCGGGCGCCAGCGCATGATGGAGGTCTGCCGCGCCCTCGCCGCCGAACCGGCGCTGCTGCTGCTCGACGAGCCGATGGCCGGCCTGTCGGGCAAGGAGCGCGAGATGCTCGCGACCCTGCTGCGCGCGCTGCGTGACGCCGGCCTCACGATCGTGCTCGTCGAGCACGACGTGGCCCAGGTGATGGCACTCGCCGACACCGTCGCGGTGCTCGACGAGGGTGAACTCATCGCGTACGGCGACCCCGAATCGGTGCGGAACGACCCCGCCGTCATCGTGGCGTACCTCGGCACCGACGCCGACGAGGCCAAGCACGAGCTCGAAGAGCTGGAGGAGCACGCATGACCCTCACGGTGAAGTCGCTCGACGCGGGCTACGGCAAGCTCGCGATCCTGCACGACGTGAGCCTTTCGGTCGACGAGGGCGAGATCGTCACCGTCGTCGGCTCGAACGGCGCAGGCAAGACCACGCTCCTGCGGGCCTTGAACGGGCTCATCAAGCCGACCGCCGGCACGGTCACCCTCAACGGCGTCGACATCACCGGTCGCGCGACCGAGAAGATGGCGTCGCAGGGCCTCACCCACGTCCCCGAGAACCGGCTGTGCTTCCCCTCGCTCTCCGTGCGCGACAACCTGAATCTCGGCGCGTGGAGCCGCGGCGGCAAGGGCGACCTCGCCGAGGTGCTCGAGCTGTTCCCGCGGCTCGAGCCGCGCCTTGGCCAGGCGGCCGGCACGCTCTCGGGCGGCGAGCAGCAGATGGTCGCGATCGGCCGTGGACTCATGGCATCGCCGAAGGCGATCATGCTCGACGAGCCGTCGATCGGGCTCGCGCCCAAGGTCGTCGCCGAGATCATGAAGGTGCTCACCACGCTCCGCGATCGAGGGCTCGCCGTCCTCCTGGTCGAGCAGAACGTCCGTGCCTCGTTCGGCATCGCCGACCGTGCCGTGGTGATGCAGCGCGGCCGCGTCGTGCTCGAGGGCACCCCGGCGGAGCTCGTCGAGCTGCCCGAGGTGCGCGGCGCCTACCTCGGCGGCGCCGCCGCGTAGGCCCGGTGGTCGAGTAGCGAGCTCCCTGAGACCCGGTGGTCGAGTGGCGAGCTCCCGAGACCCGGTGGTCGAGTAGCGAGCTCCAGCGAGCGTATCGAGACCCGGATCTCGATACGGTGCTGGCGCGCCTACTCGATCAGCGAGGGGCGCGACATCCGATTCCGCTCTCGGCATACGACCCGCCGCAGCCGCGCACGAGTTGCCCCGATAAACTGACGTGACGAAACGACGCGAGCGCGGGGAGAACGGATGATCGCCAGCCTCGCCGTCTTCGCCGCCGTCGCACTCCTCACGCCGTGGCTCACGAGGCTGTTCGGACGCCGCGTCTTCCTCGTGATCGCCGTCGTTCCCGTGGCGGTCTTCGTCTACCTGCTCACGCTGCTGCCGCGCGTGCTCACGGGCGAGGCGCTCGTCGAGGTCATGCCGTGGATCCCACAGCTCGACATCGCGCTGTCATTCCGGCTCGACGCCCTCGCGCTGCTGCTTGCCCTCATCGTCACGGGCATCGGTGCGCTCGTCCTCGTGTACTGCGCGAACTACTTCGCCGACGACGAGCCCGCACTCGGGCGGTTCGCGGGCCTGCTCCTCGCCTTCGCCGGAGTCATGCTCGGCCTGGTCACCGCAGACGACGTGTTCCTGCTGTACACGTTCTGGGAGGCCACGAGTGTGCTCTCGTACCTCCTCATCGCCCACTACACCGGCAAGAAGGAGAGTCGAGGCGCCGCCCTGCAGGCGCTCACCGTGACCACCTTCGGTGGTCTCACGATGCTCGTGGGTCTCGTGGTGCTCGTGGCCGCCGGCGGCACGTCCTCGCTCGCCGAGCTCATCGCGAACCCGGTGGTCGGCGCGGCGGGCGAGTGGGGCATCGCGCTCGTGCTCGTCGGCGCGATCTCGAAGAGTGCGCTCGTTCCGTTCCACTTCTGGCTCCCGGCCGCGATGGCCGCGCCGACGCCGGTCTCCGCCTACCTGCACGCGGCCGCGATGGTCAAGGCCGGCGTCTACCTGGTCGCCCGGCTCGCCCCCGGCTACGAGGCGCTCGCGGTGTGGCATCCGATCATCATCCTGCTCGGCGCCTTCACGATGATCGTGGGCGGATGGCGAGCGCTGCGCCAGTACGACCTCAAGCTCCTGCTCGCCTACGGCACGGTCAGCCAGCTCGGGTTCCTCGTGCTCGTCACGGGCTTCGGCACCCGCGACGCGGCGCTGGCCGGCGTCGCGCTGCTGCTCGCGCACGCGCTCTTCAAGGCGACGCTCTTCCTCGTCGTCGGGATCGTCGATCACTCAGCCGGCACCCGGGACTGGCGCAAGCTCTCGGGCCTCGGCAGGCGGATGCCGGTGGTGGCGACCATCGCGATCGTCGCCACGGCATCGATGGCCGGCGTGCCGCCGCTGCTCGGGTTCGTCGCGAAAGAGGCGGTGTTCACCGCGTTCGCCGACGCCGCGTTCGCGGGTGAACCCTGGGCGTGGGCCGCCCTCCTCGGCGCGTTCATCGGATCGGTGCTCACGGTCGCCTACTCGGCGCGGTTCATCTGGGGCGCGTTCTTCACGCGGCCCGACATCGCCCCGACGCCGCTGCAGGCGCAGAGCCGAGCGATGCCGATCACGCCGGGAATCCTCGCGGCGGCAAGCCTCGTGTTCGCCTTCGCGCTGCCGCTCATCGAGCCGCTGCTCACGGCGTACGCCGACGAGCTGCCCGGGTCGCACGAATACCACCTCGCGCTCTGGCATGGGCTCGAGCCGGCACTCGCCATCTCGGCGGCCGTGTTCGCGCTCGGTGCGCTGCTCGTATGGGTCCGGCTGGCGGTCGCGCGTATGCAGGCGTCCGTCTCGCCCATGTTCGACTCGGCGCGCGGCTACCTCGGCATCGTCTCGATCGTCGATCGAACGGCGGCGGCGGTGACGACCGCGATCCAGCATCGCGGCCTGCCCGGGTATCTCGCCATCATCGTCGGCGTGTTCATCGGCGGCCTGAGCGTGGCGACGGTCATGAACACGACGTGGCCCAGCGGCATCCGGCCCTGGGACTTCCCGGCGCAGCCGTTCATCGCCCTCGTCATGGGCATCGCGGGCGTCGCGGCGGCCACGGTGCGACAGCGCATGACCGCCGTGCTGCTGGTGAGCGTCACCGGCTACGGCCTCGTGCTGCTGTTCGGCATGTCGGGCGCGCCCGACCTCGCCCTCACGCAGGCGCTCGTCGAGACGATCGTGCTCGTCGTGTTCGTGCTCGTGCTGCGACGGCTGCCCAAGCAGATCGCACAACGGAATCCCCCCGTGCACAAGCTCGCTCGCGCCATCATCGGCGGGCTCGCGGGCCTGCTCATGGGTGTCATCGGGCTCGTCGCACTCGGCGCACGCATCCACCCCACGATCGCCGACGGGCTTCCCGCGCTCGCGATCGAGGCGCACGGGAAGAACATCGTCAACGTCATGCTCGTCGACATCCGCGCATGGGACACCCTCGGCGAGATCTCGGTGCTCGTGGCCGTCGCCACCGGCGTCGCGAGCCTCATCTTCGTGTCGGGACGCACCGGCGGCGCGCCACGACTCCACGACCTCGACGACGACTTCGAGACCATCGACCGACGTCAGCGACTGCGTCCGGTGCCCGAACCGGCATGGAGCATCCAGGCACCGCGCACGAGCCTCGCGCGCACCGATGGCGAGACGGATGCCGCGGGCGAAGCCGCGGAGACGCGGCAGACGTGGATCCTCGCCGGCCGTACCCTGTCGCCACGCAATCGGTCCATCCTCATCGAGGTGCTGGTTCGGCTGCTCTTCCATCCCGCGATCGTGGTGTCGGTCTACCTGCTCTTCGTCGGCCACAACGCACCGGGCGGCGGGTTCGCGGGCGGTCTGCTCGCCGGCCTCGCACTCGTCGCGCGCTACCTCGCGGGCGGTCGCTACGAGCTCGGCGAGGCGGCGCCCGTCGATGCCGGGCGCCTGCTCGGCACCGGCCTGCTGCTGGCCGCGGGCACTGCAGCCGCGTCCCTGCTGTTCGGTGGCGCGGCGCTCGAGTCGGCGTGGTTCGAGGCCGACGTACCCGTGCTCGGCACACTCTCGATCGGCACCTCGACGCTGTTCGACCTCGGCGTGTACCTGGTCGTCGTCGGCCTGGTACTCGACGTCCTCCGTGCGCTCGGCGGCGAGGTCGACCGTCAAGACGAGCAAGCGGGCGAGGAGGGCGGACTGACGGGCGACACGGACGATCTCGAACAGGGTGAGGGCGAGGAGATCGCCGCCGAAGGCGCGCCCGCAACATCTGAAGGACCGGCCGAACACGATCGCGTCCCCCAGGCAGAGGGAGGGAGGAGCGCATGACCGCATCGCTCACCCTCGTCGTGCTCATGGCGGTGCTCTTCGGCGCAGGCATATCCATCATGCTCGAACGCAGCCTCACCCGGGTGCTCATCGGGTTCCTGCTCGTCGGCAACGCCGTGAACATCCTCATCTACCTGATGAGCGGTAGCCCGGGGCTCGCACCGATCCTCGCCGACGGTGTCGACCCCGACGACATCTCCGACCCGTTGCCGCAGGCGTTCATCCTCACCGCGATCGTGATCAACCTCGGCATCACGGCCTTCATGCTCGCGCTCATCTACCGCTCGTGGTGGCTCGCACAGCTCGGCACCAAGGGCGATCTCGTCGATGACGAGGCGGAAGACCTCGAGGACGCAGAAGAGGCCGCCGACCTCATCCGCAGCTCTGCCGCCGACGACGCGGCGATCCAGCGCATCATCGACGAGAGCGATGAGGAGCCCGACGAGGAGTTCGAGGCCGAGGCATCCGGTCGCGACAGGGAGGACCGGCGATGATGGCCTCGCTCGTGCCCCTCGTCGTGCTGCTCCCCCTGATCGGGGCAGCGTCCTCACTGGTGCTCGGCCGCTATCGCCGTGCGCAGATCGCCGTCGGCATCGGCGTGCTCGCCGCCGTCGCCGTCATCGCCGCCGTGCTGCTGGCCACCGTCGACGCGGGCGAGCCGATCGCGGTCACGGTCGGAGGGTGGGAGGCACCGTTCGGCATCGTGCTCGTGGTCGACCGCCTCTCGGCGATCATGGTGCTCATCTCGGCGATCGTGCTGCTCGTGGTGCTCGTCTACGCCGTCGGACAGGGGGTCGCCGATCGGCATCGCGAGACCCCGGTCTCGATCTTCCACCCGAGCTACCTGATCCTGTCGGCGGGTGTCTTCAACGCGTTCATCGCCGGCGACCTCTTCAACCTCTACGTCGGCTTCGAGATCCTGCTCTCCGCGAGCTACGTGCTGCTCACGCTCGGTGGCACGGGTGAGCGCATCCGGGCGGGCGTCACCTACATCATCGTGAGCCTCGTCTCGTCGCTGTTCTTCCTCAGCGCGATCGCCCTCATCTACGGCGCTGCCGGAACCGTGAACATCGCACAACTCTCGGTGCGCCTTCCCGAACTGCCCGATGGGGTGCAGCTCATCCTGCACCTGCTGCTGCTGATCGCCTTCGGCATCAAGGCCGCGGTGTTCCCACTCTCGTTCTGGCTGCCCGACTCGTACCCGACCGCGCCGGCACCGGTCACCGCCGTCTTCGCGGGCCTGCTCACGAAGGTCGGCGTCTACGCGATCATCCGCACCGAGACGGTGATCTTCTCCGACTGCGACCTGACGGTGCTGCTCATGGTGATCGGCGGCCTGACGATGCTCATCGGCATCCTCGGCGCCCTGACCCAGGCCGACATCAAGCGACTCCTGTCATTCACGCTCGTGAGCCACATCGGCTACATGATCTTCGGCATAGGGCTCGGCACGCAGCTCGGCATGGCGGCCACGATCTACTACGTCGTGCACCACATCACCGTGCAGACCACGTTGTTCCTCACGACCGGCCTCATCGAGCGGTTCGGCGGCTCGACGTCGATCACCAGGATCGCGGGACTGCTCAAGGCCTCGCCCCTGCTCGCCGTGCTGTTCTTCGTGCCCGCCCTGAACCTCGGCGGCATCCCGCCCTTCTCGGGCTTCCTCGGCAAGACCGGCCTCTTCCTGGCAGGCGCCGACGATGCGAATGCCACGGATGCCGCGGGCGACGCCTGGCTCATCTGGATCGTGATCGCCGCAGGCGCCCTCACCTCGCTCATCACGCTGTACGCGCTGACACGGTTCTGGAACATGGCGTTCTGGCGCGGACGTTCGGAGCTCGAGGGATACGAGTCGGTGCTGCTCGGCTCCGTGCAGGAGGCACCGGGTGGTGACACCATCACGGCGACGCGCACGACGCCCGTGCTGATGGTCGTCGCCACGACCGCGCTCGCGGTCGTCACGCTGTGCCTCACGTTCTTCGCCGGTCCGATCTTCGACCTCGCGAGCCGCGCCGCCGAGGGGCTCACGGACCCGAGCGTCTACGTCTCGATCGTCTTCCCCGACGAAGGAGATGCCCGATGACGCGCCCAACGCTCGAGCTCTCGCCGTGGCGGTCGGTGTGGCGGCAGCTGCCGCTGCTCGTCGCACTCGTCGCGCTGTGGCTGTTCCTGTGGGACCACATCGACGTGCTCACCATCGTCACGGGCGTGCTGCTCGCGATCGCGGTGACCCGTGCGCTGTACCTGCCGCCGGTGCTGCTCAGCGGACGATTCAATCCGTGGCGCGGGCTGCTGCTCGGACTCCGCATGATGTTCGACGTGACGTTCGCTTCGCTGCAGGTCGGCTTGCTCTCGGTGAATCCGCGATGGCAGCCGATGAACGCCATCATCGCCGTGCAGCTGCTCACCCGCTCCGACCTGGTCACCACCCTCACCGCCGAGGCGATCAATGTCGTGCCCGGCACGGTCGTCGTCGATATCGACCGCGAGCGGGGGCTCCTCTACCTGCACGCACTCGGCACGCGCACCCAGGCCGACCTCGATCGCACGCACCGCAACGTGCTCGGCACGGAGGAGCGCATCGTGCTCGCCATCGGCACACGCGAGCAGGCGGCGTCGGTGCGCGCCGCCCGTCGCGCGCGTCGCGCGGGCGTGAAGCCGCCCACCCACCACCGAACCCACGACGACGCCCCCCGGAAAGGAGACCCGTCATGACATTCCTCACCTTCGTGAGCGTGGGCGCCGGCATCATGTTCGGCATCGGCGCGATCGCCGCGGTCTACCGCATCATCAAGGGCCCGTCGATCCTCGACCGGGCGCTCGCGACTGACGTGCTGCTCGCGATCGCCATCTGCGCGCTCGGCGCTGAGATGGCGATCAACAGGCACATCGACACCCTGGTCGTGATGCTGGTGCTCGCGATGTTCGCCGTCGTCGGCTCCATCTCCATCGCGCGCTTCATGGGGAAGCAGGACGTCACATGAGCGCGGGCGAGATCGGCGCGGGCGTGCTCATCCTGCTGAGCGCCTTCCTCTCGATGGCCGCGGGAATCGGCATCGTCCGCTTCCCCGACGTGCTCACGCGCCTGCACGCCGCGACGAAGCCACAGGTCGCCGGCCTCGCGTTCGCGCTCCTCGCGATCATCGTGCAGGTGCCGACGTGGGGCGTGGTCACGACGGCGGTGCTGATCATGACGTTCCAGCTGCTCACGCAGCCGATGACGGCGCACATGCTCGGACGCTCCGCGTATCGCAGCGACCATGTGCGCCGCGATCTCCTCATCGAAGACGACCTCGGCCGTGACATCGCCGAGTACGATCAGGAGCCGCGCCCCGCCGAGCCGGGTACCGCGGGTTGAGGAGTCGCGCCAGCGCCGTCTCGAAACCCGGAGTACGGACCCGCGGGTTTCGAGACACTCGCTTCGCTATTCCTCAACCCACAACTGGCGACGCGATCAGAGTTGGTTGGACTTCAACCGCACCGGCTTTCCGGGCTTGTACCGCCGGCGCACCGAAACCCCACTTCCCTCGACGAGGATCTCGTCCCGAGTCACCTGTACGGTGAGCCGCTTGCCATGCCAGACGAGGTTGCGCACTCCGACATGACCCAGCGCAGAGGGCAGGTTGGGCGTGATCACCAGCGCATCGGGTTCGGCCTCGACGCCGATGAATGCGTACAGGAAGCTGCCCGGGGCCAGCCCGCTCTCGGGGAACGGGATGTCGGTACCGACCGACGTGCTGCCCGTGCCGCTGTCGACCGTGCTCTCGCCGCGGAACAGTGGCGTGCCCCCGCTGAGGTGGTCGGGTTCGTTCCAGCGGTCGAGGATTGCGGTCATGCGCGCCCACGCATCGTCGGCCGAGCGATACCTGGCGCGGGCCATCACGTCGAACCCCGAGGTGTAGAGGATCGCACCGCCGTCCTGCACCTGGTGGCCCCATGGGGTGTTCAGGTTGTTCAGGAAGAACCAGTAGTTGTTGCGGCGGGTGGTCGACCTCGGCGCGAACTCCCATTTCGAGTAGATGTCGGCCGGTCCCTCGTAGTGCTCGCCGATCGCGGCCACGAATCGTGACCTGGCGTCGGGAGCCGGGGTTCCGTCGGAGTACGCCATCGCCCCGGGAACGCTCGTCATCGACGACCACCACGCGAGCGAGCCCGTGACATCCGACACCTCCAGGTAGTAGACGCCCGGCACCTGCTTCGGGAGGTCGATGTGCGCGACGGAACCGTCCCACCAATCGCTGAACCGTTGGGTGGCCACCTGCACCTGCGTGTCACCGGGCAGGCCTTGGTAGAGGGTCATCGTGAACTCGGCACCACGTTCTCCGTAGGTCGGGAACCTCGCCGCGACGCTCGTGAAGGAAGCATTCGCTGTGAAGCTCTGGCCCATCGAGCGACCCGCTTGGAACTTCGGCGCCAGGCCACCACCCTCGATGAGCACGACCGAGTCCTGCAGTTCCGTGTGGCCGTGATCGAGCCAGTCGAAGATCCTCGCGGCCTGCTCCTCGGAGGGCAGCCCGAAGGAGGCGGCCTCGACGTTGACGTAGGTGGCACCGTAATCGTGAACCACGCCGTCGACGTCGATGGACTGGATGTACCGGCCGTCTTCGTCGTTCCAGAAGAGCTCGTTGTAGCGTTCCCGGACAGTGGGGCGCAGGGCTCGAAGCTGCTTCGCCCGCTTGTTGTTGCGAACGAATTCCTCGAGCTGCGCCATCGCCTCGAGCGAACCGTAGAAATACGCGTTGGCGTAGGCATCCAGGTGACCGTGCGACATGATGTCCCAGTAGTTCGACGGGACCGCCCCATCTCGTCCGCTGTGGTCTGGCGAGGTGATCGTGACGATGCCCGTGGATCCCCCGAGCGAGTCGAGGTAGAACTCCATCGCCTTCCTCGCCCGCGGCAACATGGTGTCGAGGAAGGTGGAGTCGCCGGTCCACGAGAAGTAGCGCCACGTCGCGAGGATGTACATGGCGTTGGACGTGAAGTGCCGGCTGTCGTAGACGTTCGCGTCGGGGAACGGCCACCCCTGGGAATCGGGCCACGACCAGACGTAGCCATCGTCGTCGAGTGTGGTGTTCAGGAGGCTCGCCGACTGCTCGGCGCGGCCGACGGTGCCGGTCCAGTCGAGGATGCGTCCTTCCCAGTCGGCCCAGTCGGCGGCATGACCGCTGAACCGGAAGCTCAACGCCCGCTCCCAGTAGAACGTCGAGAGTTGCGCCGCCCTGACCTCGTCGGAGGCGGTGAAGACCGGGAAGACGTCGGGGAGTGCGTCGGTGTGCGTTTCGACGCCGACGGCGATCGATCGGGACACGACCGGCAGCGCCTCGGCGTCACCGGTCGACAACGACAGCTTCATCGAATCGGGCGCCATGGTGCCATTGAGGATCGGCTGCGCAGCGGTGACCTTCAAGTCGTATGGACCCGTGCCGGTCGCCCCGATCCACTTCGCGCCCAGCACCGGATTGGTCCACGCCGACCTGCGCTTCAACTGTTGCGCCGGGAGGTAGTAGCCGTCGTCGCCGATGAACCGGCTGAACAGCACGCCGTCGGCGTAGTCGACCGAGTACCCGTCCTTCACCCACGAGGTGTCCAACGTCAGGCCGACATCGGCGCGTGGTTCACCGTTCCAGTGCAGCTCGTACGACATGGACAGCGTCGGCCCGTCGAGTTCGAAGTTCCAGGCGGCAACGCCGTCCACGTTGAAACCGACGACGTCGATCGTCATCGCTCGGCCGGTCAGCTGCTGCCGATCCGCGAATGCAGCGCCGCCGACGTCAACCGTGGCGTCACCACTCTGTGCCCACCAGCCCGGCGTGCCCGAAGCTCCGGATGCCTCGAGGTAGTACGTGCCGGCGGGCTGCGCGGGCACCTCGACGTACGCCCAGCCATTGTCCTGGACCGGGTTCACCTCTTGATGCCCGACCTCCGTGAGCCCGGTGGCCGGCGTTCCCGAGTAGAGCGTGAGCGTCATGGACGCGTCGGGATCGCTCCAGGTGGGGAACTGCCCGCCGACGCGCGTGAATCGATACGCCGTCGCGGTGAAGGTCTGGCCGAGCGATCGCCCGGGAAGGAGTGGAACCGGCGCGTTGAGTTGCGCCTGTCGCAGGTTCATCGACGAGGGCAACTGAATGTCGGTGAGGCTCAGCGTCGCGTTCGTCGTCGTTGCCGTGACGTCGTCGTTGAATCCGGCGTCGAAGTAGTCGGTGCCGCCCAGGTGCACTGCGCTGAACGCAGAGGGTTCGTATCGGCCACCGCCGGAGGGGTCGAAGGCGAGTCGGGTCAGCTTGCCGTGAGCGCCCGACAGGCTGATGAAGCCGTTCTCCAGTCGATACGTCGCGGCTTCTGCTGCCGCCGCCGCCCGCGTGGACCGGCCGGCCAGAGCACCCGCCGCCGCGACGAGTCCGGCTCCCTTGAAGAACGAACGTCGGCTCGTGATGAATCCAGTACCGCTCATGCCCATCGGTCAGCTCCATTGCTCGGGGTCGGTCAAGAGGTGTGCCAGCACCGTGGCGCGAGTCGTTGGATCGGTGGTCGCCGCTCGGTCTGAAACGTTTCACGTTATAGTAGGAGAGAACATGAGGGCTGTCAACCGTTTCAAGGCGTCCCACGCACAGCGTGGCCGGGCGCCATCCCAGCGCGCCGATGTTCTCGACGGAGCCGTAATTGAAAAGTTTCATTATGCGGGCCTCGAAGTGACCGGCTCCGAGGGATCGACCTCCTAGGATGGAGGATCAATGAAGGGGTCGGAGGGGTGATGGGAAGGTCCGTCGGCATCCGCGAGGTCGCCGAAGCGGCTCGCGTGTCGGTCGGCACGGTCTCGAACGTGCTCAACAAGCCCGACCAGGTCTCTCCTGCCACGCTCGCCCGGGTGCAGGCCGTCATCGACGAGCTCGGTTTCGTGCGCAACGACCTCGCGAGGCAGCTGAAGATGGGCGCGGGCACGACGCTCGGCATGATCGTGCTCAACGTCGCGAACCCCTTCTTCGCCGATCTCGCACACGCCTGCGAGGCGGCTGCCGAGAGTGCCGGACAGACGGTCGTGCTCGGGTCGAGCGACCAGCTCGAGGCCAGGGAAGATCGGTACCTCGATCTCTTCGAGGAACAGCGCGTGCGAGGCATGCTCGTCGCCCCACTCGACGGCATCACTCGCCGCATGCGGCGGTTGCGTTCTCGCGGCATGCCACTCGTGCTGTTCGACATCCATTCCGATCGGGAGTTCTGCTCGGTCACTCTCGACGGCCGGGCCGGCGGAGAGCTCGTGGCGCGACACCTCATCGAATCAGGTCGTCGGCACATCGCCTTCCTCGGTGGTCCGCTGCATCAGGTCGAGGACCGTTGGCTCGGTGCCCAGCGAGTCTGTGCCGAGCACGATGGAGTGCGCCTCACCCATGTCGACACGCTCGACCAGACGATCGCCGACGGCCGTGCTGCCGGCGCGGTCATCGAAGCGATGCCGGCGAGCGAGCGCCCCGACGCGGTGTTCGCGGCGAACGACCTCCTCGCCCTCGGCCTCTTGCAGGCGCTCGTGCTCTCCGAGGAGATTCGCGTGCCGCACGACGTCGCCATCGTCGGTTACGACGACATCGACTACGCCGAGTCCGCGGTGGTTCCGCTGAGTACGGTCCGTCAGGCCACCGACCAGCTGGCCGAACACGCCGTGCGGCTCGTGCTCGACGAGGCGCACAACACCGACCACGTGCACGAACAGCTGAAGCTCGCGCCCGAACTCATCGTGCGTGAGAGCTCAGCGCCGCGCTGAAGCCCTCGTCCGTCCATCGCTGGAGTCGTCGTGCACGTTCGTGCCAGTCAGCCCATCCGCTCGCTCGGAAGCCTGCTCCGGCCCTATCGGCGCCGTGTCATCGCGGCCGCTTTCTTCCACATCGTCAAGGACAGCCCCGTCTGGCTGGTTCCGGTGTTCACGGCCGAGATCATCGACACCGTCGTCTCCGGCGAGGACTTCGGCAGGCTCTGGCTCTACGTCGTGCTCACCATGCTCGTGCTGCTGCAGCATTCACCGAACCACATCTGGTACGTGCGGATGTACAGCGGTGCGTATCGCTCCGTTGCCGCCGATCTGCGGAACGCGTTGACGGCGCACCTGCAGGGTCTCTCGATCGGCTTCCACACCCGGCGAAGTGCGTCCATCATCCAGACCAAGATCGTGCGAGACGTGGAGAACGTGGAACTGCTCATGCAGCAGGTGTTCCCCGTCGTCGCGATCTCGTTCAGCATCCTCGTGGGTTCGATCACGGTGACCGCGCTGCAGGCACCGGCGTTCCTGCTGCTGTTCGCCCTCACCGTTCCCGTCGCGGTCCTGCTCGTCACCGGCATGCGGCACCGAGCGGCACGACGCAACGAGGCGTTCCGCCGCGAGATGGAAGACCTGTCGGCCCGGGTCGGTGAGATGGCGACGCTCATCCCCATCACACGTGCGCACGGACTCGAGCGCACCGCCTCGACGCGGGTGGCTGAGACCGCCGAGAGCGTCAAGCAGGCCGGCCTCGCCCTCGACCGACTGAACTCCCGATTCGAGACCACATCGTGGGTCTCGTTCCACGTGCTCTCGACGCTGTGCCTCGGTGTCGCTGGATGGGCGGCGATGTCCGGCGTGGTTCCGATCACCGCGGGGCAGGTGGTGCTGCTGAGCACCTACTTCGCCACGTTGACGAGTGCGATCACCCAACTCGTCGGGCTCACGCCGATCATCTCCCGTGGGCTCGAGTCGATCAAGTCCATCGCCGAGGTGCTCGAGGATCCCGATCTCGAACGCAACGAGGGCAAGACCACGATCGATCGTGTGACCGGCCAGATCACTTTCGAGAACGTGGCATTCCGATTTCCGGATGCCGCGCGGCCGGCCATCGACGATGTCGTGCTCGACATCCAGCCCGGTGAGACCGTCGCCTTCGTCGGCCCGTCCGGATCGGGCAAGTCCACCACCATCAACCTCGTCCTCGGCTTCATCCGCCCCACGGAGGGCCGACTCCTGCTCGACGGGCGCGACATGGAACGCCTCGACCTGCGCACGTTCCGCCGCTTCGTCTCAGTGGTGCCGCAGGAGTCCGTGCTGTTCGAGGGCAGCATCCGCGAGAACGTCACCTACGGGCTGGCAGAGGTGTCGGAGGAGCGCGTGCGTCGCGCCCTCGTCGACGCGAACGCCGCGGAGATCGTCGACGAACTTCCCGACGGGCTCGACACCCCCGTGGGTCAGCGAGGTGCCCGGCTCTCGGGCGGACAACGGCAGCGCCTCGCGATCGCGCGGGCGCTCATCCGCGACCCGAGGATCCTCCTGCTCGACGAGGCGACGAGCGCACTCGACAGCGAGTCCGAGGCGAAGGTGAAGGACGCCCTCGACACGCTGCGGCGCGGACGCACGTCGCTCGTGGTCGCGCACCGACTCTCCACCATCCGTGGAGCCGACCGAATCGTGGTGATGGACCACGGGCGCATCGTCGAGATCGGCGTCCACGAGGCACTCCTGGCCGCGGGCGGGGCGTATTCTCGCCTGCACGCCGCGCAACTCGACTGACTCGCCCACCCGACCGGAGTGGCACTACGGCCAGGTGCGCCGAGCTCGCGAGAATCCGATCCGGCCCAGGTGGAACGCCGCCGGGGCATCCGCCGCCGTGGTGTCCACGGCCGAGTCCGTGTACCTGAGGCCGGCTTCGATCGCGACCACTGCGTCAGCGCCCGACCAGCCGGCGAGGTCGAGCGTGGTGCGAACCCACCCGGCCGGCCAGAGCCGTCCGTTCGTCTCCAGCACCGACCCGTCCGCCGAAACCAGCGCGAGCTCGGTCTCCAGCGGACGTGCCGAGCCGTCGAGGCACAGGTCGAACATCGCGAACGCGAAGCGTGCGTCCGAGAGATCGAGCGGGTCGGGCAGGCCGATGCGCACACGCGGGCCGAGCTGTTCGTCGGCATCCGTACCGGCCACGCGCAGGATCGGCCCGGCCAGGCGGGCATGCGGCACCGGCATGCAGCGGATGCCACGCTCGAGTACCGCGATCGACCCCGTCGAACCGGCCGGTTCGAACAGCCCGCGTGCGATCGCCTTCTGCAGCAGGAGGGCGTCACCGTCGACGTCGGTCGAGAGTGGCGCGTCGCCGAATCCGTACCGGGACGACTCGACCGTGGGCGGCACCCGCTCGGGAGCCGAGACCTCGCCGACGATACGATGCCGACCGCTTCCGACGACGGCCTCATCCGCGCCGGGCAGTCGAACGACCGCCGTCGAGCCGACCGGGACCGTCAGGTCGAGCTCGAGCCGAGTACCCTCGCGACGCAGCCGGAGCTCGATCCGGCCCCGGACGGTTCGGTTTTCGAGCGCGAGGGTCGTGAGTCCGTCGATCACCTGCGGCTCGACGACGAAACGGGAGTACCCGCCCGCAACGGGCCGCACCCCCGCGAGGAACTGCCAGGCCCAGCCGGCGAACGGCCCCCCGAGCCCGATGTGGTCGAGCGATCCGGTTCCGGTGTTCGTGGGGTCGATCCACCAGCACTCCCAGAACGTGCCGGGTCCGTGGTCGAGCATCGCACCGATGCCCGGCTCAGCGGTCTGGTTGAGGGCGTCGAAGAGCGCCTGCGAACGACCGTGATTCGCCAGTGCCCGCACCACCGTACGCGTGGTCGCGAAGCCCGACGAGACGCGGTTGCCGCGTGCGCGGACCTCGTCCTCGAGCCGGGCGACGGCGACGGCGGTCTCGTCGGCCGTCAGCCACCCGCTGTCGACCGCCACGGCGAGGGAGCCTTGCGAGCCGTTCCCGATCGACAGGCGGCCATCCGCCGAATCGACGAAGCTCGCACGCGCCGCGCTCCGCAGGGCCTCGGCCTGCGATCGACGTTCGGCCGCGGCATCCGTCGACCCCATCAGATCCTCGAAGTCGGCCAGCACTCGCAGCGAGTCCTGCACGGCGGCCGTATGGTGCAGCTCGGGTGGTGTCTGCTCGAGCGCCAGCCAGTCGTGGCCGTAACTGATCGGGGCACGCCCGATCGTGCCGTCGGAAGTTGCACACGTGAGCTGGAAGTCGACCCATCGGCGAAGCACGGGCAGCATCTTGACCACCGTCTCGCGGTCGCCGTACTGCAGCCAATGGCCCTCCAGGACTCGTTGCAGCGCCGCGCCCCAGACCGGGTCGGCGGGAATCCGCTCGGCGCGCAGGTCGGGCGCGATCGCCGGGATCGATCCATCGGGCTGCTGGCTGGTGCGCAGGTCGCCCAGCCACTTGGTGAAGAAGGCCTGCATATCGAACGCGGCGAACTCGAACTCGGCGGCGCTCGCGGTGTCGCCGGTCCAG
>JALYWB010000038.1 GCA_030852935.1 Actinomycetota bacterium | reverse complement strand
TCTGGTACGGCTCGCTGTCGGACTCGGGTGAGATCCCGGCACCCCTGATCGTCGACTTCGCACGCGAGTGGTTCCTGCCGCAGCACATCGTGATCGGCCACCTGAACTTCATGCCCGTCACGACGGTATTCGACGAGCTGCAGGAGATCATCGCGGAGCGGGAGCTGACGACCGTCACGCTCAACGACGTCTTCTCGAGCGAGTATCACCCCTGATCGTGGCGGCGGCGGCGGCGGCCGGTCGCTGAGCCTGTCGAAGCGAGCGCCCCCGGCCGTCCCTTCGACTAGCTCAGGGAACGCGACTCGCACAGCGACGTGGTCCCTTCGACAGGCTCAGGGAACCAGGCTCGGGGAGCTCGGCTCAGGGCGCGTATCGCAGCGCGTCAGGTCCGATCTCGGACACGGAGCGGCATCCGGCCAGCGCCATCGTGACGTCGAGCTCGGCGATGTGATTGCGCACCACCTCGCGCACCCCGTCCTCGCCGGCGACCGCGAGCCCATACGCGTACGGCCGGCCGATGCCGACCGCGGCCGCCCCGAGTGCGAGGGCCTTGAAGGCGTCGGCCCCGCCACGCACGCCACTGTCGAGGATGATCGGTACGCGTCCACCGACGCGCTCCGCGACGGCAGGCAGCGCGTCGAGCGTCGCGACGGCGCCGTCGATCTGGCGACCGCCGTGATTCGACACCACGACGCCGTCGGCTCCGTGATCGAGCGCTCGCGTCGCGTCATCCGGATGCATGACGCCCTTCAGCAGCACCGGCAGGTCAGTCCACTCGCGAAGGCGTGCGAGATCGTCCCACCGCAGCGCCGGATTCGCGAACACGTCGAGGAATGTCTCGATCGCGGCACGCGGCAACGGCGACCGCAACGCGTCGCGCACGCCGCCGTCGACGAGCGGGGTGCGGGCACCCGAGCGGGCGATCGCCAACGCCGAGCGCAGCAGTGCGGGCGTCACCTTCGGGCGAGCGCCCGACGGGCCGTGGCCGGCGCGCGCTCGTACCAGCTCCGCGAAGACCGGGTCGCTCGTGTACTGGGCGATGCCCTGCCCGCGGGTGAACGGCAGGAAGCCGAGATCGAGATCGCGCACGCGCCATCCGAGCAGGTGGGTGTCGAGCGTCACCACGATGGCCTCGCATCCGGATGCCGCGGCCCGGCCCACGAGCGACGCGTTCAGTTCGTCGGACGCACTCCAATAGAGCTGGAACCAGCGGGAGCCCTGGGCCATCGCCGCCGCGACGTCCTCCATCGGACGCGAGGCCTGGTTCGAGAGCACGTACGGCACGTCGAGCGCGGCCGCCGCCCGCCCCACGGCGACATCGGCGTCCCGGTGGGCCAGTTCGGCCACCCCGATCGGTGACAACACGAACGGTGTCGGGCGCCGGCGACCGAAGAGCTCGATCGAGAGATCGCGCTCGGCGACGTCGCGCAGCACCCGGGGCCAGATGCCCCAACGGTCGAACGCCGCCCGGTTGGCGGCGATCGTGCGCTCGGCGCCCGCGCCACCCGCGAGGTAGGCGAAGGCGTCGGCCGAGATCGCCTTGCGTGCGGCACGTTCCAGTGCGCCGAAGTCGACCGGGACGGCGGGCTTCGTGCCGCTCAGGCCCGCGCGATACACCTCCGACTGCACGACTCGCACATATCCACGGGTCTCGTCGCTCATCGGCTCGCTCCTTCGCGGTCAACTGCGAGCCAGCGTAGCGCCGGTGGGTCTGCTCGGGGGCGACGCCGGCCGACGACAGGACGGCGCGCGGGCGGCGGATGACGAAGCCGCCGACGGCATCACCCATAGGGTGGAACGGATGCCGCAGCTCCCCGATCTCCTCGTCGCCGCGATCGCCCTCGTGCGCGACCGGCGAGTGCTCATGGTCACCGCTCGCGACCGCGAGGTCTACTACATGCCGGGCGGCAAGATCGACGACGGTGAGACACCCGCCGAGGCTGCGGCGCGCGAAGCACTCGAGGAGGTCGCCCTCGAACTCGCGCCCGACGAACTCCACGAGCTGTTCGAGGTGGTGGTGCAGGCGCACGGCGAGCCCGACGGCCGGCGCGTGCGCATGCGGGTGTTCCGAGCCGAGACGGATGCCGCGCCTGCCGCATCCGCAGAGGTCGGCGCGCTGCACTGGGTGACGACGGCCGACGCGCACCGCTGCCCGCCTGCGGGTGTCGAGGTGCTGCGGCGGCTCGCGGCATCCGGAGCCATCGACTGAGGGTGCCCGCATAGACTGCGGTCATGCCGGACACGCGTGAGTTCCGGAGCGGTGATCGAGTGGTGCTCGTGCATCGTTCGGGTGTCGACGACGGGCCCGTGTATGTGCTCGTGCACGGGCTGGGCATGGACCACGACTCGTGGAACGGCCTCGCCGACCACCTGGCACGGTCGGGGCGGGTGTACGCACTCGACATGCCGGGTTTCGGCAACGCACCCAAGCCCGCGCATCCGCTCTCGATGGTCGAGTCGGGCGATCTCCTCGCCGAGCTGTTGCGCGACGAGGACCTCTCGGACACCGTGCTCGTCGGGCACTCGACGGGTGCGCAGGTCATCGCGGAGACCGCCGCCCGACATCCCGACCTCGTGGCCAAGCTCGTGCTCATCGGCCCGACCGTGAACCCGTTGGAACGCACGGTCGCGCGCCAGACCCTGAGGTTCCTGCAGGACGTGACCTTCACGAATCCGAAGGTCATGGCGATCGGGCTCGTCTCGTATGCGCAGGCGGGGCCGCGCTGGTACACCGAGAACCTGCGTCCGATGGTCGAGCACGCCATCGAGCGCGCGCTCGAACGCGTCGCGGCCGACACCCTCGTGGTGCGGGCCGAGCACGACCGGGTCGTGCCGCGCTACTGGGCCGAGCAGGCCGCGGCACTGGCACGGAACGGCCGGGTCGTCGAGGTTCCGGGCCGTGGCCACGAGACGATGATCACCGCGGGGGCGGAGGTCGCTCGGATCATCGCCCTGCACGCACGCGGCGAGCCGGTGGGCAGGCGGGTGACGCCCGCGATGGCGACCGATCCCGAGAAGGTGGAGCCGGTGCCGGATGCCGCGGCGCTGCGTCCGATCGCGGCCGCAGCGTGGTGGATCCTCGACGAGCTGACCGCGCTCGCGATGCAGCTCGCGACGCCGTTCCGCATGCGGCCGCCCGCGCGGTACCGCCACGGCGACCCCGGTCTGCCCACGGTCGTGCTCCTGCCCGGCGTCTATGAGCACTGGTCGTTCCTGCGATCCATCGCCGACGAACTCAGCCGGGCGGGCCATCGCATCACGGTCGTGCGCGGGCTCGGTCCGAACCGTCGACCGGTCGCCGACACGTCCGAGCGACTCGCTCGGGCGCTCGCCCGCGTGCCGGCGCCGTCCGCCGGGCGGGTCATCGTGTCGCATAGCAAGGGCGGACTCATCGCCAAGCATCTCCTGCTCGGCGACGAGAGCGGTGAGGGCGGCGAGAGTGGGCGCAGGCCCGGATCCGTGCGCGGGCCCGGCCTCGGGCTCCTCGGGATCGTCACGGTGTGCACGCCCTTTGCCGGCTCTTCGCGGGCTCGGATCTTCCTCGACCCCAGTATTCGCGCGTTCCTGCCCGACGACGAGACGATCGTGCAGCTCGGCGCCGCGGCATCCGTCAACGGCCGGATCGTCTCGGTCTTCGGCACCTACGATCCGCATGTGCCGAGCGGCGGCGTGCTCACGGGAGCGACGAACATCCGCGTCCCGGTGGCGGGGCACTTCCGCATCCTGCTCGCGCGGGAGACCCGGCGGGCCGTTCGCGACGGCGTCGGCATGCTCGTCGCGCGGCAGCAGCGCTGAGCGGCGCGTGGCGTATCGGGGCTGCGGCAACCCTCGCCGGAGATGCGAAACGGGGGCGATGCCGTGTGGCACCGCCCCCGTTTCGAATCGCGAATCGCGAATCGCTGAGTGCGGGTCAGCGCTGGGTCGCGCGCATGCGACGCGTCACGAGGATCGCGCCGGAGCCGAGCACCAGGAGCGCAAGCGCGGCGACGCCGATGCCGAGCTCGACACCCGTCTCAGCCAGCTTGGGGCCGGTCTCGGCCGGGGTCACCGGGGCAGCCGGCACGGGCTCAGGTGCCGGAGCCGGAGCTGCGACGACCTGGATCCACGCCTCGGCCACACGGGCGCTCTGCTCGCCGGTCACCGAGATGTTCACGAAGTCGTCGACCTGTGCACCCGCGAGCGCAGCGGCCAACGTGCCGGCACCCTCGGCATCCGCGGTCACGGTGCCCTCGATCTCATCGATCACCTGGATGCCGTCTTCCTCGCTCCACCGCGAGAGCGTGGCAAGGAACGAAATGGTCTCGTCAGCTTCGAAGCCCGCGAACTGTGCCGAGATGCCGGCAGCGAGCTCGTCAGGCGTCGCCTCGGCGACCGCCGTGAGCGAAGCGCCTTCGGTGATCGTGAGATCGATGCGGTTCGAGAACAGCCAGGGCTGACCCTCGGCGATCTCCTGACCCACGCTGACGGTGTACTTGGGCCATCCGTCGGCGTCGGGCACCTGGGTCGCGACATCGGGAACGATGAGCGCCTCGATGGTGCCGTCAGCTGAAACGGCAACCTCCTCGCCGAAGATCTGGCCGCCGCCGTTCTCGCCGTGTGAGCCGATGCTGAAGGAGGCGGTCGGCACGCTGGGGTCGAAGCCCGAACCGGTGACCGTGAAGCCGCCCTCCCAATCGCCGGCGGGGAATGTCGTCTGGTCGAGCTCGATGACGGGAGCCGGCACTTCTTCGGCCGCTGCGGGGGATGCCGCTGCGAGACCGGTGAGAGCGAGCGCCGCAGCGGCGACAAGGGCGCCGACGCGAAGACGGGATGCTGAGGGGGCCACTGATGGTCCTTCGTTCGGAGAAAATGGACAACGGAGTCCGCTTCCGGCCCCCTCGCGGAGCCTATCGGAAATGGAAGGGGTTCTCCATATGGGGAGCACTCCCCATCTGGACGAGACCTTCAGTGCGCGTACTCCAGCAGGTCGAGTCCGACCTGGCGCATGCCGTCGAGCACGGCGAGGCGCGATGAGAGCATGGTGTCGGCGTAGTACATCGACACCGCGTAGGCGACGCTCGCCCTCGGCCCGCGGAGCACGCCGACCTCGCTGCGCACGCCGCCGTCGGTGCCCGTCTTGTTCACGAGGAGCACCCCGTGGTCGGGTGCGCGGTGCGCAAGCGGGTCGAGCCCGAACGCACTCGCGACCATCGAGAGGTCGGAGTTCAGCGACAGCCAGCCGATGACGCGCTGCGACACCTCTGGGCTCACGATCTCGCCCCGGGCCAGTGAGGCGAAGAGCCAGGTCAGCTCCTTCGCCGAACCGATCGAGAGCTGGGGCGCATCGTCTGGACCGCGGTGATCGCGCACGAGGTCGAGCAGCGCGGTGCGCGTGAGCCCAAGCGCCTCGGTGCGAGCACGCACCGCCTCGAGCCCGATGTAGCGGATGAGCACATTCGTGGCGAGGTTGTCGCTTGTCGCACCGATGAGCGCGGCGAGGTCGGTCAGGGGTAACGACGGCGACTGCAGGTGCTGCCAGATGCCCGAGTCGCCGACCGAGTCGCGCGGCGCACGGTCGAGCACCGTGAAGCCCTCTGGGCTGGCACCGGACAGGCGCGACGCGACTTCCACCAGCAGCAGCACCTTGCCGATCGACGCCGTCGGCATCACCACGTGGTCGTCGACCGAGAACAGCACCTTGCCCGTCGCGAGGTCGGTGGCACGCGCCGACACCTGGACACCGGCGAGCGCGAGCTCACCGAGGGCGTTGAAGCCGCGTGCGAAGTTCTCGTTCGGCTCTTCCGTACGATGCCTTCCGCGTCTGATGCTCGCATGCCTCGCGCGCCGCTCCGAACCCTGCGACGGCGTCACCACGGCGATTGCACGCTCTTCCTCTGGGGCTCGGCGCTCCCCCACCGCGGACGCGGCGCGCTCGAGAAGGACGGACTGGACTAAGCCAGTGTAAGACCCGGCGAGGGCAGCGCGATCGCACTCTCGGCGCGCCGGGGGTTATCCCCCTCGGGATGGGGCGGCTCCCCGGCTCCCGGCGTTTCGTGGGCCTTCATAACGTGAGTGCATGTCCACCACCGAAACCTCTTCTCGCCCCTCGCACACCGGCCGAACCGTCGCGCTCATCGTCGTGGGCGTCGTCGTCACGGCGATGATCGTCTGGCTCGCCGTGGGCGTCGTTCGCGCCGCCACCCGCCCCGATGCATCCGGCACCTTCGAGATCGAGGAACCCTTCGACTCGGTCGTGCTCGACAGCGATCTGGCCGACGTCGACATCGCCTACCGCGATGTCGCCCGAAGCGAACTGACCCTTCGACAGGGCGATTCGCGCGAGCGCCTCGAACTCGATCACGAGGTGCGCGGCGACACGCTGCACGTCTCCCTCCGACACGTGCGAGAGCTCGGGATGCCGCCGTGGTGGCCCTGGTTCGGCGACCGCAGCCCGCAGCTCGAACTCGTGCTGCCCGCGGCGCTCGAGCGTGCACCCGTGGCGCTCGAGGTGAGCACCGATGTGGGCGACATCGACACCACCGGCGCCTTCGCCGACGTGTCACTTCGCAGCAACGTCGGCGACATCGACCTGGGCGGATCCGCCGACTCGCTCATCGTGCACACCGAAGCCGGCGAGATCGGCCTCGAGCGCTTCAGCACCGAGGGCGAGCTCGCCGCTCGTTCCGCGGTGGGTGACGTGACCATCGCGCTCGATGCGCTGCCGAGCGGCATCCGTGTCGAGACCGAGGCCGGCGAAGTGCACGTCGACCTGCCGCAGGGCCGTTACGCCCTGACCGCCGACACCTCGCTCGGTGACGTCGACATCGACGCCGACAACGATTCGTCGGCAGCTCGCCAGTACGAGTTCACGACGAGCGTCGGCGACATCTCGGTTCGCAGCTGAGGTCGCTCGGGCCTACCAGATGGTGACGCGTTCGCTCGGGTCGAGCCAGAGCGCGTCACCATCGGTCACGCCGAACGCCGAGTAGAACTCGTCGATGTTGCGCACGATCTGGTTGCACCGGAACTCGTTCGGCGAGTGCGGGTCGATCGCGAGCAGCCGGATGACCTCCTCATCGCGGCCCTTCATCTGCCAGGCCTGCGCCCACGACAGGAAGAAGCGCTGCGCCGCGGTCATCCCGTCGATCACGGGCCCACCGCTCGCTGAGCTCGTCGAAGCGCCATCGTTCCCTTCGACAGGCTCAGGGAGCGAACCGGGCTCAGGGAGCGAACCGGGCTCAGGGAGCGAGCCATCGAGCGAGAGCACGTACGCCTTCCACGCGATGGCGAGCCCACCGAGGTCGCCGATGTTCTCGCCGATCGTGAGCGCACCGTTCACGTGGTGGTCGTCGCCATGCTCTTCACCGTCGAGCTGGGCAGGGCGCAACGCGTCGTACTGCGAGATGAGCGCCTTCGTGCGTTCCTCGAACGCTGCGCGATCGGCCTCGGTCCACCAGTCGGTGAGCCGGCCGTCGCCGTCGTACTTCGAGCCCTGGTCGTCGAAGCCGTGCCCGATCTCGTGCCCGATCACGGCGCCGATGGCGCCGTAGTTGGCCGCGGCATCCCGAGCTGCATCGAAGAAGGGGTACTGCAGGATCGCCGCCGGGAACACGATCTCATTGAACCCCGGGTTGTAGTAGGCGTTGATCGTCTGCGGGGTCATGAACCACTCGTCGCGGTCGAGGGGCTTGCCGATCTTGCCGAGCTCACGGTTGAACTCGAACTCGGCGGTCGCGCGCACGTTGCCGACGAGATCGTCGGGGTCGACCTCGAGTGCGGAGTAGTCACGCCACTTCACGGGGAAGCCGATCTTCGGCGTGAATTTCTCGAGCTTGTCGAGGGCCTTCGCACGGGTGTCGTCGCCCATCCACTCGAGCGACGAGATCGACTGCCGATACGCCTCGACGAGGTTCGCCACGAGGTCGTCCATCGCCTTCTTCGCCGCCGGCGGGAAGTGCCGCTCGACGTAGATGCGACCGACCGCCTCGCCCATGGCGCCCTCGACGAGCGAGACGCCGCGCTTCCAGCGCTCGCGCATCTGCGGCGTGCCCGTGAGCGTGCGGCCGTAGAAGTCGAAGTTCGCCTCGACGAAGTCGTTCGAGAGGTAGGCCGCGCTCGAACGGATGACCTGCCAGGCCAGCCAGTCCCGCCAGGCCGGCAGGCGCTCCTCGGTCAGCAGTGCACCGAGCCCCTCCACGAAGCTCGGCTCGCGCAGCACGAGTTCGTCGAAGGCACCGTCGGGTACGCCCATCGCGTCGCGCCAGATGGTGAGCGATTTCGCTGAGCCTGCCGGAGCGGCGCTCCCTTCGATGGGCTCAGGGAGCGAAGCGAACGCGGCCGCGGCATCCGCCCACTCATACAGGTTGTACGTCTTCTCGCTGTCGCGCGTGTCGACGTTGCTCCAATGCGCGCCGGCGATCGCGGTCTCGAGGTCGAAGACGCGCACCGCGCGCTCAGCCGCATCGTCGAGCTGGGCGAGGGTGAACATGCGCTCGAGGTGCGAGTTGTAGGCGCTGCGCACCTCGGCGAAGCGCTCTTCGCGGAAGTAGCTCTCGTCGGGCAGGCCGATGCCGCCCTGCTCGACGAAGACGAGGTAGCGCTCGGGGTCGCCCGGGTCGTTGTCGACGTACAGCTGCAGGAATCCCGAGACACCCTGTCGCTCGAGCCGGCCGAGCGTCTCGAGGAAGGACTCCACCGAGTTGATCAGCGACACCTCCACGAGCTGTCCGGCGATCGGCGTCGCGCCCAGGAGCTCCGCCCGCTGCTCGTTCATGAAGCTCGCGTAGAGGTCGCCGACCTTGCGGGCCTCGGTGCCCGGCTCGGCGCCTTGCGCCTCTTCGATGATCTCGCGCACCGCCCGCTCGGCCTCTTCGTGCAGCACCAGGAACGAGCCGTACCTGGCCTTGTCTGCCGGGATCTCGGTGCGCTCGATCCACTTGCCGTTGACGTGGCGGAACAGGTCGTCTTGCGGACGCACCGCGCCGTCGAGTTCGTCCTTCGCGATGCCTGAGGAAAGGGTGACGTCGGTCATCACCCCAGCCTATGCGGGCGCCCCGTCGGCTGCGCTGTCCGCGGCCGAGCGTAGGCTCGATGCGGACATGACCGACACCACGACCGCCTCACGCCGAGCCGTCGACCGCGACATCCTTCGCCTCGCCGTGCCAGCGCTCGGCGCGCTCGTGGCCGAGCCGCTGTTCCTGCTCGCCGACACCGCGATGGTCGGCCACCTGGGCGCGACGCCACTTGCCGGACTCGGCCTCGCGAGCGCGGTGCTGCAGACGATCATCGGGCTGATGGTGTTCCTCGCCTACGCGACGACGCCCGCGGTGGCGCGACGACTCGGTGCCGGCGATGAACGCGGCGCCGTGGCATCCGGCGTCGATGGGCTCTGGCTCGCACTCGGGCTCGGCGTCGCGCTCGGGCTCGCGGGCTGGCTGGCGACGCCGTGGCTCGTCGGCGTGTTCGGTGCATCGGCAGAGGTTACGGCCGCGGCATCCGCATATCTCTCGATCTCGATGGCGGGGCTGCCGGCGATGCTCATCGTGTTCGCGGCGACCGGGCTGTTGCGCGGCCTGCAGGACACCCGCACGCCGCTCTGGGTGGCGGGCATCGGGTTCACCGCGAACATCGGGCTGAACGCGATCTTCATCTACGGGCTCGGCTGGGGCATCGCTGGCTCGGCGGTCGGCACGGTCATCGCGCAATGGGGCATGGTCGCCGTGTACCTGGTGGTGGTGGCGCGGCATGCTCGCCGGGCCGGAGCGAGTGCGTGGCCGCACCAGGCGGGCGTACTGCGCGGTGCCGCATCCGGTGGCTGGCTCTTCCTGCGCACCCTCAGCCTGCGGGCGGCGCTGCTGCTCGCGACCTGGGCGGCGACCGCGCTGGGCTCAGACGAACTCGCGGCCTACCAGGTGGCGATCACGCTGTACTTCACCCTCGGATTCGCGCTCGATGCGCTCGCCATCGCGGCACAGGCCCTGGTGGGCAGGGGGCTCGGTGCGAGCGACCTCGAGCAGGTGCGCGCCGTGCTTCGCCGATGCGTGCAGTGGGGTCTCGCGTCTGGCGCGGTGCTCGGCGGCCTCGTGATCGCGACCGCCTGGGTGCTGCCCGCGCTCTTCACCTCGTCGCCTGAGGTGGCCGCGCTGCTGCCGCCCGCGCTCGTGGTGCTCGGTCTCTCTGCGCCGCTCGGCGGGCTGGTGTTCGTGCTCGACGGCGTGCTGATCGGCGCGGGCGACGCGCGCTACCTCGCGTGGACGGGACTCGTGAACCTCGCGGTCTTCGTGCCGCTCGCCCTCGGCGTGGTCTGGTGGGCGGATGCCGCGGGGCTGCCGAGTGCCGCGGCGCTCGCGTGGCTCACCGCCGCGTTTGCGATCGGCTTCCTCGCGGCTCGGGCGGTCACGCTCTCACTGCGGGCGCGTGGCTCGGCGTGGCTGGTGGTCGGCGCCCCGGCGTGATCTACGGGTTGATCGTGGGCGTCGAGCCGAGCCATTCCCGTGCCGCCGCGACGAGGGCCGTCACCCCGACGCCAAGCGTCGGCTCGATGAGCGGTGCGAAGTACGGCGAGTGGTTCGAGGGGATGTCATCTGGCATGCGACCCGTCACGAGCGCGTCGCCGAAGAGCGACGGATCCGATCCGCCGAGGAACCAGTAGACGAGCGGCACTCCCGCTGCCGTGGCGAGTATGCCGACGTCCTCGCTCGCCGAGACGACGCCCGAGTCGATCACGTGCTCGGCGCCGAGGGCCGCCTCGAGCGCTGCGGTGGTGCGCATGGTCGCGGCTGCATCGTTCACGGTCAGCGGGAAGCGCTCCTGGCACTCGAACTCGGGCTCCCTCGGTGTTCCGGATGCCGCGGCCTCAGCCGTGGTGATCCGCTCGATCGACGCCAGCACCTTCTCGCGCACGGTGGCATCCAACGTGCGGACGCTGAGCCCCAACGTCGCCTCGGCGGGGATGATGTTGTTCTTCGTGCCGGCGTGGAGCTGGCCGACCGTGACGACCGCGGCATCCGTCGCTGCCAGTTCCCGGGCGACGATGCCCTGCAGCCGTACCGTCGTCGACGCGGCGAGATACACGGGATCGACTGTCGTCTCCGGGCGGGAGCCGTGGCCACCGGCGCCGTGAATGCGGATGGTCAGCGAGTCGGCCGCGGCCATGACGACGCCAGGGCGCAGGGCGGCGAACCCGGCCGGGAAGGGTGCGACGTGCTGGCCGAGCACGATGTCGGGCGTCGGCACGCGGTCGTAGAGCCCGTCGGCGATCATCGTCTCGGCGCCGCCGCCGTACTCCTCGGCCGGCTGGAACAGCGCGACGAGCGTGCCGGACCAGGCGCCCCGCTCG
>JALYWB010000021.1 GCA_030852935.1 Actinomycetota bacterium | reverse complement strand
ACCAGTTCCACGCGGTGGGTCAGATCGACCCCGAGACCGGCGAATCACTCGAAACCGCATCCGCCCCGTCGTGGACGGGGGTGTTCGCCGATGAGCTCGTACGGCTCGCCGAGCACGACGACCGGCTGGTCGGCATCACCGCGGCGATGCTGCGCCCCACCGGGCTGCACCGCATGGCGGAGCGATTCCCGACTCGTGTCTTCGATGTCGGCATCGCCGAGCAACATGCGACGACCTCGGCCGCCGGACTCGCGTTCGGCGGTTTGCATCCGGTCGTCGCCGTGTACGCCACCTTCATCAATCGCGCGTTCGACCAGGTGCTGATGGATGTCGCGCTGCACAAGGCCGGCGTGACGTTCGTGCTCGACCGGGCAGGGGTCACGGGTCCCGACGGGCCGAGCCATCACGGCATCTGGGACCTCGCGATCCTCCAGGTGGTGCCAGGCATCCGCATCGCGGCGCCCCGTGACTCCGTGCGTCTCGCCGAGGAGTTGGGCGAGGCGGTGGCGGTCGACGATGGCCCGACCGTGCTGCGCTTCCCGAAGGGTACGGTGGGCGTCGACTACGATGCCGTTCGTCGTACCCATGACGGCGTCGACGTGCTCGTCGAGTCCGATCGCAAGGACGTGCTGCTCGTCACGGTCGGCCCGATGGCGGGCGTCGGCCTCGAGGTCGCCGAACGCCTCGAGGCGCAGGGGATCGGTGCGACCGTCGTCGACCCGCGATGGGTCGTCCCTGTGCCCGCGAGCGTCATCGGCCTGGCTCGCGGACATCGCATCGTGGTCAGCCTGGAAGACGGCGTCCGGGTCGGCGGCATCGGCACACGCATCCGCCAAGACCTCCGGGCGGCCGACGTGGACACCGCCGTCACCGAGATCGGGCTGCCCGACGAGTTCCTCGAGCATGGCGCGCGGAGTGACATCCTGGAGCGCGTGCGGCTCACGCCGCAGCACATCGCCCGTGACGTGACCGCGATGGTGCTCGGTTCGAAGCTCCCGCATGCCCGTGGCGTGTCTGCGGACACCGCGTCGAACTCGATCATCTGAGCGGATCACCGAGCGGTTGCCGCCCCGTTCGCCGGCCTTCGTTCAGGTGATGGCTTCACGGGGTCGGTCGAGCAGGATGTCTGCCGCGCGGGAGAGCACCTGCGATCTCGATCGTCCCTCGTGATCGGCCGCGAGGAAGTGCTCGCCGATGGCCAGGCAGAAGGCGAGGAGGCTCCGGGCCTCGACCTCGTCTGGATCGGCGCAGAAGGTGCCGATCATCTGCCGAAGCAGCGACATCCGCCGGTTGTCCACCCGTCGCAGGCGTTCGGCGACTCCGTCGTCGCGGCGTGCCCAGTCGCGCAATGCAAGGTCGATCGGGAGCAGGCGGTCGTTCGAGAACGTGAGCATGCCTGCGCGCCGGATCTTGGCCTTCGGGTCACCGCCCTCGTGGTCGAGGAGATCGAGTACCTCGTCGGTGCTTTCCCGTTCCCAGGTCTCGAGCATCGCGTCGAGCAGTGCGTCGCGGTCGGCGAAGTACCCGTAGAAACCGCCCTTGGTGACGCCGAGACTCTTGGCCAGTGCCTCGATTCGCACTGCATCCACGCCACCGCGAGCCAGCGCGCGCAAGCCTTCCTCGATCCAGTCCTCGCGCGGCGTGCGAAGTGCGCCCACTGTTCTCACCTCACCGTTCCATCAGGTTATACGCAATCGTACAATGCGAGTAGTGTCCTGTTATACACCTACGTACAACGCCAGGAGAGAAGGTGCAGACATGAAATCAGCAGACGGTTCCCTGCAACAGCGACAACGCACGCACGGCAGCGTGCACGGTGTCGTGGGACTTTCGGCGATTCCCGATCCCGATCGGGCCGCAAGCTCCTTGCCCGACGCCGACTACGCCGACGCGTTCACGGTGCCGACCGACGCCGTCGGGTCGCCTGAGCAGTGGGCCAGGGCGATGTTCGGCGACACTCCGAGCCCCATTCAGAGATTCATCTGGCGAGGACTGCTCGGTCTCCGGCTCAGCCGAAGCCGGTCACCGCGTACGGTGGCCGGCTGGCGTATCGCTGAGCGGGGCGATCGCGTGATCCGGCTCGAGACCGGCTCCTGGTTCATGAGTGCCGAGCTCGTGGTGAGGACATCCGACGGCCGAGTGTCGTTGGCCACCTTCGTGCGTTACGAACGGCGCTTCGGCTCAGTCGTGTGGCCCCCGCTCTCCGCGGTGCACCGCCTCTTGATTCCCCGTGTCCTTCGGACCGCCGACAGGATCCGAGCTCGCGATCAGTCCCGACCGGAGGTCACGCGCCCACGCCCCTGATCGGCGGGTGGTGGAACGTATCGCCGAAGACCCGCTCGGAGGCGCCGACCCGGTCGAGGTACGGCGTGACGCCGCCCATCTGGAACGGGAAGCCGGCGCCGAGGATCATGCAGAGATCGATGTCTTCGGGCGCCGCCACGACGCCGTCCTCGAGCATTCGGTGCACTTCATCCGCCAGGCCGTCTTGCAGCCGGGTGAGGATCTCGTCGGCGCTGAGCGGATTCGTGCCGCCTGACACGATCTTGAGGGCACCCTTGTCGAACCCCTTGATTCCGCCCTTGTCATCCTTCTCGAGCAGGGTGCCATGGTCGGCCAGCCTGTGCAGGTTCTCGCTGCGGTAGAACCGGTCGGGGAACGCGGCGTGATGGGTGTCGAGCACGTGTGCCCCCACCTTCAGGCCCACGAGATCGAGCAGCTGCGACGGCGGCATCGGCAGCCCGAGCGGCGCGATCGCCCTGTCGACGACCTCGAACGACGTGCCGTTGTCGACGGCGTACATCGCCTCGCCGAGGAGCTTCGCGAGCACGCGATTCACGACGAACCCGGGGGTGTCGGCGGTGATGACCGCGTTCTTCTTGAGGTTCTTGGCGGTGACCATGGCGGTCGAGAGCGTCGCGTCGTCGGTGCTCGAAGTCCTCACGACCTCGATGAGCGGCATGACGGCGACGGGCGTGAAGAAGTGGAAGCCGACGAGCCGCTGGGGGTGTTCGAGCTTGGCACCGATCTGCTCGACCGAGAGCGACGAGGTGTTCGTGGCGAGCACGGCCTCGGGCGAGATGAACTGCTCAACCTCGGCGAACACGTCCTGCTTGATCTCGAGTTCTTCGAAGACCGCCTCGATGACCCAGTCGCAATCGGCGAAATCGGCCTTGTCGACGGTGCCCGTGACGAGCGCCTTGAGCCGGTTCGCCTCGTCGGGAGAGATGCGGCCCTTGCCGAGCAGCGCGTCGACCTCGCCTGCGATGTGGGCGATGCCCTTGTCGACCCGTGCCTGGTCGATATCGGTGATGACGACGGGCACCCGGAGTCGACGCACGAAGAGCAGCGCGAGCTGGCTCGCCATGTAGCCGGCGCCGAGCACGCCGACCTTCGTCACGGGCTTCGCGAGCGCCTTGTCGGGCGCGCCGGCTGGGCGCTTCGTGCGCTTCTGCACGAGGTTGAACGCATACACCGAGGCGTGCAGTTGATCACCGCCGATGAGCCCGGTCAGCACGTCGTCCTCCCGCTCGAAGCCCTGGGCGCGGGTGCCGCCCTTCGCGGCCTTCATCAGGTCGAGCGCGGCGTAGGGCGACTGCGGCACGGTGCCGATGCGCTTGGCGAGCGTGTCGCGTGCGATCTTGATCGCGATGTCCCATTTCGCGAGCTTCTCCAGCTTGCCCGGCTCGTTGGGCCGCTTGACCTTGATGCTGCCGGCGAGCACGCCGTCTGCCCACTTCAGCGAATCCTCGAGGTAGTTCACCGAAGGGAAGATCGCATCGGCGATGCCGAGGT
This sequence comes from Actinomycetota bacterium, assembly GCA_030852935.1. Taxonomy (GTDB): domain Bacteria; phylum Actinomycetota; class Actinomycetes; order Actinomycetales; family Microbacteriaceae; genus Agromyces. The sequence continues at coordinate 4,388 of JALYWB010000021.1, read as the reverse complement.
CGAACGCATCCTTGCCCTTGAGGGTGCGGTTCTGCTTGAGCGGGTTCTCGATGACGACCTTCAGCGCGTTCTCGATGCCGATCAGGTTCGGCAGGATGGTCGCGCCGCCCCACCCGGGGATCAGACCGAGGAACACCTCGGGCAGGGCGAGCGCCGGTGCCGAGGCATCCACAGTCCGGTAATCGGCGTGCAGGCCGATCTCGAGGCCGCCGCCGAGGGCGAGGCCGTTGTAGAACACGAACGACGGCACCCCGAGGTCGGAGAGCTTCCCGAGAGCATGATGGCCGAGCTGGACGAACTTCTTCGCGGTCGACTGGTCGGGGATCTCGGCGATCTTCGACAGGTCGGCACCCGCGGCGAGGATGAAGGGCTTGCCCGTAACGGCGACCGCGTCGATCTCGCCGCCGGCAGCGCGAGCCCGCAGCGCGTCGAGTGTCGCCGCGAACTCCAGGAGCGACGCGGCACCGAGGGTGTTCGGCCTGGTGTGGTCGCGCCCGTTGTCGAGCGTGACGAGCGCGAGCGTGCGGCCAGACGGCAGGGGGATGTCGCGCACGTACGAGTGCGTGACGACCTCGTCGTCGGAGAGCGAGGCGAGTGAATCGAAGTCGATCGTCGTGTAGTCGGTCATCGGCGTGCCTTCTTCGCTGCCTTCTTGTCGAAGTTCGGGTTCTCCCAGATCATCGTGCCGCCCTGGCCGAGGCCGACGCACATGCTCGTGATGCCGTAGCGCACGTCGGGGCGCTCGGCGAACTGGCTCGCAAGCTGGTTCATGAGCCGCACTCCGGATGACGCGAGCGGATGTCCGACCGCGATGGCGCCGCCCCACGGGTTCACCCTCGGATCGTCATCGGCGATCCCATAGTGGTCGAGGAAGGAGAGCACCTGCACCGCGAACGCCTCGTTCATCTCGAACAGGTCGATGTCGTCGATCGTGAGGTTCGCCTTGCGCAGGGCCTTCTCAGTCGCAGGGATCGGGCCGATGCCCATGATCTCGGGGTCGACGCCGGCGAAGGCGAAGCTCACGAGCTTCATCTTCGGGGTGAGCCCGAGCTCCTTCGCGGCGGCGCCGGAGGCGAGGATGGCGGCCGTCGCGCCGTCGTTCAGGCCAGAGGCGTTGCCCGCCGTGATCCGACCGTGCGGGCGGAACGGGGTCTTCAACGTCGCGAGGCCCTCGAGCGTGGTCTCGGGGCGCATGACCTCGTCGCGGGTGGCGAGGCCCCAGCCCTCCTCGGTACGAATCGCGACCGGCACCAGATCTTGCTGGATCTTGCCGGCCTCGTAGGCGGCCGCCGTCTTCTGCTGGCTCGCGAGGGCGTACCGGTCGCTGCGCTCCTTGGTGAGCTGTGGAAAGCGATCGTGGATGCGTTCGGCGGTGGCACCCATCACGAGGGCGTCTTCGCCGACCAGCTTCTCGCTGAGGAAGCGCGGGTTCGGGTCGACACCTGAGCCCATCGGGTGGTGGCCCATGTGCTCGACGCCGCCGGCGATGGCGAGGTCGTACATGCCGTAGCCGATCGATCCCGCCATCATCGCCGCAGACGTCATGGCGCCGGCGCACATGCGGTCGATGGCGAAGCCCGGCACGGTCTTCGGCAGGCCGGCCAGGATCGCTGCCGTGCGGCCGATCGTCAGCCCCTGATCGCCGGTCTGGGTGGTGGCGGCGATCGCCACGTCGTCGATGCGTTCCTTCGGGACGTTGGGGTTGCGCTCGAGCACTCCGACGATCGCCTTGACGACGAGGTCGTCTGCCCGGGTGTTCCAGTACATGCCCTTTTCACCGGCTCGTCCGAACGGGGTACGCACCCCATCGACGAAGACGACTTCAGCTCGTTCAGCCACGCTGCAGCTCCCTAGTTTCGGTCAGGATGCCTCGATCCTACGAAGCCGGACCGAAGCCATTGAATCGCTTGACGGAACCTACGAAGCCCCGGTTGCGGCATCCTGAACCGTTTGTGATGCCTCGACAAAGGCCTCTGCAATTCTCTGTGCGGTTGCCTCAACCTGCCAGGGTCGCGCGCCGAGCGCGGTGAGCGCGGCACCGATCGAGGCGGCGTCGCGCACCGGGGGCGGCGTCCATGCGAGGCGGCGGAGATGATCGGGGGTCAGCAGGTTCTCGACGGGCATTCCGACCTGCTCGGCGACCTCGGTGAGCGCGGCTTTCGCGAGGCGAAGCCGTGCATCGGCCTCGGGGTTGCGCATCGCCCATGCCCGCGGCGGTGGCGGCGAATCGGTCGGTACCCGCACCGCCGGCAGGTCATCGGTGGCGAGGCCGCGCTCCACCGCCGCCCACCATCGGTCGATCTCCGATCGGCTCGCCCGCCCGGTGAACTCGCGGAGATCGGCGAGCGCCCGCCGCGACTGCGGGAGTGCCCTGGCGACGACGAGGATGGATGCGTCGGGCACCAGGCGCCCGGGCGCGGAATCGAGTTCGCGCGCCCGCGCATCCCGCGCGAGCCAGAGCTCGCGCGCGACCGCGAGATTCCGCTGCCCGCGCACTCCATGGATGCCCGAGAGCCGCCGCCACGGTTCCGCCGACGGCGGCTTGGGCTCGCGATGGAGCACGGCGTCGAACTCTTGGCGCGCGATCTCGGTCTTGCCGTCGTGCGCGAGGCGCTCGACGAGCGCGTCTCGCACGTCGACCAGGAGTTCGACATCGAGGGCTGCGTAGCGCAGCCATGACTGCGGAAGCGGCCTTGTCGACCAGTCGGATGCCGAATGCTCCTTCGCAAGCTTGATGTCGAGCAGTTCCTCGACGACCGAGGCGAGCCCCACGCGCGGCATCCCGAGCAGGCGTGCCGCGAGCTCGGTGTCGAAGATGTGCTCCGGGTCGAGGCCAACCTCACGCAGGCATGCGAGGTCTTGACTGGCAGCGTGCAGGACCCACTCCTCGGCATGGATGAGTTGCTGGAGCTCGGAGAAGTCGGGGATCCGCGGCGGGTCGAAGAGAAAGGTGCCCGATCCCCGCCGGTAGAGCTGGATGAGGTACGCGCGTTGCGAGTACCGGAAACCGCTCGCGCGCTCTGCATCGACGGCGATCGGGCCCTCGCCCGCGGAGAGACGACGCACGGAGTCGGCGAAGTCGTCGGGTGTATCGATCACCCGGAACTCATCCACGGTCGAACCTCCGTCGGGGCAGGGTGGACACCCCCTCTGAGCGGGGCGGCAGGCCTGCCAGCATGCACAGCAACTCGCCCCAGCCTTCCACATGCGGCCCGACCGCCGCGTCGAGCGGCGTCCACGATGCGCGCACCTCGATCTGGGCTCCGTCGCCTTGACGGGCGAGTTCGCCGAATCCCGTCGAGAGGATCTTGGTCGCCGTACCCGACGCGGCGATGTACCGCGCGCCGCGCGCATCGAGCGCGTCCACGAGCCACGACCACGCGACGTCCGCCAGGAACGGGTCGAGACCGATGTCGGTCTCGAGCGGCGCCTGGGCGAAGCAGACGACGCGGAACCGTCCGCCCCAGGCTTCTGGCTCGGCGGGGTCGTACAGCAGCACGAAGCGGCCGGTGCCGAGATCGGAGTCGTCACCCTGGCGGCTCGGAGCGACGTCGGCTGCGAGGGCCACAGCGAACGGAGCGAGCGAGCCGGGGGCCGGGATCTCCGAGATGCGCAGCTCGGCCCGCGGCGTGGCCGCACGCAACGCGTCGAGTGCAGCCGCGAACTCGGGTGGTCGATGCGTCGCGGAGTCGGGCACGAGTGCAGACTAGAGTCTCGGATGGGACGGACGCGGGCGGCACGCCGCACCGGGTCGCACACGGCATCGCTTCGCAGGGAGGGGTACGGATGGGCCGACGAATGCAACGCCGCAACACCCTCGGAGTCGCCGCGGCGGCGATCGGGCTGCTGGCAGGCGGTGTCACCGCCGCAGCCGCGATCATCGCGGTGAGATTCGCCAGACAGGTCGTGACGCCGCCCACGAGCAGAGTCGAGGATATCCGCATCGCCGCAGTGGATCTCGCCGCGGGCGAGGTCGTGCTCGCGGCATCCGCGGAATCGCGGATGCGCGGTCGTTACGGCTTCTGGTTCGAGCACGAGTCGGGTCATGCCCGGCTCGGCGACGTGGTGGCCGATGGGCCGAAGGTCGTGCGCCGACGCATCGAGAGCGTGGACTTCGGCCGGTTCGATCGCGCGACGAGAGGACGCATGGACGGCTGGTACCACCTCGGACCGTGGGAGCTCGGACACCCGTACGAGAACGCCATCGTGGAAACCCCGCTCGGACCGGCGCCGGCCTGGTTCGTGCCCGCCGAGAGCGGGTCCGACCGCTGGATCATCCAGGTGCATGGCCGCGGAGCGAAACGGCCGGAGGGCCTGCGCGCCGTCGAGCCGGCCCACGAAGCCGGCTGGAACACGCTGCTCATCTCCTACCGCAACGATGGGGAGGC
>JALYWB010000019.1 GCA_030852935.1 Actinomycetota bacterium | reverse complement strand
TCATGCATCCCATCCAGCCAACGCAAGACATCGGAGATGCGGAAACGGATCTCTCGACCGACTCGAATGCCCGCCGGCCCCCGGCCGTCGGTGCGCAGATCGTAGATCGCCTGTACGTGCACGCCGAGGTACTCGGCGAGCTCGCTCGTGGTCAACACGGGCTCGAGGCCGAGCCCAGAGAGGCGTTCGCTGTTCATGACACGAAGGTGTTAGAGGCGAACCCAACTCGGTCGAGTACGGTCGACCACCCTGACCGGAGCACGCCCATTTCGGCGCGCGCGAACGAATAAACGTTGGATAAACGTTGACGACATCAAGTCCCTGCCCTCTACTAGAGGCAAGAAACCCTGATCAAGTCGAATTACGGTAGGGCGGACGGGACTTGAACCCGTGACCGATGGATTATGAGTCCACTGCTCTGACCGGCTGAGCTACCGCCCCTCGCGCGGGGTCACTCAGGGAGTGCGGCCGACGCGACGTCGGTGACCGGGTCGGTCACCGGCTTTCCACGATACAGGCTCTCGAATGTCGAGATCGTGCGCTGGATGTCGTGGGCCGCGATGAGACGTATCGACGCCTCCTTCATTGCGCGGTATTCGTCGGGCGTCGCCTCGAGCACGGCGCGAAGCTTCGCGGCGAGGTCTTCGGGATCGCTGGGCGTGAAGAGATACCCGTTCTCGCCGTCGTGCACCAGATGTGGCAGGGCCATCGCGTTCGCCGCGACCACGGGCAGAGCTGACGCCATGGCCTCCATCGTCACGATGCTCTGCAGCTCCGCGATCGACGGCATGGCCAGCACCGACGCCCGGTGGTAGGCGTCGCGCAACTGATCGTCGGTCACGTAGCCGGTGAAGGTGACACGATCGGCGACGCCGAGCTCGGCGGCGAGGTGTTCGAGGTTGCGCTTCTGGTCGCCACCGCCGACGATCTCGACCTTCGCGCCGAGTTCGTCAGGCAGCAGCGTGAGCGCACGCAGGAGCACGTCGATCTGCTTCTCTCCTGTGACTCGCCCGACGAAGAGGATGCGGTTCTCGGTGCGCGGCTCCCACGAGGGTGAATACTTGTGGGCGTCGATGCCGCACGAGATCGCATGCACGCCCGTGAGCCCGGTATGCGTCTCGAGGAACTGGGCAGCCCTGCGCGTCGGCGTCGTCACGGCCTCTGCACGCCCGAAGGTGCGGCGCGCCGCCTTCCAGGCGAGGCCGACCGCCCACTCCTGCCACGCCTTGGGCACGAGCGTGAACTCGAGCATGTTCTCGGGCATGAAGTGATTGGTGCCGATGATGCGGATGCCGCGCTTGGCCGCCTCGAGCGACAGGCCACGCCCGACGACGATGTGCGATTGGAAGTGCACCACGTCGGGCTTCACCGCATCGATGATGCGGGCGCTGTTCTGCTTGATGCGCCACGGCAGTGCGAAGCGCAGCCAGTCGTGCGGGAACCAACGCCAGCTGTAGAGACGGTGCGCCGTGAGTTCCTGACCCTCGTGCACCTCTTTCCACGTGCCGTGCTTGCGACTGGCGGCGGGCGCCACGATGTGCACGTCGTGGCCACGTTCGACGAGACCGGCCGCGAGGCGCTCGGCGAAGCGTGCCGCACCGTTCACGTCGGGTGCGAAGGTATCGGCCCCGATCAGGATCCTGAGCGGGTGTTCGCTCTCCGCAGCGTCGGGGTCGGCAGGGGTGGACGCACCGGGTGTGTCAGACACGTGGTGTTGTTCCTCACAGTTCGTCGGATGGGGACCGATCGGTCCGTCGAGTGCGCGGCGCAAGGGTCGGCCCGCGGACTGCATCCGACCATAGTCTACGCAATGCGCCCTTCGCGATCGTCGATTCGCATGTCGCTGAAGCGGCACAGAAGCGGTTCAGGAAGCGCCTCAAAGGCGGGTCTGCGGGTGGTTCCGCGCGAGCATGAACACGCCCCAGACGGCGATCACGCCCGCGATGACGAAGACGATGTTCGCCCAGAACGGGGCCTGGGATGCCTCGCCGAGCACGACGATTCCGATGACGACCGCGACCATGGGATCCACCACCGTGAGACCGGCGATCACGAGATCGGGCGGGCCGGTCGCGTATGCGTTCTGCACGAAGTACGCGCCGAGACCAGTGGCCAGTAGGAGGCCGAGCAGGCAGAGAAGCGTGAGCCATTCGAACTCGCCCTGCTCGAGCCGCCCGAGCACGACCTTCGCAAGGGTCGCCACGAACCCGTACAGGATGCCCGCCATGATGACGTAGAAGATCGCCCTGATGCGATCACGGAACATCACGAACGCGGCGCCGGCGAGCGCCAGCACGACCGCCAGAACGATCAGGATCGTGATCAGGTGCTGGTCGGTCACGGGCCGATCGACGGCCGTGAATGCCGCGACGCCGACGAACAGGAAGACGCCGCCGACGCACATGACGATCGCAGTGATCGACTTGTGATGCAGCTTGACGTGGTTGAGCCGCGAGTTCAGGATCGAGGTGATCACCAGCGCGATCGCGCCGAGCGGCTGCACGACGATGATCGGAGCGAAGTACAGGCTCGAGAGCTGGAACGCGATGGCGAGCCCGAGCATCACCGTGCCGATCACCCATGACGGACGCGCGAGGAGGAGGGCGAGCTGCCCGGCATTCAGGCCCTTGCCGAGCGAGTCGACCGTGCGTGACTCGACCTTCACCACGCCGCGGTGCTGGAACTGCGCGCCGAGTGAGAGGAACACCGCACCGACGAGGGCGAGCGGGATTCCGATGAACTGGGTGGGGTCGAGTGCGATCTGCTCCGAGAGGTCGCTCAGGTCCGGTTCCACGCAACGACACTACCGGTTTCGCGCCGATATCCTTGGCGAATGGCCGTGCTCCCCATTCGCATCTCCGGAGATCCTGTGCTCCACTCCCCCGCGACGCCGGTCGAACGCATCGATGACGACGTGCGCACCCTGGTCCGCGACATGTTCGAGACGATGGATGCCGCGCCGGGCGTCGGGCTCGCCGCACCCCAGGTCGGGGTGCCGCTCCGGCTCTTCACGTATGGATGGGTCGACGAAGCGGGTACGCGGTGGCGCGGGGCGGCCATCGATCCCGAGCTGTGGATCTCGCCACCACCCGCCGGAGCTCCCGACCCCGACGACGAGTCCGAGGGATGTCTCTCGTTTCCCGGTGAGCGGTTCGGCCTGCGGCGGGCCGAGCGTGCCATCCTCCGCGCGACCGACCTCGACGGTGAGTCGTTCGAGATCGCGGCAGAGGGCTGGCTCGCGCGCATCTTCCAGCACGAGTACGACCATCTCGACGGCACGCTCTACACCGACCGTCTCGGGGAGCGCGATCAACGCATGGTCGCGAAGATCACGAAGAAGCTCGGGTGGGGCACGCCCGGTGCGTCGTGGCTGCCGGGGGTCGACCACCTCGAGGATTGAGCGGCAGCGGCATCCGGATGCCGCATCGCACCCATCGCTCAGACGAGGGCGCGGATGCCCGCCGCAACCAGGGCGGCGACCGCGACGACCACGATGAACGGCACCCTGAGGGCGAAGAGGGCCGCCGCCACGACGACGGCGGGAACCCGAGCGTCGACGACGACGGCCTGACCCGCGCCGAGGGTCTGGACTGCGATGAGCGCCGAAAGGAGCGCCACGGTGAGCAGGTCTGCGATGCGGGCGGGCCGCTCTCGCTCGAGCAGCCCGGCGGGCACGAGGTAGCCGCCGAGCTTCAACGCCAGCGTCGCCGCCGAGGCGATCAGGATGATGTGCCACGTGGTCATTCCGCGCGCCTCCTCGAGAAGAGGTCGAACCAGCCGACCACGAATGCGACGACCGCGGCGACGAGCACGGGAAGCCCCGGCATCAGTACCGGAGTGGTGATGGTGGCGACGAGGGCCGCGCCGACCGCGACCGCACCCGCCTGGAACCGCTTGAGGCGTGGCCAGAGCAGACCGAGGAACGCGGCGGCGGCAGCGGCATCCAGCCCCCACGCCCGGGTGTCGCCGAGCGCATCTCCGATGAGGGCGCCCGCGAGGGTCGTCAGGTTCCAGCCGATGAAGATCACGACGCCGGTGACCCAGAAGCCCGTGCGCGCGGCGCGATCTTCGGACTGCGCGAGCGCGACCGCCGTCGACTCGTCGATCGTGACCCATGCGGCAGCGACGCGGCGGAGCGGCCCCCCGGTGTCGACCACCGGCTTCATGCGCATACCGTAGATGACGTTCCGGATGCCGAGGAGTGCTGCGGTGGCGATCGCGGAGCCGCCCGCCGCCACGCCGCCGGTCGCGAGTACGCCGATGAGGGCGAACTGCGATCCGCCAGTGAACATCACCAGGCTGAGGAAGCAGGTCTGCCAGATGTCCAGCCCCGCTGCGACCGCGAGCGCCCCGAACGAGATGCCGTACGCCGCGGTCGCGATGCCCACAGCGAGGCTGTCGCGGATCGCGGCGCGCCGCAGGTCCAGCCCGGGAGGCGTCGACTGCTCCGCCACGAGGCCCTCCCGAATCGACGAAGGCCGCCCGGTGCTTCCGGACGGCCACTCTGCTCCCCCACTTGGACTCGAACCAAGAACCTATCGGTTAACAGCCGATTGCTCTGCCAATTGAGCTATGGAGGATCGCTTGTTCAGCAGAGATACTCTAGCAAAGCTAGTCGCGGACTCCCAATCCGAGGCGGGTTCGCAATCGGGTCGTCGTCAGTACCCCGCCGTGAGATCGATTCGGCCCTCGAACGCGCCGTCCCCACGGAACGCCATCGTGTTCCTGCGCACCCGTTCGGCGAACAGCGGCACCGTCATCGCCTCCGTGTCTGCCACGTGTGGCGTGATGACGCAGTTCGGCGCCGACCACAGCGGATGCCCCTCCGGCAACGGCTCGGGTTCGGTCACATCCAGTCCCGCGCCACCGAGGCGACCCTCCTGCAGCGCGGAGACGAGCGCATCGGTGTCGACGAGGCCACCGCGCGCCACGTTCACCATCACCGCTTCACGAGGCATCCGCCGGAGTTCCGCGTCACCGACCAGCCTGCGGGATTCACCGGTGAGCGCGGCGGCGATGAAGACGACCTGTGCCGAGTCGAGCGCCTCACCGAGGGCCGCTCGAGTCGTCGTACGTGCCGCGCCGGCGACCGGGATGTCGCGGCGCCGCACGATCGTCGCCCGCACTCCGAACGGCTCGAGGAGCCGAAGCAACTCGACCGCAATGCCCCCGGCTCCGATGATCGCGACCTCGGCGTCGTACAGGCTGCGGCCGCGCTCGTCGGCTTCCCACCGACCTGCTGCGACTCGCCTCGGCAGCTCACGGAGCAGGGCCAGTGCCAGCATCAATGCGTGCTCGGCGACGGGGCGTGCGTAGGCGCCCTTCGCGCTGGTCCAGACCCGACCGTCATCGCGGAATCGTTCGAACAGCGAGGCGAATGCGTCGACACCCGCCCACGGCAGTTGCACCCAGGCGACGTCGGGATGCTCTTCCAAGACGGCGGCCAGGTCATCGGCTCGGGATGCCGCGGTCCACACGATGCCCTTCGTGGACGCCCCCAGCGCTCCGACGGTGCCGCCACCGTCTCGGATGGCCGTGGCGACCGACTCATCGTGCTCGGGGAGCACCGCGATCATGCGGTCGGGCCGTCCAGTTCGTCGATCACGGCGTGGCCGTCGTCGAGCGCACCCGCAAGTGCCATGACGTACGGATGCCGCGGATCGTCGAACACCTCGTCGATGGTGCCGAGGGCGGCCAGTTCTCCGCGATCGAGCACCGCGATGCGGTCGGCCGTGCGGCGGAGCACCGGAAGGTCGTGGCTGATGATGAGGGCCGAGAATGTGTGCTGTTCGCGCAACTCGAGAATGAGCTGGGCCACCACGTCACGCACGGTGAGGTCGATTCCCGCGGTGGGTTCATCGGCGATGAGCACCGATGGGCCGAGCACCAGTGCCCGTGCGAGGGCGACTCGCTGACGTTGACCGCCACTCAGCTCGTACGGGTATTTCTCGAGCATGCTGAGCGAGAGCCGCACGCCGTCGATCATGGTGGCGACGCGCGTCTCGAGTGCCTTGCGGTTGTAACGGCGGTCGCGCTCGAGGATCGGTTCGCCCACGATCTCCGAGACGGTGCGGTCGGCGGGAAGCTTCGCCGCCGCGTCCTGGGGCAGGTAGCCGACGTGGAACTGGTACTCGGGAACCTTGCGTCGGGCCAGGCCGCGCAGTCGGTGGCCGAGCACGGTCGCCTCACCCCCGGTGATGACCGGCGCGACATCCGAATGTCGAGGGTCGAACGCCACTCCCGCGAGCACCCGCGCGAGCGTGCTCTTTCCACTGCCGGCACTGCCGAGCAGCCCGAGCACCTCGCCGGGAGCGATCGTGAGCGTGAGGCCATGCAGCGCGACGTGCGCCGGGCTGGCGCCGTGCGGCGGGTACTCGAGCGTGAGATCGCTCAGCACGATCGGGAACCCGTGCGCGGCGCCACGCATCAGCCTGCCTCCCGAAGACGCCGCAGTTCGGCCCTGCGCTCCGCCTGGGCGACGGGGTCGGGAACCGGAAGCGAGGCGAGCAGTCGCTGGGTGTACACGTCTTCGGGAGCGCCCAGCACCTCGGCCCCGGTGCCCTCCTCGACGAGTTCGCCGCGGTAGAGCACGGCGATGCGGTCGGCGAGCAGGTCGACGACGGCGAGGTCGTGGCTGATGAAGAGCGATGCGAAGCCGAACTCCCGTTGAAGCTCACGGAAGAGCTCGAGCACCCGTGCCTGCACCGACACGTCGAGCGCCGAGGTGGGCTCGTCGGCGATGAGCAGTTCGGGTTCGAGGGCGAGCGCCCGCGCGAGGCTCGCCCGTTGGCGCTGTCCGCCACTGAGCTCATGCGGGTAACGGTCGCCGTAGGCGCGCGGCAATTGCACCGCCTCGAGCAACTCGTCGACCTTGCTGCGAGCATCGCGTGGGGTTGCCGCCCTGCCGTGGATGACCAGCGGTTCAGCGACGCACTCGGCGATCGTGAGCAGCGGGTTGAAGCTGGATGCGGGATCTTGGAACACGAATCCGAGCCGGCTGCGTACCGGTCGGAAGTCCCGTTCACGGATGCCGTACATCTCCTTGTCGAGCACGCGGAGCGATCCGCCGCTCACCTTGGTGAGTCCGGCGATGGCACGTCCGATCGTCGTCTTGCCCGAGCCCGATTCGCCGACGAGGCCGAGCACCTCACCCGGACGGATCACGAAGTCGACGCCGTCGACGGCCCGGAAACCCGGGCGCCCGAACCGCCCCGGGTATTCGATCACGAGGCCACGGGCCTCGACGACCGCCGGCTGGTCGAGCCAGTTCGACGGACGTGCCGCGGCACGCTCGGCGGCTCGCGCGACGCCGTGTCCGACGTAGGGCACCGCGGCGAGCAGCGACTTCGTGTACTCGTCCTGCGGAGCAGCGAACAGCGTCGCGGCATCCGCTTCCTCGACGACCTTGCCCTGGTACATCACGGCAACCCGATCGGCGAGATCAGCGACCACGCCCATGTTGTGCGTGATGAGCACGATGCCCATGCCGAACTCGTCGCGGCAGCGTCGCAGCAGGTCGAGGATCTCGGCCTGCACGGTCACGTCGAGCGCGGTGGTCGGCTCGTCGGCGACGATGAGGCCGGGATCGAGCACGAGCGCCATCGCGATGACCACCCGTTGCTTCTGTCCACCAGAGAACTGGTGCGGGTAGTGGTCGATGCGCGTCTCTGGATCGGGGATGCCGACGCGACCGAGGATCTCGATCGCCTTGACCCGCGCCTCCTTCTTCGACATTGCGGAATGGGCCCGGAGACCTTCGATGATCTGCCAGCCGACGGTGTAGACGGGGTTCAGCGCGGTCGAGGGCTCCTGGAACACCATCGCGACATCCGTGCCCCGAACCGCCCGCAACTGCTTCTTCGAGAGCGTCACGACGTCACTCTCGTCGGTGCCCGCCTTGTTCGTGAGGATGACGGCGCCGCTCGCCGTGGCTGTCTCGGGAAGGAGCCCGAGGATCGTCTTGGCCGTGACGGTCTTACCGCTGCCCGACTCGCCGACGATCGCGAGCACCTCACCACGTTCGACCGAGAGGGAGACGCCGTCGACGGCCTTCACGGCGCCGGCGTCGGTCGAGAACGAGACGGCGAGGTTCGTGATGTCGACGACCGTGTTCATCGGGCGACCCTGATCCTGGCTCATCGCGTGACCTCGATTCCATGTTCGTCGAACGTCTCGCCGTCTTCCAGGCCGGCGAGGCCACCCGGCCCGGCCGTCAAGGTTCCGCCGGGAACGACGGAGGTCTCGGCCACTTCGCCCGCGGATTGCGCCACGCGACGACGGCCGCGCAGGCGCGGATCAGCGAGGTCGTTCAGGCTCTCGCCGACGAGGGTGATGCCGAGCACGACGAGCACGATCGCGAGGCCGGGGTACAGCGCCGTCCACCAGATGCCGCTCGAGACATCCGACAGCGCCTTCTGCAGGTCGTACCCCCACTCGGCCGCCGCGGTCGGCTCGATGCCGAAGCCGATGAAGCCGAGCCCGGCGAGCGTGAGGATCGCCTCGGAGGCGTTCAGGGTGAAGATGAGCGGCAGCGTGCGGGTCGCATTCCGCAGGACGTGCCGGAACATGATGCGTCCGTTGGACGCGCCCAGGACCTTCGCCGATTCGACGAACGCCTCCGCCTTGATGCGGACGGTCTCGGCACGGATCACGCGGAAGTACTGCGGAATGAACACCACCGTGATCGCGATCGCCGCGGAGAGCACGCCGCCCCAGAGGTCCGACCGCCCCCCAGAGATGACGATCGACACGACGATCGCGAGCAGCAGCGACGGAAACGCGTAGATGGCGTCGCAGACGACCACGAGCACCCGATCGAGCCAGCCGCCGAAGTACCCCGAGACGAGACCGAGGAACACGCCGGCGAAGATCGAGAGGATCACGGCGACGATGATCACGAGGATCGCCGTCTGCGCGCCCCACAGCACGCGCGAGAGCACGTCGTAGCCGCCGACGGTCGTGCCGAACAGGTGCTCGGCCGACGGCGGTTGCTGGCTGCCGAACGGCCCGTCGGCGTCGCGCAGCTGGGCGAACCCGTACGGCGAGATGATCGGTGCGAACACGGCGATGAAGACGAAGATGGCGGTCAGCACGAGGCCGGCGATGAGCATGCCTCGCTGGAGCCCGACGCTCTGCCGGAGCTGGTGCACGACGGGGATGCGGTCGCGCAGGAGCCGCTTCGGGGGCTGTGCGAC
>JALYWB010000075.1 GCA_030852935.1 Actinomycetota bacterium | reverse complement strand
GTGCTTCTCGGGGCTTTCGAACAGCTCGGCCTGAAGCTCGAGCTCGATGTCGGGATGCGCGTCGGCGGCTGCGGCGAGCGCTGTCTTGGTGTGCCGGGTGGCGAGCGGGTCGTTGGCCGCGATGCGGTCGGCGAGCGCGTGCGCGGCGGGCAGCAGGTCATCGGGCTCGTGCAGGGTCGATACGAGTCCCCAGGAAAGCGCCTCGTCGGCGTCGAGGATGCGACCGGTCAGCAACAGCTCGGCGGCGCGGGCGTCGCCGACGATGTGCGGCAGCCGCCAGGTGGCTCCGGCGGCGGCGATGATGCCGAGGCCGGTCTCGGGGTTGCCGATCTTGAGTGCAGGCGTGGCGATGCGGATGTCGGCCGCGTAGGCGAGTTCCGCGCCACCGCCGAGGGCGTAGCCGTCCAGGGCCGCGATGACGGGCATCGGCAGCTCGGCCACCCGCACGAAGGCGTTCGCATTGATACCGGCGCGCGCGTCATCCGCGCCGCGTTCGCGGAGCTGGGCGATGTCAGCGCCCGAGGCGAAGACGCCGCCGGCACCTGCGAGAATCAAGATGCGCGGGATCGCCTCGAGCTCCGCGCAGAGCACGTGCAGGGCGTCGATCGTCGCCTGGTCGATCGCGTTGCGTACCTCGGGACGGTTGAGGGTCGCGATCACCCGGTCGTCGCGCCGCTCGACGAGCAATGGAGAGCTCGCGGCATCCGCCACCGCACCCATCACACCCGCTCCACGATCAGGGCCGTGCCCTGGCCGACCCCCACGCACATCGTCGCCAGGCCGTAGCGCGAGTCCTCGCGCTCCATGCGACCGAGCAGTGTCACGACGAGCCGCGAGCCCGAGGAGCCGAGCGGATGCCCCAGCGCGATCGCCCCGCCGTCGACATTGACCCGCGACTCGTCCAGGCCGAGCCGCCTGATCGAGGCGATCGATTGCGTGGCGAACGCCTCGTTGAGCTCGACCGACCCGATCTCGTCGAGGTCGAGGCCGGCGCGTTCGAGCGCCTTCTCGGTGGCGGGCACCGGCCCGAGGCCCATGATCTCGGGCGCCACGCCGGCCGAAGTGCCCGTCACGATGCGGGCCCTCGGCGTGAGTCCGTAGCGCTCGACCGCTTCACCGCTCGCCACGAGGATCGCGGATGCCCCGTCATTCAGCGCGCTCGAGTTGCCGGCCGTCACGACCGAGCCGCCTGCGACGACGGGGCGCAGGCCGGCGAGCACCTCGAGCGTCGTCTCGGGGCGCGGCCCCTCGTCGACGAGCACCTCGCCGCGGTGCGTCGTCACCCCGACGATCTCGGCTTCGAAGCGTCCGGCCTGGATCGCCGCGGCCGCGCGCTGCTGCGACTGCAGGGCGAACGCGTCGGCCTCATCTCGGGTGATGCCGTCGACCCGAGCGACCTCCTCGGCGGTCTCGGGCATGGCGAAGGTCGCCTTGTCGCGCGCGAGCAGCTTGGGGTTCGGGAACCGCCAGCCGATCGACGTGTCGTGCGTTGCGCCGGGCCGAGCCCAGGCCTTCTCGGGCTTCGCCTGCACCCACGGTGCCCGCGTCATCGATTCGACTCCGCCCGCGATGATGAGGTCGGCGTCGCCCGCCCGGATCGCCTGCGACGCCATGATGATCGCCGACATCCCCGACGCGCAGAGCCGGTTCACCGTGATGCCGGGCACTTCATCGGGAAGCCCGGCGAGCAGCACCGACATCCTGGCCACGTTGCGGTTGTCTTCACCGGCCTGGTTGGCGGCGCCGAGGATGACCTCGTCGATGGCCCCGAGTTCGCCCGCCACGTCGAGGCCGGTTCGCCGAACCAGCTCACCGACGACGAGGGCGGCCAGATCATCGGGCCGTACGCCCGCAAGGGCGCCACCGTAGCGGCCGACCGGCGTGCGCACTCCACCGATGAGGTAGGCCTCTGCCATGTCTCACTCCTGACCGCGTTGTCGTGTTGGAACGTACTCGCCCAGCGTAGGCACCGGGTCGGCATGCAGGGCAGAATTCCTGACCGACCGTTCAGGTAGTAATTATGGCAAACGGATGCCCCGACCGCCACTCGGCCGGGGCATCCGGTGCTTCGCGATCCGGCGTCGCCGCCGGCAGCCGGTCAGCCCGCGCTCGCCATCCGCTCGTCGGATGCCCGCCGGGCCGCCGCGGGGATCACCGAGTGCCACACCGACGTGAGCGCCGCGAACTCGTCGTCGCTCAGATCGGCTCGGAACGCGAACGCGAGACCCGTCCACCACGACACTGTGATGGCCGGGAGCTGCTCGCCGTCGTAGCCGCTCGCCCGGATCGCCTCAATCACGGCCTCCCGGATCATGATGCCGACGGCTCCGCCGTCGTCGAGACGGGTGAGCTTCTCGCGCGCGGTGCGATATGCCGGCTCGCGGCGGTGCCGCCGTGTCGCATCGTGCGCCCTTGCGAGCTGCGCGAAGTCGCTCGCATCGAGTGACCGCAGCTGTCGGAGGAACTTCTCCATAGTCGCGCCCTTTCTTTCACGTGACCCTCCAGAATAGCCCGTTTGCCAGAAAATTTCCCGGTCAGCAGGGAAATGACTTCCTGAAGGAAGTGGGCTATGGTCATTGGTTCATGCCGACAGCCGGCATGACGCAGATGATCGGAGCGGGAATGGCGAATAAGTCAGCGCGCAGCGATGGCGCGAAGAAGGCACCCCAGTCCACACTGAAGGACAAGCGCGCCGCCAAGCGCGAAAAGGCCCAGGAGAACGTGTTCCTGAAGCGCAAGGGCGCCTGAGCGAACGCTCGCGTCGGGGCATCCCCGACGACGAAGCGGCCCGCATCAGGTGATGCGGGCCGCCCTCATGGTCATCGCTCGAATCAGTCGGCGAGCTCGGTCTCGACCTCGGTCCCGGACGCCGCAGCGAACGGGTCGTCACCGAGCGCGACGCGCTCGAAGTCGACATCGATCTCGGCACGACCGAGCAGCTCCGTCATCCGACGCTGGCGGTTGCCCGGAATGAGCGTGACCACACGACCCGCCTTTCCGGCACGACCGGTACGACCGGAACGGTGCAGGTAGGTCTTGTACTCATCGGGCGCGTCGGCCTGGATCACGAGGTCGATGTCGTCGACGTGGATGCCGCGGGCCGCCACATCCGTCGCCACCAGCACGTTGACCCGACCCGAGGTCAGCTGCTGCAGGTTGCGCGTGCGACGCGACTGGTTGAGATCGCCGTGCAGGGCAACGGCACGGATCCCGTAGTCCTCGAGGTGCCCGGCGAGGTCTTCGGCGAACGCGCGGGTGCGCGAGAAGACGAGGGTCTTGCCCTCGCGGTTCGCGAGCTGGGCGACCATGTCGCGCTTCTCGCGATTCTCGATGACGAACACGCGATGCTCGATGGTCGACGACGCCTGGTCTTCACCGGCGACCTCGTGCACGGCCGGCTCGACGAGGAATTCGTCGACGAGCGTGGCGACGCCCTGGTCGAGGGTTGCCGAGAAGAGCAGCTTCTGGCCGCCCTCCGCGGTGCGACGGAGGATCCGCTGCACGGGCTCGAGGAAACCGAGGTCGCACATGTGGTCGGCCTCGTCGATGACCGTGATGACGACCTCCGAGAGGTCGAGCCGGCGCTGTTCGATGAGGTCTTCGATGCGACCGGGCGTGCCGATCACGATGTCGACACCACGCTGCAGCGCACCGACCTGGCGGCCCTGCGGCACGCCACCGTAGATCTGCGTGGTGAAGAGGCCCACGCTCTGCGCGATGGGCTGCACCGTGCGGTCGATCTGCAGCGCCAGCTCACGGGTCGGAGCGAGGATGAGCGCGCGGGGCTTGCGGCCCATCTTGCGCTTCTCGCGCGTGGCCCCAGAGGCGGAACCGTTCGCACCGCGTGATTCGGCCCACATCGCCATGAGTCGCTCGACGGTCGGAGCGCCGAAGGCGATCGTCTTGCCGGAGCCGGTCTTGCCGCGGCCGAGCACATCGCGACCCTCGAGCACGACCGGGATGGTCGCGGCCTGGATCGGGAACGGATGCTCCGCGCCGAGGTCATGCAGCGCACGCACGACGTTGTTGCCGAGGCCCAGGTCGGCGAAGCTCACGCCATCGACCTCGGTGACCTGGATGGCCTCCGCCTCGAGGCGCTCGAGCACGACGTCGTCGGCAGGGGTGAAGCGGTGGCCCTGCTCCTTCGCGGGGTAGAAGCTCGACTCGCGTCGACCCGAGTCCTTGAAGCCGGGGCGATCGACATCGCGGCGCGGCGCGCGGTCGGCGCGCTCGTACGAACGCGTCGGGCGGTCGCTCCGGTCGAAGGAGCGAGCGGGGCGCTCGTTGCGGTCGTTCCGGTCGAACGAACGAGCCGGGCGGTCGTTGCGGTCGTTCCGGTCGAACGAACGCACGGGGCGGTCGCTGCGGTCGAACGAACGAGCGGGGCGCTCGTTGCGGTCGTTGCGGTCGAATGAACGAGCCGGGCGGTCGTTGCGGTCGTTGCGGTCGAACGAACGGGCGGGACGGTCGTTGCGATCGAACGAACGGGCGGAGCGGTCGTTGCGATCGAACGGACGCGCGGGACGCTCGTTGCGGTCATTACGGTCAGGGCGCCCTCCGCGGTCGTTGCGGTCGAACGCGCGCGCCGGGCGGTCCTCGCGGTAGTGCGGACGCGAGGCGCGCTCGGCGCCATCGCGGCGGCCTCCCTCGTCACGGCCTTCGCGCTCGCCGCGGTGCGGGGTGCGGCCCGATGCGACACGCTCGTCACGCGACCAACGCTCCTTGCGCGGCCCATCGACCGGCTCGGGACGGTAGCCACGGTGTCCGGCGCTGCGCGATCCTGGCTTGGCCGATCCGGCGCGCGCCGGGCCACCCTTCGAGCCGCCCTTCGCGTATGACGGATCGAAGTTCTTGGCGGGTCTCCCGCCTTGGGGCTTCTTGTTCTTGGGCATGGTGAGGACTTCCTGGGTTGTACTGAGGTACATGGCATCGCGACTGCAGTGCAGCACTCTGAGAACCCGGAACATCGTCGACCGGGGCCGTTCACATACGGTGACTATTCGAGGGCGGATGCCTCGAAACCGGCCCTTTGGACTCACAAACCCATCCGCGCACGGCGCGGTGTCCAGAACCGACTGCTCAACGATACCGGAAACGCGCTGAGAATGGGCTGCACGAGGCCCCTTCCACGAGCTCAGGGTGGCGCCGGATGCCCCGTCGACGAAGTCCGCCGTCGGTGGCTGCGACTACTCGCCGCCGTCGCCCGACGGACCGAACAGGGTCCAGACGCCGGCGGTGCACTCGTAGAAGGCCACGATCTGGGTGTCGATGTAGATGTCGCCGTCGGTCGTGCACTTCTCGACCGGCGGTGTACCCAGGCCCAGGGTGACCTGGGTGCCCGGCGCACCGGGAGCGCCCTGCTCGCCGGTGGCCCCCGTCGCACCGGTTTCACCGGTCGCACCCTTCGCGCCCGTCTCGCCCTTCGCGCCCGTCTCGCCCTTCGGACCGGTTGCACCCGTGAGGTTCTCGGCTGCCGACGTACGGATATTCCCGACCTGGGTCCAGTCGCCGTCCTGGAACAGGAACACGTCGGAGGTGGAGATGTCGATGTACACGTCTCCCTCGTATCCCTTGCCCGATTCGGGTGCGCCGGTACCCGCTCGCACCGCCGACCCGGCGGGCAGGATGTCGTCGAGTGCCTCTTCATACGCGGCTTCATCGACGTCGTCGACGGTCGGCACCGGGCTGGCCACCACCTCAGCCGAATCAGCCGAGTCGGCAGACTGCGCGAGGGACGCCCCGAGGAACGACGCGACGAACGCGAGGAGAACGACTGCGACGCCGATCCAGATGAGCATCGCGCGACTCACCGGTGAGGGCGCCGCTGCTCCTGCGCCCGTCGCCGGCGGCGTACTCGAGGGCGGGATATCGGTCGGGGTCTTCTCGTCACTCATACTCGGCGCCTCTCTGCGCATACCGCGATCCGTACGCCGGCGCCAACCACCCGCGATCGTGCCGCGTCGCGCTCAGCGTAGCGCCGCCGACGATGGTTCAGCACGGGAAATCTGGGCGAAACACCGGCCGCGTACGCTCGCCGCGTGAGACAGGACCGGGTCACCATCGCCATCGAGACGCCCCGTCAATCCGAGGTGGAGCGACTGCTCGATGGCAGCAGCGCCTACGCGCAGAGCCTGTACCCGCCCGAGAGCAATTTCCTGCTCGACCTCACCACCCTCGAACGCCCTGAGGTCGCCTTCTACGTGGCTCGCATCGGCGAACGCGCCGTCGGCATCGCCGCGCTCGTCACCGAGGATGCGGGGCCACCCGGTGTGCAGGCATCCGACGTGCGGGTACCAGCCGTCCCCGACGCCCTCCCTCGCGGCGAGCTGAAGCGCATGTTCGTCGACCCCTCTGCACGCGGCCGAGGCGTCGCCGGCGCCCTGCTCACACGCATCGAAGCGGATGCCGCGGCCCGCGGCATCCGGGAGATCGTGCTCGAGACGGGCGATCTCCATCACGCCGCCCAGGCGCTCTACACCCGTCACGGTTATCGCCGGATCCCACAGTTCGGCCAGTACGCCGGCGAACCGCACTCGGTGTGCTTCGGGAAGGCACTCATGCGAGTCGAGTGGTCCGCCGCCCCCGGCTAGCGCTCCTATCGAGCTGCCACGCCGGCGCGACCGAGTGCCGCAGCGATCCCGTCGCGATACGGCGTGGGGGCCATCCCGAACGTCGTCTCGAAGGCACTCGAATCGAACACGTACGGTGCCGTGTACTGGTACGCCATCTCCAACGTCTCGCGCACCTCGCCAACGAAGAGCGCACCCAGCCGCATCGTCGCCGCCGACATCGCCTTCGGGTCGACCGCACCATCGGTCAGGAGCTCGAGATAGTCGGCGCCGGTCAATGCAGGCCCGGTCGGAAGGTGCCAGACCTGCCCGCGGGCACGGTCGTCCGTGCCCAGCACGGCGAGCGCCGCGCCGATATCGGGCGTGTAGGTCATCGAATGCGGCTGGTGCGCGTCGAAGAGCCAGACGGGCGACCTTCCAGCAGCGACCTTGTCGATCGCGAGGACATTGAACACACTCGTCGAGGCCCCTGGGCCGTAGAAGTCCGCGCTGCGGCCCACGGTGGCGTCCAGCCCACGCTCGCGGGTAGCGGCATCGAGGGTGCGAAGCAGGGAGGCGCGCACGGCGCCCTTCCTGCTGCTGGGCCGAATCGGGGTCGACTCCGTCATCGGCCCATCCGTCGCGCCATAGGCGTAGACGTTGTCGAGGTACACCAGGCGTGCGTCGTGCGCGAGGCAGGCCTCGATCGTGTTCTGCATGATCAGCGGCCAATCCCGGCGCCAGACCTTCGTGGAGTACGGCACCCCGACCGTCAGGTAGACGACGTCGGCAGCTCGCAGGGCATTCACGGTGGATGCCGCGTCCCGGAGGTCAGCGGCCACGGAGGTCACGCCGGCCGACTCACGCACTGACCGCGCGACCGCCGAGACGGTCTCGCCGCGCGCGCGAAGCGCTGCGATCGTCTCTCGCCCGATGGTGCCGTTCGCGCCGAGCACTGCATGATTGGTCATTTCGCATCCTTGTCATCGTGGGTGGTCGTGGGCACCGGAAAGAGCGTCGTCGTCTCGTTCTGATGCGCCAGTCGCCGGAGCCCGGCGACCAGGGCATCGCCGACGACGGTGCCGACGACCATGAGTTCGGCGATGAGCTCAGGTCGGGTGCGGGTCGACAGCGCCGTGAAATCCGCCTTGGCGATGGTGGCTGCGGCGGCGGCGTAGGCGTCGAGGAACTCGTCGGATGGCGTGAACCCGATCGCCGAGAAGGCATCGAGGGCGCGTCCGGCCATATCGAATCCCGGATTCTCCTCCGTCGTCTTCCAGCCATGCGCGGCGGTCAGGTCTGCGATGCGGTCACGGGCGCCCTGTTCCGCGGTCTCACCCGATGCCCCGTTGCCGCAGAGGGCCTGCTGGGTGGCCTCGAAGGTGTACGCCAGGGAGGCCTCCGAATCGAGGGTCGAGATCACCTGTTTCGCGGCGGCGATCGACAGGCCGCCCGTCTCGATCAGTGCGCGAACGAGCCGCACCCGTTGCACGTGCGAGTCGTCGTACGCGGTCTGGTTGGGTCCGATCCGCTCACCTGCGTGGACGAGCCCCTCGCGCAGGTAGTACTTCATCGTGGTCGTGGTGACACCGGTCACCTGGCACACCTCGGAGATTCGCACCTACTGATAGTAGCAGTATCGATAGTTCAACTCTCAGTACCCTGTTCGGGGCGGCGTCGCTTCGTCCAGAGTTGGGATAGCATCGCTGCACCCCCTGAACCCGGAGCCGGTGTGACCTCGACCCGAACCGCAGGCGGCTCCGGCATCCGTGCTCGACGGATGGCGCTGGCCGCGC
>JALYWB010000006.1 GCA_030852935.1 Actinomycetota bacterium | reverse complement strand
GAGGTATGCCGCACCGGCGAACTTGATGACCGTGAACAGCACGACCGACTGCGCGACGAGCGCGCCGACGCCGAGCGCGATCGCGCCGACGAGCGGGATCATGCCGAGCGCGTTGCCGAGCACGCTGAGCAGGCCGCCGATGCGCCCGAGCGCGAGTGAGCGACCGATGACGAAGAGTACGCTCGGGCCGGGCATCACGATGAGCACGACCGCCGCGATGACGAACGCCCAAAGGCTCTCCACGGGGACCATGAGCCGATCGTACGCCGCGCTCACTCACAACCCGCTCGGCTCACTCCTTGTCGGGCGGTGGCGAGATCGCCGCGGCGATCCACAGGCGCGTGCCGAACGGGTCGGTGATGAGCGCGGTGCGCTCGCCCCATACCTGGTCGGCCGGCTCCTCGACGATGGTGCCGCCGGCCCCGGCCCCGGCCCGGGCCCCGGCACCGGCCAGCTCGGCCGTCACGTGATCGACATCGTCGACGTAGAACCAGATCATCACGTTGCCGGCTGGCAGCGGCGACTCGGTGAGTCCGATGCCCAGCGACGACGCGCCGACCCGCAGCGACAGGTACACCGGTTCGCCCTCTGGCGGGAACTGGTACTCGACCACTCCGCCGAGTGCGTCACGGTAGAACGCGAGCGCCGCATCGATGTCGGGCACTTCGAGAATCGGGAATGCGGAATCGATCATGACGCCTCCTCGAACGGGAGGCTACGCCGCTGCTCAGGATGCCGCTACGGTGTGACTCGTGAGCGACCACATCTCCGCGACCGTCGCCGACGGACTCGGCCACGTGACGCTCGACCGACCCCGGGCGCTCAATTCCCTCAGCTACGAGATGATCCGCGAGCTCACGGCCGTCTTCGAGCTCTGGCGACACGACAGCGAGGTCGGGGTCGTGGTCATCGACGGGGCGGGCGAGCGAGGCTTCTCGGCGGGCGGTGACGTACGCGAGCTCTACGAATACGTGGTGAACGGCAACGCGGGCGAGGCGCGCGAGTTCTTCCGCTCGGAGTACCGACTCGACGCCATGATCGGGCGCTATCCGAAGCCGGTCGTGGCACTGATGGACGGCATCACCATGGGCGGCGGCATCGGCTTGGCCGGGCACGCGTCGATCCGGGTCGTCACCGAGCGGTCCAGGGTCGCGATGCCCGAGACGCGCATCGGCTTCACGCCGGACGTCGGCGGCTCATGGCTACTCGCGAAGACGCCCGGCGAGCTCGGCGTGCACCTCGCCCTGAACTCGCGGACCATGGATGCCGCCGACGCGATGCATGCCGGATTCGCCGACGTGTTCGTGCCCTCCGAGCGGCTGCCGCACCTCGTGGAGGCGCTCGCTGAACGGGCCGACCCCGGCACGCCGGCCGAGATCGTCATGCTCTTCGACGAGACGCCCGGACCATCGACCCTGGCCCTCGCCCGCGACTGGGTCGACGCGTGCTACTCGGCACCGACGGTGCGCGAGATCATCACGCGCCTGCGCGCATTCGCCGATGCCCGCTCGTTCCCTGAGCCCGTCGAAGGGAACGTCGCATCCGCGGGCTCAGCGAGCGGTGTGGGCTCGCTGCCCTCCCGACCGCTCGACCCCGCCGCCCGCGCCTACGCGGCCGCTGCCGCCGACGAGCTCGAGACGCTCTCGCCGACGGCGCTCACCGTGACCCTCGAATCCGTGCGGCGCGCCCGGACCCTCCCGACCCTCGAATCCGCGCTCGAGCAGGAGTTCCGGCTGGTCTCGTGGTTCATCGAGCAGCACGACCTTCGTGAGGGCATCCGCGCCCAGGTCATCGACAAGGACCGTTCGCCGAAGTGGAGCCCGAGCACGCTCGAGGGCGTCGATCCGGGCCTTGCAGCGCACGTGATCGAGGCGCAGGTGCACGACCCCGTCTGGCCGGGATAGCGTTGAGACGTGAAGACCCACCACCTGCGCACCCACCGGAGTGACGAGAACCTCGTTCGCGAGGGCCAGCTCGCCTGGCAGCTGGCGGGGGTCGCGATCGACCCCGTCGAGCTCGATGACGAGGTCGTCGACATGGTCGTGAACCGCGTCATCGACAATGCCGCGGTCGCGGCAGCATCGCTTGCGCGCACGCCCGTCGTGTCCGCCCGCAGCCAGGCGCTCGCGCACCCGGTCTCGATCGGCGGCGACGGTGCCACCGTCTTCGGTGCGGATGCCGCACGCCGCACTTCGCCCGAGTGGGCCGCATGGGCGAACGGGGTCGCCGTGCGCGAACTCGACTTCCACGACACCTTCCTCGCCGCGGAATACTCCCACCCGGGCGACAACATCCCGCCGATCGTCGCCGTCGCGCAGCACCTCGCCGCGCGCCGCGGCCTCACCGGCAATGAGCTCGTACGCGCCATCGCCACGGGCTACGAAGTGCAGATCGACCTGGTCAAGGCGATTTCGCTGCACGAGCACAAGATCGACCACGTCGCGCACCTGGGCCCGTCGGCCGCTGCCGGCATCGGCACCCTGCTCGGCCTCGATCAGGAGACGATCTTCCAGGCCATCGGGCAGGCGCTGCACACGACCACCGCGACCCGCCAGTCGCGCAAGGGCGAGATCTCGACGTGGAAGGCGCACGCCCCGGCATTCGCGGGAAAGATGGCCGTCGAGGCAGTGGATCGCGCGATGCGCGGCGAGACCAGTCCCGTGCCGATCTACGAGGGCGAAGACGGCGTGATCGCGTGGCTCCTGGGCGGCCCGGATGCCACGTACGACGTACCGCTACCCGACGAGGGCGAGCCCAAGCGCGCCATCCTCGACTCGTACACGAAGGAGCACTCGGCCGAGTACCAGGCGCAGGCGTGGATCGACCTCGCACGCAAGCTCCACGAGGAGTACCCGCTCATCCTCGATGATCCCGACGGCATCGAGTCGATCACCCTGCACACGTCGCACCACACGCACTACGTGATCGGCTCCGGTGCGAACGACCCGCAGAAGTACGATCCCGACGCTTCGCGCGAGACGCTCGACCATTCGATCCCCTACATCTTCACCGTCGCACTGCAGGACGGCACGTGGCATCACGCCGACTCGTACTCGCCCGAGCGGGCACACCGGCCCGACACGGTCACGCTGTGGAAGAAGGTATCGACCGTCGAAGACCCCGAATGGACGCGCCGCTACCACTCCAACGACATCGCCGAGAAGGCGTTCGGGGGCCGGGTCGTGATCAAGCTCGCCGACGGCAACGAGATCGTCGACGAGATCGCGGTCGCCGACGCCCACCCCCTCGGCGCCCGCCCGTTCGCGCGCGAGCAATACGTGCAGAAGTTCCGCACGCTCTCGGAGTGGGTGCTCGAGGAGGCCGAGATCGAGCGATTCCTCGACCTCGCGCAGCGCCTGCCCGAGCTCGGCCCCGACGAGCTCGGCGGCCTCACGATCACCGCCGCGCCGGGCGCGCTGGTCGGCGTCGAGATCCCGACCGGCTTGTTCTGATGACCGCGCTCCCGCCCAGCCGTTCCACCTTTGTAGGACATCGCCCGCTTCGTAGGACGCTTGCGAGCGAGAACGTCCTACGAAACCGCGAATGTCCTACGAGCCGCTGGGCAGGGATGTCGCGCACGTCCGCCTGCGCCTGAGGAGGCCACCATGCTCTACGCCCAGACCCCGCCTGCCGAGAAGCGCCGACTGTTCCGTGAACGGCTCGCGAGCGGCGAGATCCTCCGGTTCCCGGGTGCGTTCAACCCGCTGTCGGCGCGGTTGATCGAGCGCAAGGGCTTCGAGGGGGTGTACATCTCGGGCGCGGTGCTGAGTGCCGACCTGGGACTGCCCGACATCGGGCTCACGACCCTGACCGAGGTCGCAGGGCGCGGTAAGCAGATCGCCCGGATGACCGAGCTGCCCGCGATCATCGACGCCGACACCGGGTTCGGCGAGCCGATGAACGTAGCCCGCACCGTGCAGGAGATGGAGGACGCCGGGCTTGCAGGCCTGCATATCGAGGACCAGGTCAACCCGAAGCGGTGCGGGCACCTCGACGGTAAGCAGGTCGTCGATGAGTCGACTGCGTTGCAGCGGATCCGCGCTGCGGTCGATGCCCGCCGCGACCCGAACTTCCTGGTCATGGCGCGCACCGACATCCGGGCCGTGGAGGGCCTGCCCGCGGCGGTCGACCGGGCGAAGAAGCTCGTTGACGCCGGCGCCGACGCGATCTTCCCCGAGGCGATGGCGAGCCTCGACGAGTTCGCCGCGATCCGGGCGGCGGTCGACGTGCCACTGCTGGCCAACATGACCGAGTTCGGCAAGAGCGAGCTGTTCACGGTGCAGCAGCTGGCGGATGTCGGCATGAACCTCGTGATCTGGCCGGTGTCGCTGCTGCGGCTCGCCATGGGCGCGGCCGAGCGGGGACTCGACGAGCTCGAGGCATCCGGGACCCTGAACGGCATGCTCGGCGAGATGCAGCACCGGGCCGACCTCTACGACCTCATCGACTATGAGGGCTACAACCACTTCGACACCGACATCTTCAACTTCCGCATCGCCCGCTGACACCGTTCGCTCCCTGAGCTTGTCGAAGGGAGCGTGCGGGTGAGCTCGCTTCGACGGGCTCAGCGACCGAGGGTGGCAGGCCCTAGGCTGGGTGGGCGGTCGCGCCGCAGCGGCCGCATCGTCACGCGAGGAGCACGATGAGCGATCAGCAACAGGGGGCAGCCCCGGTCATCTACAAGGGCCTGGCCGGCGTGCCCGTCGACTTCACCGCCATCTCGAAGGTCAACCCCGAGACGAATTCGCTGCTGTACCGCGGGTACCCGGTGCAGGAGCTCGCGGCATCCGCCACCTTCGAAGAGGTCGCCTACCTGCTCTGGTACGGCGAACTTCCCGACGACTCGCAGCTCGCCGAGTTCGAAGAGCGCGAGCGCAGCCATCGGGGCCTCGATCACGAGGTGAAGCGCATCATCGACGAGCTGCCGCTCACCGCCCACCCCATGGATGTCGTGCGCACCGCCGTCAGCGTCATCGGCGCGAGCGATCCGAACACGGCAGACGACTCGCGTGAGGCGAACCTCGACAAGGCGATCCGCCTGTTCGCGAAGCTGCCGTCGATCGTCGCCTACGACCAGCGCCGACGGCACGAGCTCGAGTTCATCGAACCGCGCGACGACCTCGGCTACTCTGCGAACTTCCTCTGGCAGACGTTCGGCGAGGTGCCAGAGCTCAGCGTCGTGAACGCGTTCGACGTGTCGATGATCCTGTACGCCGAGCACTCCTTCAACGCCTCGACCTTCACCGCGCGTGTCATCGCCTCGACCCTCTCCGACCTGTACTCCTCGGTCACGGGCGCGATCGGCGCACTCAAGGGTGCGCTGCATGGCGGTGCGAACGAAGCCGTCATGCACGCCTTCGAAGAGATCGGCACGGCGGATGCCGCGGCCGCATGGCTCGACGCGGCCCTCGCCGAGAAGCGCAAGATCATGGGCTTCGGGCACCGCGTGTACAAGAACGGCGACTCACGGGTGCCGACGATGCGCGACGCGCTCGAGCGCATGGCCGAGCACTACGACCGGCCCGACCTGCTCGAGCTCTACACCGCACTCGAGCAGGCCATGGGCGAGCGCAAGGGCATCAAGCCCAACCTCGACTATCCGACCGGCCCGGTGTACCACATGATGGGCTTCGACACCGAGACGTTCACCCCGCTGTTCGTCGCGAGTCGGGTCACCGGCTGGACGGCGCATGTCATGGAGCAAAATGCCGCCAACGCGCTCATTCGCCCACTCTCGGTGTACAATGGCCCCGACGAGCGGCACGTGCCCGCGAAGGGCTGACCGTCGTGTCGTATGTCTTCCTCGAGATGACGATGACGCTCGACGGCTTCACCTCCGGTCCTGGCGTGAGCATGGAGCATCCGCTCGGCATCAACGGCGAACGGGTGTACGGGTGGCTGACCGACCGACAGGTGGGTGACCCCGAAACCGGCCTGCCGATTCCGGG
>JALYWB010000179.1 GCA_030852935.1 Actinomycetota bacterium | reverse complement strand
CGACTACGGTGCGGCAGTGGAGAAGCTGCTCAGCGTCGTGAACAACTACTCGTACATCGACGACCGCGACGTCATCAATGACCAGTCTGTCAACCAGGACAACACGATCCTGGCCGGCGACGACGTGCACTTCGACCAGGACTTCGACCAGGAGTCGACCACCATGGGCGATGGCAACATCGTCGCGGGCGGCAGCGTCGCAGTCGGGAACTCGGAGTACGACCTCGACGTCGACATCGACGACTCGTTCAACGAGGAGACCGAAGTCGACATCGAGGACTCGTTCAACGACAACTCCGACAACTCGACGAACACCGACAACTCGACGAACGTGCTCGTCAACGACTCCTTCAACGAGGAGACCGACGTTGACGTCGAGATCGACGATTCCTTCAACGAGGTCGAGATCGAGGACTCCTTCAACGAGGACAACTCCGTCGAGACCGAGGTCGAGGTCGACATCGAGGACTCCTTCAACGAGGACAACTCGGTCGACAACTCGACGAACACCGACGTGGAGGTCGAAATCGAGGACTCGTTCCAGGCGAACGACAACACGAACATCGAAGACAACAACGTCGCCGTCGACTCGTTCAACGACAACACCAACGTCGAGGACAACACGGTCATCGCCGACAACAACGTCGCCGTCGACTCGTTCGACGACAACGTCGTGGTCAACGACTCGCTGAACGACAATGAGGTGGGCAACACCGAAGTCGAGGTCGAGGTGGAGGACTCGTTCCAGGCGAACGACAACTTCAGCGACAACTTCAGCGACAACGAGGTGCTCAGCGACAACCAGCTCGCCGGCGACGACGCGACCGAGGTCGACGTCGCCCTGTAATCACTGCCAAATCCGGTTCGGCCCGGCGCGGATCTCCTCCGTGCCGGGCCGATTCGGCGTCGCTTCTGCGAGACTGAGAGAGCTCGCGGAGAAGGAGTGCATGGATGCCACAACTCACGGAACTGGTCGACCAGGGCATCGCCCTTGCGGGCAGCGGCGATCGTGCCGACCTCCGCCGGCGCCTGGAGCAGACGAAGGATCGCCTGCTCGATCCGAGCATCCGAGTCATCGTGGTCGGCGAGTTCAAGCAGGGCAAGAGCCAGCTCGTGAACGCCCTGGTCAACGCACCCGTATGCCCGGTCGACGACGACATCGCGACCGCGGTTCCGACGAGCGTTCGATTCGGTACCGAGCCGAAGGCATTCGTCCTCTCGCAACGGTCGAGTTCCGGCACGATCGAGACGGGCGGCAAGGTCGAACGCAGTGAAGTGCCGCTCGCCGAGCTCGCGAACTTCGTCTCCGAGCACGCGAACCCTGAGCGTGACCGAGAGATCACGGGCGCCGAGGTCTTCCTGCACCGGAAGCTCCTGCAGAGCGGCCTGACCCTCATCGACTCCCCCGGCGTCGGCGGTCTCACCTCCGCGCACGCGCTCACTACGCTCGCAGCACTCCCCTCGGCGCATGCCATGCTCTTCGTGTCCGATGCCTCGCAGGAGTTCACCGAGCCCGAGATCCAGTTCCTCCGGCACGCGATGCGCATCTCGCCGAACGTGGCGTGCGTGCTGACCAAGACCGACCTCTATCCGCACTGGCGTCAAGTCGAGCAGCTCAACCGCGACCACCTGCGGTCGATCGACCCCGGCATTCCGTTGTACCCGGTGTCCTCGCACCTTCGCCTCGCAGCGGCGGAGTCAGCGGACTCGGAGCTCAATGCCGAATCGGGATTTCCTGCTCTCGTGTCCTACCTGCGCCGCGACATCGTCGGCCAGGCCGAACTCCTGCAGCGACGGTCGACCGCACACGACCTGCTGTCCACGATCGAGCATGTCCGGCTCGCCGTCGACTCCGAACTCGGGGCACTTCGGAACCCCGAGAAGACTCCCGAGATCATCGCCCAACTCGAAGCGACGAAGGGCCGCGCCGATGAACTGCGGCGGATCTCCTCGCGATGGCAGACCACGTTGAACGATGGCGTCGCCGATCTGATCGCGGACATGGAACACGATCTACGGGACCGCATGCGTTCGATCCAGCGGGAAGCAGAGGAATCGATCGATGAAGGCGACCCGGGTCCCATCTGGGACTCGTTCATCGACTGGTTCGAGCTTCGTGTCTCGTCGGCCATCACCGACACCTTCGTCTGGACGCAGGAGCGGGCGACCTGGCTCGCGGAGCGAGTTGCGCGGCACTTCACCGAAGACGAAGTGGCCCTCCCGATCATCAACGTCGACGACACACGGGACGTACTGGATCCGGTCGGCGAGATTGCGACGCTCGACGCCGGCAGACTCGGCGCGATGCAGAAGTTCTACATCGGACTCAAGGGTTCGTACGGTGGCGTCCTGATGGTAGGCATCATGACCGGGATCATCGGCATGTCCATCATCAACCCGCTCTCACTCGCGGCCGGCGCGGTAATCGGCCGGAAGGCGTACAAGGACGACACCGAGGCGCGGCTCCTCCGCCGTCGCAACGAGGCGAAGATGCTCATCCGACGCCAGGTCGACGAGATCATCTTCCAGGTCGGCAAGCAGCTTCGCGACCGCCTCCGCATCGTGCAGCGAACCACACGCGACCACTTCACCGCGATCGCCGATGAACACCACCGGTCGCTGGCCGACTCGGTGCTCGCGGCGCAGAAGGCCGCCTCGATGTATGCGACGGAGCGCGACAAGCGGGTGGCAGAACTGCAGCGAGACCTGCAACGGGTGGACGTGCTCACGAAGCACGCGCGCGCGATCGACACCGGGCAGAAGCCGGTGCGTGCCGACGCCCGGGCGGCAACGGTCGGGACGGCTCCGGCGTGAGCGCGCGCGTGCTGGAAGAGGCGCGCGCACTCCTCGACGCAGCGATTGCCGAGTACCACGACGACGACCATGCCCTCCGCCAGCTCGAGGAGCACGCCGATCGCCTGGGCGAACCCCTTCGCGTGGCCATCGCGGGCATGGTCAAGGCGGGCAAGTCGACTCTGCTGAATGCGATCATCGGCGAGGAGATCGCGCCGACGGACGCCGGTGAATGCACGAAGGTGATCACCTGGTATCGGCACGGGGCGACGCCGCGCATCACGATGCACTTGAGCGCAGGGGGCATCCGTTCACTGCCGGTGCGCCGCGAAGGCGGTCAACTCGTGATCGACCTCGGATCGACATCAGCGGACGACGTCGCTCGTATCGAGGTGGAGTGGCCGTCGAAGCGCCTCGAGGAGGTGACGCTGATCGATACGCCGGGCATCGCGTCGCTGTCGAGTGAGGTCTCGGCCCGGTCGGCCGCGTTCCTCACCCCGCAGGAGACGCCGCCCGAGGCGGATGCGATCGTCTATCTCATGCGGCATCTGCACGCCACCGACCTGGGGTTTCTCTCCGCATTCCACGACACGTCGGTCGGACGATCCGCCACCGTGAACGCGATGGCAGTGCTGTCCCGGGCCGACGAGGTCGGCGCGGGCCGCATCGATGCCCTCCTCTCCGCCCGCACCATCGCGGAGCGGTACAGGGCCGACGGCGCATTGCGCTCCCTCGCACTCGATGTCGTTCCGATCGCGGGGCTCGTCGCACAGTCGGCCCGTACTCTGCGCCAGGACGAGTTCGAAGCACTGCGACAGGTCGCCCGACTCGGCCGCGAGGCCCGGGAACGGCTGCTCGTCTCCGTCGACCGGTTCGTACGGGCCGACATCGGCATAGACATCTCGGCAGAGGCTCGCCGGGCGCTGCTCGAGCGCTTCGGTATGTTCGGCCTCCGGATGTCGGCGGTCGCGATCCGCTCAGGATGCGACGACGCGACCGACCTCGCCGATGAGCTCTACCGGCGCAGCGGTATGGACGACCTGTTGCGCCTCGTCTCCGATCAATTCCGATCGCGCGCGGACGCGTTGAAAGCGCGCGTCGCCCTGGCGGCGGTCAGCACGATCATCCAGCGCCGTCCCACTGCGAAGTCGGCCGAGCTCGCGGGCGCAATCGAGCGGATCGAGGCGAACACGCACGAACTGCGTGAACTCAACCTGCTCTCCGCGGCACGCACGAATGGCATCGGACTTCCGCCAGCCGACTCCGCCGAGGCTGAGCGACTCATCGGCGGCGCCGGCACGTCGACGAGGCAGCGTCTCGGGCTGCCCGCAGCCGCGTCAGCCGACGAGGTGCGGCGATCGGCGACGAACGCGCTGCGGCGCTGGCGTGCGATGGCCGGCAGCCCGGTGATCGACCGCACCGCGCTCGAGGCGTGCCAGGTCGTCGTCCGCTCATGCGAAGCTCTGGTCGTGGATGCCGAGCCCGCGTCAGTCGAGCGGCAGCGCCTCCGGCTCGTGCCGTACTCGGAGCCACCGACTGGCGGCCGGGAAGAGGCACACCACCCAACCGGCGAACGCGAGCAGGAGGCCGGCCAGGAGCAGTAATTCGACGGGCCCCGCCCAATCGCCGATGGCGAGGAACGCCGATGCCACGAGCACAGCTCCCGCGTGCAGCGCGAGCACGATCACCTGCACCCACCGCGCGCCGCCGCGACGATTGAGGAGGATTCCGAGGAGGACTGCCTCGATCGCGATCACCACCGCCATTCCCGCGATGCTCGACCAGTAGACCAGATCGACGAGAGCGGCCACCTCCCCCTCGTCGTATCCCGGTGCGAGGCGACCGAGTGTCGTCGTCAGCTCCGCGACGAGTGCGTCACGCGAGAGGAAGGCGATGAACACGGCGGCCCCGCCGAGCACGAAGCTGAGGATCCAGAGCGTCCGCGCGATCTTGACGATCTTCGGCATCGGAATCGGCTTCAGCACCGGCGGTTTCGTCTGGTCGGACATGACCGGACGCGCGGGCGGCGCCGGCTCCACCTCGCCGTCTTCACGTGGCGGCGCCAGCGGCATCCGTTCCGCATCGGACGACGCCCGCTGCCGGGTGTCGTCGACCGGATTCGTCGAATCGCTCTCCGCCATACCCTGCAATATACCGACAGCGCCCGCTCAGGCCTGAGCCGACACCAGTCGTACCGTGAGCGAATCGACGAGGGTGGCGATCGCATCGTCGGCCGTCCAGCGTGCCGCGAGACGCTGCAGCACCGCATCGAGCTCGGTCCGATTGAGGCCGGCGACGAGCGTCAGACGAACCACCAGTTCGGGGCCGGCGAGCCGGGCGTCGGGATCGCCGGCTTCGAGGCTCACGCCGAGCACCGAGAGCTCCGTGCCGATCGAGCGTTCGAACGCGGCGAGCACCTCGGGGGCGTCGAACGACGGATGCCACGCCTGCGATTGCGCGACGGCCCACACGGCGGGCCGCCGCAGCACGAACTCACTGTCGGAGCCCGGATCGAGCACGATCAGGTCGGTGCCCTCGTCGGCCGCAGCGAGCGCGACCCGCACGCCGTCGGCCGGCACCGGCCGAGCGACCGGATTCCACCGAGACATGGCCTCGACCGATGCGAACACCGGCAGCACGCGACGCCCGTCGGGGCCCTCTACCGTGACGATCGACAGCTCCTGGCTCTTGTCCACCGCGAGACCGTGCGGGCCGAGCTCGACGCCGGCCACCGAGTCCGACTCGCCTGTCGCTGGGGTCGTCTCCCGGACATCCGTGTCCGTCTCCGCGCTCTCCGTGCCCGTACCGAGCTCGGCGAGCAATGGGATCAGGAGACGCGACTGCGCGAACGCGGCGACGACGTCGCCCTGACCACCGTCACCGGAGCGGAACCGCCTGAGCGCCGAGGCGAGCGCCTCGGGCGCACGTCCGTCGTCATGTGCATGCGTGTTGGGCTGGAAGGCGCGGCCGGCCCACGGCACACCCGCCGAGTCCGTCGCGCCTGTCGGTGCGTCGGGACGTGCTGGCGCGGCATCCGCCGGTTCACGGCCGGGGTCAGTAGCCCGCGACATCCAGTGCCTCGGCCAGCGAGAACGCGCCGGCGTAGAGGGCCTTGCCGATGATCGTGCCTTCGAGGCCGAGGGGCACGAGTTCGCGCAACGCCGCAATGTCATCGAGGCTCGAGATGCCGCCCGACGCGACGACCGGTCGGTGCGTGCGGTCCATGACCTGACGCAGGAGTTCGATGTTCGGCCCCTGCAGCGTGCCGTCCTTGGTGACGTCGGTGACGACGTAGCGGGCCGCACCCGCCTCTTCCAAGCGGTCCATCACCTGCCACAGGTCGCCGCCATCCTGCGTCCACCCGCGCGCGGCGAGCGTGGTGCCTCGGACGTCGAGTCCGACGGCGATGGCCTCGCCGTACTGTGCGATGACGGATGCCGCCCATTCGGGATTCTCGAGTGCAGCCGTACCGAGGTTGATGCGCTTCGCGCCGATGTCGAGGGCATGCTCGAGGGAGGCGTCGTCGCGGATGCCGCCTGACAGCTCGACGTTCACGCCTCGTACCTGACGGATGACCTTCTTCAGCACGCCGGTGTTCGTACCGCGGCCGAACGCGGCGTCGAGGTCGACGAGGTGGATCCACTCGGCGCCCTGCCGAGCCCAGTCCTCGGCTGCATCGACGGGATCGCCGTAGTTCGTCTCGGTTCCGGCCTCACCCTTCGTCAGGCGAACGGCCTTGCCACCCGCGACATCGACTGCCGGCAGCAGTTCGAGACGGGGGGAATTGTTGAACTCACTCATCACTGTCCTTGATTCGGTGGCTGCGATTCGCCACGGCGGCACAGTCACAGCATCCTAGTCCGCCAGCGCCACGACGGCGCACGGAAGACGCCGATCGGTTCAGTCGAACGAGCCCAGCCAGTTCGAGAGCAGGCGGATGCCGGCATCCGACGACTTCTCCGGATGGAATTGCGTGGCCGACAGCGGGCCGTTCTCGACCGCCGCGAGGAACCGCCCGCCATGCTCGGCCCAGGTGAGCCGCGGCGTCGGGAAGGGCGGCATCGTGTCGAGCAGCCACTCCTGCGCCGCGAACGAGTGCACGAAGTAGAAACGCTCGCGTTCGATGCCCTCGAAGAGCACCGAGGCGGGATCGGCTTCGACGGTGTTCCACCCCATGTGCGGCAGCACCGGCGCAGGCAGTTCGGTGACCACGCCAGGCCACTCGCCGAGCCCCTCGCTGCCGACGCCGCGCTCGACTCCGCGCTCGAACAGCACCTGCATGCCCACGCAGATGCCGAGCACGGCGCGGCCGCCCGCGAGGCGGCGGTCGATGATCTCGTCGCCTCGTACGGCCCGGAGTTGGTCCATGACGGCGTTGAACGCGCCGACACCCGGCACCACGAGCCCATCGGCATCGAGCGCCGCCGCCCGATCGGCCGTGACCTGCACTTCGGCCCCGGCGCGCTCGAGGGCCTTCGCCGCCGAATGCACGTTGCCCGAGCCGTAGTCGAGCACCACGACGCGCTTCGCGCCGGTCACAGCGCTCCCTTGGTCGAAGGCACGCCCGACACGAGCGGGTCGAGCGACTTGGCCTGCCTGAACGCGCGGGCGAACGCCTTGAACTCCGCTTCGGCGATGTGGTGGGGGTCGCGACCGCCGAGCACGTTGACGTGGACCGTGAGGCCCGCGTTGAACGCGATCGCCTCGAAGACATGGCGCACCATCGACCCCGTGAAGTGGCCGCCGATCAGGTGGAACTCGAATCCTGCAGGTTCACCGGAATGCACCAGGAAGGGCCGCCCCGAGATGTCGACGACGGCCTGCGCGAGCGCCTCGTCGAGCGGTACGAGCGCGTCACCGTAGCGGGAGATGCCGCGTTTGTCACCGAGCGCCTCGCGGATCGCCTGGCCGAGCACGATACCGACGTCTTCGACCGTGTGGTGCACGTCGATCTCGATGTCACCGCGCGCGCGAACGCTGAGGTCGGTGAGCGAATGCTTGGCGAATGCGGTGAGAAGGTGGTCGTAGAAGGGCACGGATGTCTCGATGTCGCTCACGCCTGAACCGTCGAGGTTCAGCGAGAGGTCGATGCTCGACTCGCTCGTCTCACGCTGCACGCGGGCGGTGCGCGGTGCGCCGGGAGAGGTCATGACGTCAATCCTATTCGCGGCGTGAGGGGGCGAACACGGCGATCGCCTCGAGGAAGGCCGTGGTCTCGGCTTCGGTGCCGGCCGTCACTCTGAGGCAGCCGGGAAGACCGATGTCGCGGATCAGGATGCCGCCGGCGAGCAGCGCCTCGAAGACAGCGTGCGGCTCGTCGACTCCACCGAACAGCACGAAGTTCGAGTCGGTGCGGTACGGCCGGAATCCGAGGCGGGCGAGTTCGGCGGAGATCCGGTCGCGCTGCCTGCGGATCTCGTCGACCATCGCGAGCATCTCTGCTGAATGGGCAAGTGCCCCGAGCGCAGCCGCCTGCGTGAGTGCCGACAGATGGTACGGCAGTCGCACCAGCCTGAGTGCATCGATCACGGCCGGATCAGCGGCGAGGTATCCGACGCGTGCACCCGCGAAGGCGAACGCCTTGCTCATCGTGCGCGACACGAGCAGTCGTGGGCGACCGCCGAGCAACGTGAGCGCACTCGGCGTGCCGGGATCGGCGAACTCGAAGTAGGCCTCATCGACCACCACGATGCCACGAGCAGCGTCCGCGACGGCCGAGATCACGTCGAGCGACAATGGCGTGCCCGTCGGATTGTTCGGCGCGCAGAGGATCACGATGTCGGGGTCGTGTTCGCGCACCGAGGAGACAGCGGACTCTGCGTCGATCTCGAATTCGGCGCCGCGAGCGGCCGTGAGCCACTCGGTTCCGGTGCCCGAGGCGAGCAGGCCGTACATGGAGTAGGTCGGCGCGAAGCCGAGCGCAGTTCTGCCGGGGCCGCCGAACGCCTGCAGGATGTGCTGCAGCACCTCGTTCGAGCCATTCGCGGCCCAGAGGTGCTCGGTCCGGAGCCCGTGGCCGAGATAGCCGGCGAGGGATCGACGCAGGTCGGTGAACTCGCGGTCGGGGTAGCGGTTGAGGCTCAGGATGGCCGCGGCGACTCGTGCGACGATGTCGTGCGCGACGTCCTCGGGAATGGGATGGGTGTTCTCATTGACGTTCAGGGCCACCGGCACGGACTTCTGGGGGGCACCGTAGGGGGCGCGCCCGCGCAGGTCATCGCGGATCGGCAGGTCGTCGAGGCTCGTCACCCACCCATGCTAGCCATGCGCCGAATGCCGCCCGGCGACCTCATGTCACGGGACGACCGGAAGCGCCAGCCGCTGGCCCGGCTCGACGACCACGTCGTCGAGCCCGTTGAGCCGGACGATCTCGTTGATCACCGCACGGGGGTCGTCGTCGGGGGCGATCGATTCAGCGATGGCCCACAACGAATCGCCCTGGTGCACGGTGACGTACTCGAACGATCGTGCACCGAGATCTGAACCGGCGTCGGCGGCGGCACCGCCCGCACCCAGTACGGCGACGAATGCCCAGGCGACCAACGGCACGGCGCCGAGCGTCGTGAAGACCACTCGCCCACGACGGGTGAGGCGCAGCCGGTTCGTCGCCGGCGACGCTTCGCGGATGCGTGTGGAAACACCCAGGGCAGGCACCGGAGCGCCAGGCGTCTGGGTCTCGATCGCTGCGTTCATCTCTGCCACCTCCTGTGCGAGCCGCATCCGACCCTCGGCCGGGAGGGCCGGATGCGAAGCTCTGTTCCGAATATATCTTCGAACGTTCGAAGTCGCAAGGCCAACGCCCTCACGAATCGCGCCGCGAATTCCGCGACACACTCGAACGGATGTTTGCCGCACCGACCTGAGCCGGATACAGTTTCGAATGTCCGAGAACAGTGGATCAGACACCACCGACATCCGGCCGCGACGGCCGCAACGAGGGGCGGAGAACTTGAGCACCGACATCGACGACGTGCGCGAGAGCGGCAGGGCGCGCCGCCGCAAGAGCCTCAGCGCGAAGCAGGTCGCCATCCTCGAAGTGATCCAGCGATCGGTGTCGAGCCGTGGCTATCCGCCGAGCATGCGTGAGATCGGCGATGCCGTCGGCCTCGCCTCGCTCTCGAGTGTGACCCACCAGCTGAATCAGCTCGAGCTGGCCGGCTACCTGCGACGCGACCCGAACCGCCCACGCGCGCTCGAAGTGCTCATCGAGCTGCCCGACTCAGGTGATCGGCCGCCGTCTGCCGGCGAGGCGATCCCGGTGGGCGATGCCGCGATGGTGCCGTTCGTCGGGCGCATCGCTGCCGGCATCCCCATCACGGCCGAGCAGCAGATCGACGAGGTGTTCCCGCTCCCCCGTCAACTGGTCGGCAAGGGCGAGCTCTTCATCCTGAAGGTCGTCGGCGACTCGATGATCGATGCGGCCATCTGTGACGGCGACTGGGTCGTGGTGCGCTCGCAGCGCACGGCGGAGAACGGAGAGATCGTCGCGGCCATGCTCGACGGTGAAGCCACGGTCAAGGTCTTCCGCCAACGCGATGGCCACACGTGGCTGCTCCCCCGCAATACCGCCTTCGAGCCGATCGTCGGCGACCATGCCGAAGTGCTCGGCAAGGTCGTCGCGGTGCTGCGGGCCGTCTGAGCGCTCGCGAGCTGATCAGCTCACGCGCGCCGCCGCACGAGCGGAGTTCACGGGAGCGACTCCCCGCAACCAGTCGAACACCGTGTCCATGAATCCGACATGATCGTCGCGGAACACGGTGTGGCCGGTGCCGGCGACCGTCGCGACGGTCATGCCCTGACGGCGCAGTTGGGACGCAACCCTCTCGGTGATCAACAGGCTCTTCTCGGCGAGTACCACCAACGAGGGCGCGACGAGCCGAACGGGCGGCACGAGCGGGCGGGTGTCTGCGAAGCCGAGGATGGTGCGCTTATCCCAGTCGCGCAACGTCGCGAGCTCGATATCGACGTCGGTCGCGCTCCACTTCGGGTTCATCCGCACCAGCGCCGAACGCTTCGGGCGTGGGGCGACTGCGAAGAACGCCTTGAACGCCCACCCCCTGATGCCCGCCGGAAACGAGAACGCCGGGTCGATGTAGATCGCCGCGCGAGGCGCCAACCGATCGGCGACAAGGCTGGCGACCAGTCCCCCGAGCGAGTGCCCCATCACGACGTCCGGCGGCCCGTCGAGCAGCGGCGCGAGCGTCTCGATGACGTCCTCGGCCCAGGCTGCGGGCGAGTAGTGCCGGGCTCGAGGGCTTCGCCCGTGGCCCGCCAGGTCGACGGCGACCACGCGGAATCCGTGACCCTCGAGTTCCCCCGTCACGCGGTGCCACGCACGAGAATCCGACATGATGCCGTGAATGAGGACCGCGGTCTTCGTGCCGGCGCCGGATTCGTGTACCGCAAGTCGCATGAACCGACCCTAGATCGTCGGCCTGAGCACTCCCCGCACGCGACCAGTGAATCCGCCTCGGATCCCGAAGAGGCGAGCACGGTGAGCTCGAACCGGGCGGATGACACCGGCCTGCGGCATCCGCCCGCTCCCACTCGTTACCCGCCGATGGGGCGCGCGGACAGCTCGGCGCGCAGTGCCAGCGTCGCTTCCACCATGTGCTCGAGAGAGGCCACGGTCTCGTCGTAGCCGCGGGTCTTCAGTCCACAGTCGGGGTTCACCCAGAGCCGCGCCGCGGGAATCTCGGCCGCGGCACGCTCGAGGAGTGCACGCACCTCCGCGCTACCCGGCACCCTCGGCGAATGGATGTCGTAGACGCCGGGGCCGATGCCGTGGTCGAAGCCGCTTCGCGCAACGTCGTCGACGACCTCCATACGGCTCCGCGCCGCCTCGATCGACGTGACATCGGCATCGAGGCTGCGGATCGCGTCGATGACCACGCCGAACTCCGAGTAGCAGAGGTGCGTGTGCACCTGGGTGGCGGCGGCCGCACCGCCGGTGGCGAGCCGGAATGACCCGACCGACCACTCGAGGTACTCGGCGTGATCCGCGATTTTCAGCGGAAGCAGCTCGCGCAACGCGGGCTCGTCCACCTGGATGATCTGGATGCCCGCCGCCTCGATGTCCGCGATCTCGTCGCGGAGTGCAAGCGCCACCTGGCGGGCAGTATCGCCCAGCGGCTGGTCGTCGCGTACGAACGACCACGCGAGGATTGTGACCGGGCCGGTGAGCATGCCCTTCACCGGCTTCTCGGTGAGCGACTGCGCATGCGCCGACCACTCGACGGTCATCGCTGCCGGTCGCGAGACATCGCCCCACAAGAGCGAAGGGCGCGTGCACCGCGACCCGTACGACTGCACCCAGCCGTGCTGCGTCACCGCGAACCCGTCGAGCAGTTCGGCGAAGTACTGCACCATGTCGTTGCGCTCGGGCTCGCCATGCACGAGCACGTCGAGCCCGATCCGCTCCTGCAACCGGATGACCCGCTCAACCTCGTCGCGCATGAGTTCGCGATACTCCGCCTGGGTGATCTCGCCCCGCAGGACCTTGGCACGCGCGCGCCGGATCTCGAGGGTCTGCGGGAACGAGCCGATGGTGGTCGTCGGCAGCCACGGCAGGTCGATCGACGCCTGGGCGGCGACGCGCGCGTCGTAGGGCGCCCGGGTGAGGTCCCGATCCGCGAGCGCATGGAGGCGATCACGCACGGCGGGAATTCGTACGCCGGGTGCGTTCGCCCGATCGGCGAAGGCAGCGGATGCCGCGGCGAGCTCGTCCAGGATCGTCGCCCGTCCGGCGACCAGGCCTCGCTCGAGCGTTGCGACCTGTGCGACCTTCTGGTCGGCGAACGCCAGCCAGCTGACGAGACCCGCATCGAGCGCGGTCTCGTCGTCGACATCGTGAGGCACGTGCAGGAGCGACGTCGACGTCGACACGGACACCTGGGCCGCGAGCGGGCGCAATGCCTCGGCCAAGTCGAGCGCACGCTCCAGGTCGCCGCGCCAGACGTTGCGACCATCGATCACGCCGGCGACGAGCGTCTTCGTCGCGAGCGCCTCGGCAGTGGCGGCATCGAGGTGCTCGGGCATCCCGCCGTGCACGAGGTCGAGTCCGATGGCCTCGATCGGTGCGGCCGCAAGCGCAGGCAACAACTCGTCGAGACCACCGTACGGGGCGGCGACGAAGACCGATGGACGGCGATCGGCCGCACCGAGGCGCCCGTACGCGGCGTCAACCGCGGCGCTGACGCGCTCGAGTGATTCCGACGTGCTCTGGCTCACGAGCGCGGGCTCGTCGAACTGCACCCATTCGACGCCGACGGCGGCGAGTGCGGCGAGGAGCTCGAGGTATACCGGCACCAGGTCGTCGAGCCGTTCGATCGGCCGGAATCCGTGGGGCGCACCGTCCGACGGCTTGGCAAGGAGCAGGAGGGTCACTGGCCCGACGATGACCGGACGGCTGATGTACCCTGCGGCCTTCGCCTCGCCGAACTCGGAGAGGATTCGATCGGCGTGCAGCGCGAACGTCGTCTCAGGGCCGATCTCGGGCACCAGGTAGTGGTAGTTCGTGTCGAACCACTTCGTCATCTCGAGCGGGGCATCGTCATCTTCACCGCGCGCGATCGTGAAGTAGCCGGCGAGGTCGATGCCCCCGCGCTCGTCGCGCAGGCGGTCGAACCGCGGGGGGATCGCGCCGACGGTGAGAGCCGCGTCGAGCACCTGATCGTAGAAGGAGAACGACTCAGGGATCGAGGAGTCGTCGCGGCCGAGGCCGATGGCCGCGAGCCGCTCGCGGGTGACCGCGCGAAGCTCGCTGGCACGGACCTCGAGCTCCGAGTGATCGATCGCTCCTGCCCAGAATGCCTCGACGGCGCGCTTCAGTTCACGGCGCCGGCCGATTCGCGGGTAGCCGAGGATGGTGCCGGTGGGAAAGGCGGGTGTGTTCATCGCTCTGTGTTCCTCTCATTGACGAGCCGGTCGGTCGTGCGGTTCGGGAGGCGGTCGAGCACGTCGAGCACGGCCTCATGACGGTTGAAGGTGTAGAGGTGCACGCCCGGCGCACCGGCGTCGAGCACCGCGGCGGCGAGACTCGCCGCGTGGGCCACGCCGAGCTCGGCCTGCACGATGGGGTTTTGGGCGCGCTCGAGCGCCGCGACGAGCTCGGCCGGCGGCTCCACGCCCGTGAGTTCGGTGAGCCGCCCGAGCCGCGCCGGCGAGGTCACCGGCATGATTCCCGGCAGGATCGGGATGCTCACGCCGCCTGCGCGCGCTCGCTCGACATAGCCCAGATAGTCGTCGGCCCGCCAGAACAGCTGCGTGATGGCCAGGTTCGCTCCGGCGATCTCCTTCGCGAGCAGTGCGTCGATGTCTTGGGACGGATCGGTGGACCGGGGATGCCCCGTGGGAAACGCCGCGATCGCCACCCGCTCCGGCCGCGGGCGCGCACTGATCCGCGAGGCACGGGGAAGCCCCGGAATGCCGACCTGCGCGAAGGGCTCGCGCTCCTCCTGGACGCGGTGGATGAGCTGTACGAGTTCAGCGGCGCTGCCGAGATCCCCGAGGTGCGCTCCAGTGTCGAGGCCGGAGGGAAGGTCACCACGCAGCGCGAGGAAGCTCGTGATACCCGCGTCGAGGAACTGGCGAACAAGGCGATTCGCCTCCGCGTGCGACGAGCCCACGCAGGTGAGATGCGCCATGGGCTCCACGGTCGTGTGCTCGAGCAGGTACCGAAGCACCGTGAGCGAGCGATCTCGCGACGAACCACCTGCGCCGAACGTGACGGACATGAACGCCGGCTCGACCCCGGCGAGACGATCGATCGTGCGCCCGAGCGCGAGAGCCGCGGCATCCGATCTCGGTGGGAACAGCTCGAACGAGACCCGCGGCCGCACACGGCGGTCGGCTACGGCTGCGTTCCGTCCGGTCGTGGCCATGGTGCTCCCGCATCACGTGCCGGTACGGCGGAGGCGCGGCAGGCCGCGATCCCCCCGCCGAGTTGGGCTGGTGGATGTCGCGGGCGGGTGCCGGGCTCGGCTGTCGCTCCAGGTGCCCGGCATCCGGCCGCACACCGACGATCAACAGCGACGATACGATGCGCCGCTCGGGGCGCCGACGTCCGTGACGCGCGATGACGCCGCGTGACGCCTCCCTACGGGACGATTACGCACCAGCACGAACCCGTTGCGTCAGGTGAGCACGGATGCCGCATCGAACTCGGCGAGCTGGCCCGCGTGCTCGGGCGACGCGAGCGCGCGGATGCGCGTGCCATCCTCGACGTAGTCGACCGAGAGCACGCGACCGGTCTCGTGGAGTGTCGAGACGACATCACCGCGGTCGTACGGCACCAGCAGGTCGACCTCGACCGCGGGGTCGGGGAGGCTGCGCGCGATCGCCTCGAGCAGTTCGGGCACGCCCTCGCCGGTACGGGCCGACGCGAAGATGGCCTCGGGCTCGAGGCCACGCAGCACGAGTCGCTCCTCGGGCGACACGAGGTCGGCCTTGTTGAAGACGACGAGCTCTGGAATGTCGCGGGCACCCACCTCGCCGATGACATCGCGCACCGTGGCGATCTGACCGGCGGGATCGGGGTGTGCGGCGTCGACGACGTGCACGATGAGATCGGAGTCGGCGACCTCCTCGAGGGTCGACCGGAACGCCTCCACGAGTTGGTGCGGGAGATTGCGCACGAACCCGACGGTGTCGGCGATGGTGTACACACGCCCGTCGGCGGTGGTGTTGCGTCGCACCGTCGCATCGAGCGTCGCGAAGAGGGCGTTCTCGACGAGCACGCCGGCTCCGGTGATGCGATTGAGCAGGCTCGACTTGCCGGCATTCGTGTATCCGGCGATCGCGACCGACGGCACCGCATTTCGCCGGCGATTGGCGCGCTTGGCCTCACGCGCTGGCTTCATGCCCGCGATCTGCCTGCGCAGCCTCGCCATGCGGGTGTGGATGCGGCGGCGATCGAGTTCAATCTTCGTCTCACCCGGTCCGCGTGAGCCCATGCCGGCGCCCGCCCCG
Organism: Actinomycetota bacterium; assembly: GCA_030852935.1. Classification (GTDB taxonomy): domain Bacteria; phylum Actinomycetota; class Actinomycetes; order Actinomycetales; family Microbacteriaceae; genus Agromyces. Next base: position 1,613 of record JALYWB010000179.1, on the reverse strand, counting down.
CCGACTTGGCCACCGGCCTGGCGGGACATCGATTCACCCCAGCCGCGGAGGCGCGGCAGCAGGTACTCGAGCTGGGCGAGTTCGACCTGCGCCTTGCCCTCGCGGCTCTTCGCGTGCTGGCTGAAGATATCGAGGATGACGGCCGTGCGGTCGATGACCTTCACCTTGACCACGTCTTCGAGTGCACGCCGCTGGCTCGGGGAGAGCTCGGTGTCGGCGATCACGGTGTCGGCGCCGAGTGCGGTGACGAGGTGCCGCAACTCCTCCGCCTTTCCGCTGCCGAGGTACGTGCTGGGGTCGGGGTTCGGTCGACGCTGCAACAGCCCGTCGAGCACGCGCGCACCGGCTGTCTCGGCGAGGGCGGCGAGCTCGCGCATCGAGTTCTCGGCGTCGGCTTGCGACCCCTGCGAGTACACGCCGATGAGTACGACGTTCTCGAGTCGCAACTGCCGGTACTCGACCTCGGTGACGTCTTCGAGTTCGGTCGACAGCCCGCTCACTCGGCGCAGCGCCGCGCGCTCTTCACGGTCGTACTGCTCGCCGTCGGCGGACGCATCGTCAGCGGCATCCATCACGTGTCGCTGGATCGCGGTGGCATCGACTGCGCCGAAACGCGCCACACCCGCCTTGGAGTCGGCGCTGCGCAGCACTCGCTCGACGGCGTCGTCTGGGGTGCTCGATTCGGCTTCGTTCATCATCTCAACTCTACTTCTCTTCGGGTGCGATAGCTTTCCTGCATGAGCTCCGACCACTACTTCTCCACATCGCCTCGGAGCGACTCGAACCGCCGCATCATCCGCGTGCGCCTCGCTGGGCGCGAGGTCGACCTCGTCACCGCTGGCGGCGTCTTCAGCCCCGAGCACCTCGACCAGGGCACTCGAATCCTGCTCGACACCGTCCCAGCGCCTCCTGCGTCGGGCCATCTGCTCGATCTCGGCGCCGGTTGGGGCCCGATTGCGCTGAGCCTTGCAGTGCAGGCACCGGATGCCACGGTGTGGGCCGTCGACGTCAACGAACGCGCACTCGACCTCACGCGAACCAACGTCGCTCGCCTCGGCCTCTCCAACGTGAACGCCGTACTCCCCGGCGATGTTCCCGATGACGTGCAATTCGCCGCGATCTGGTCGAACCCGCCGATCCGCGTCGGAAAGCAGGAACTCCACGCGATGCTCGCGCACTGGCTCCCCCGACTCGACGCGGATGCCATCGCGTGGCTCGTGGTGGCGAAGCACCTCGGCGCCGAGTCCCTGCAGCGCTGGCTCGCCGATGAGCTTTCGCTCGACGTCGAGCGTGCCGCCAACTCGAAGGGGTTCCGTGTGCTCGCGGCGCGCCGACCGCGGGCTGGGGCCTAATCAGGCGAGGCTCAGCACGCCATCGAAGACGAGCTCGGCCGGGCCCGAGAGCATCACGTGCTCGCCATCGCCGATCTCGACCACCCGAACCCCGAGAAGCCCGCCGGGAACCTGCACCCGCCAGTCGTTCGGTGCCCCTGCGCCGGCCCAATACCGCACCGCGAGCGCCGATGCCACGGCGCCAGTGCCGCACGAGAGCGTCTCGCCGGAACCGCGCTCGTGCACGCGCATGCGAATGCGTCCCACTCCGTCTTCGACGAG
>JALYWB010000170.1 GCA_030852935.1 Actinomycetota bacterium | reverse complement strand
GTGCTCACCGTGCACGGGTTCGTGTCGAGCTGCCGCGACAACTGGGTGAACACAGGGTGGGTGCGCGACCTCACGCGCGCTGGCTTCCGGGTGCTCGGCATCGACCAGCGCGGGCACGGCGCGAGCGACAAGCCGCACGAGGCATCCGCGTACACGATGGACATCCTGGTCGACGACGTCGTCACTGTGCTCGACACGTACCTGCTCGACACCGTGCAGTATGTGGGCTACTCGCTCGGCGCGCGCGTCGGCTGGCAGGTGGCCGTGCAGGTACCCGACCGTGTCGAGCGCGCGGTGCTCGGCGGCATCCCCGACGGGCGCCCGCTCGCGCGCCTGCAGATCGACCAGGCGCGCGCCTTCACCGCGCACGGCACGCCGGTCGAGGATCCGGTCACCCGCAACTACGTGACGCTCGCCGCACGGGTCGAGGGCAACGACCTGCTGGCGCTGATCGCGCTCGCCGAGGGGATGCGCTTCGGCGACGTCGACCCCGACCCGGCGCGGCCGCCGGTGGCGCCGATCCTGTTCGCGACCGGCAGCGAAGACGCCATCCTGCCGCAGTCGAAAGCGCTGGCGGATGCCACGCCGAACGGCTCGTTCGTCGAGCTGCCCGATCGGCACCACTTCAATGCGCCCGGATCCCGCGTGTTCCGGCAGGCCGCCGTGGAGTTCCTCAGCGGGCGGGACTGATGCTTCGTACGGGCGTCGCCGAGTGAGCTGGTCAGCGCCCGGCGGCGAACCGGCGCGCACGGCCGAGGGCGACCGCGCCGAGGGCGACCGCGCCGAGGACGAATGCCAGCCCGCCGAGCGTGAGCAGCGACACGACGTCGACCCCGGTTGCCGGCAGTGCTCGTGCGGTCACGGACTGCGTCACCGAGGCCGCGGACGCGCCGTGGTGCTGGTCGCCCGAGTACCGCGCCGTGATCTCGTGCTCACCGGCGAGCAGGGCATCCGACGTCACGGTCGCCCTGCCGTCGATGAGCTGGACCGAACCGCCGAAGTGCCTGCCGTCCGCGCTGAACTGCACGGTGCCGGTCGGCGGCGTGGAGCTGGCCGCGGACTGCACGACCGCCGTGAACGTGACTCGCTCGCCCGCCGAAGAGGGGTTTCCTGACGAGTCGAGTGTCGTCGAGCTCGCCAGCACGACGACGCGATGCACGAGCGTGCCGGCGCTCGAGACGAAGTCGCCGTCGCTGGTGAAGACGGCCTCGATGGTGTGTTCGCCGACGTCGAGCGTCGAGAGCTGTGACGAGCGTGCCACGCCGTCGTCGACGGGCACTGGGTCGCCCAGCGGTTCGCCGTCGACGACGAACTGCACCGTTCCGGTCGGTACGACGGCGGATGCCGCTGCGACGGCCACTGACCGGTGCACGGTCGCCGTGAACCAGATGTCCTGCCCGTACGCCGATGGGTTGAGGTTCGACTCGAGCTCGATGGCGGTCGCGGCCGGGGTGATCGTCTGCGTCAGCTCGCCCGAACTCGGCAGGAACTCGTCGTTGCCCCGGTACGTCACCGTGATGGCATGGTCGCCCGCGCGAAGGTCATCGACCATGGGGAGCGTCGCGACGCCGTCGTGCAGGACGACTCGCTCCGCGGCCATGACGCCGTCGATACTGAAGTCCACGGATCCGCTCGGCACGTGACGACCGGTCGGGCCGGCAGACACCGTCGCCGTGAACGTCAGCGGTTCGCCGTAGCCTGCAGGGTTGGCACTGCTCGAGAGGATGGTGTGCGACGCTGCGGCCACCACCGTTGCCACGGCTTCGCCCGACGATCCGCGGAATTCCGACCCGGCGACGAACCGGGCCATGATGTCGTGGACGCCGGGCAACAGCGAATCGACCACGGGCGACGAGGCCGCGCCATCCGTCACGGCCACCGGCTCTCCGAGCGGTTCGCCGTCGACGGTGAATTGCACGGTGCCGATGGGTGTGCCGGCGCCCGGCGCGAGCGTCGTGATTCGCGCGGTGAACGTCGTCGGCTCCCCGAACGCGGAGGTGGAAGGGTCGACCACGGTGCTGGTCGCGGCGCGGTCGACGAGGTGCACCGTCGAGCCCGTACTCGCCGTGAAGTCGGCGTCGCCGCTGTACTGCGCGGTGATCGTGTGCTCGCCCGCGTCGAGATCGCCGATCGGGGGAGCCTCGGCCCTGCCGTCTGCACCGAGCGCGACCGGCGCACCGAGGTCATCGCCATCGACCGCGAACTGCACCGTGCCGGTAGGCGTTCCGATTGCCGAATCGCTGATGCCGACCCGAGCGGTGAAGGTGACGACCTCACCGAACACCGACGGAGTCACGGATGAGGTCACGTGCGTCGCGGTCGCACCCGCACCGACAGCCTGGACGAGTCGGCCGGTGCTGCCGCTGAAGGCCGCGTCGCCTGAGTACACGGCGACGATGTCGTGGGTCGCCACACCGAGGTCGGCGATCGGGGCGGATGTCGCGGTGCCGTCGGCCGCGACGGGCACCGGCCCGCCGATCGTCACTTCGTCGACGGAGAACTGCACCGTTCCCGTCGGGACACCCGCAGCGGGGGCGCGAACGCCCACGTGGGCGGTGAAGGTCACGGGGTCACCGGTCTCGGACGGGTTCATCGATGAGTTCACGAGTGTGGCCGTGGTCGCCGGATCGACGTGCTGACGGGCCGTGTCGGCGCTCGGCGCGAGGTCATCGGTTCCGAGGTACTCGGCGGTGATCTGGTGGTCGCCGACTTCGAGCGTCACCACGTCGGAGAGCAGGGCTGTGCCAGTCGCGTCGAGCGTCACCGGGGCGCCGGCAGTGTTGCCGTCGATGCGGAACTGCACTGCACCGGTCGTCACCGCCGTGCCGAGGTCGGCGTGGGTGACCGCGGCCGAGAAGTCGACCGGCTGCCCACTGACTGAGGGATCCGCCGACGAAACGAGCCGCGTGCGAGTCGCGATCCGTTCGACGGTCTCGGTGAGGTGTGCGCTCGATGACGTGTACTGCGCCGAGCCCGAGTAGGTGGCCGTCACCGTCGCGTCGCCGACCGTGAGTCCGTCGAGGCCGCACACCGCGGTGGCATCGGGTGCGAGTGGCACGTCAGCGCAGGCGACGGTGCCGTCGACAGCGAACGAGACGGAACCGGTTGCGGAGGACGGCCAGACCGACGCGGTCACGATGACCGGCTCACCGATCGTCGCCGGGTTGTTGGAGGATCGCAGTGCGGTCGTGCTCGTCGTTCGGACGGCCTGGTCGCTTCGCCCGGTGCTCGGTGCGTCGGCATCGCCGATCGGGACGAACGTCGCGGTGATGTCGTGCGTGCCCGGCGTGAGGCTGTCGATCGGCCGCGACGTGGCGATGCCGCCGCCATCGAGCAGAACTGGCGGGCCGAATGCGACTGCGTCGGCCCGGAACTGCACCGCACCGGTGGGCACCCCCATGGCCGGTGCCACGCGGCTCACGGTCGCCGTGAAGGTCACCGCTTCACCCGGGTCGGACGGATCGGCCGATGCGAGCAGCGCCGTCGCGGTGCTGGCCGCACCCACCCGCTGTGTCGCGTGACCGACACTGGCGGCGTACTCAACCGTGCCGCTGTACTGCGCCGAGACGGTGTGCGTACCCACCGCGAGGTCGGCGATCGGCGGGGAACTCACTGCTGAGTCGCCGACGGGGATCGCCGTGCCGGTGGCGATGCCGTCGACGAAGAACTGGATCTCACCGGCAGTGTCGGCCGGAGGGTGATCGCCCCAGTCCACTGTGGCGGTAAGCGTGACGGCTTCTCCCGGCACCGAGGTCTGCGGTGCGGCCGACACCGCCGTGGTCGTCGCCACGGGCGAGACGGTGTGGATCGCCATACCGGTGCTGTCCGAGAAGTCGGGCAGGATCGAGTGGTAGAGCGCCTCGATGACGTGGTCACCCGGGTCGAGCGCGGCATCCGAGGTGCACGACGCCGCCGCACTGGCGTCGACGTCGCCGACGCAGAGATCGACCCCGCCGGTACTGAATGTCACGGTGCCTTCGGGTATGCGCGGGATGCTCGCTGCGGGGGTCACCGTTGCGGAATAGGTGACTGCGGCGCCGTACTCCGATGGGCTCGGATTCGAGCGCATCGCCACCGCGGTGCCGTCGGCGCCGATGTGCTGGACGACCAGGCCGACGCCCGCGGAATGAGTTGCGTCGCCCGCGTACTGTGCCTGCACCGGGTAGCCACCGGGGAGCAGGTCGGTGATCGGTCCGACGGTAGCTGTGCCGTCGGCCTCGAGCGTGGCCGTGCCGAGCGACTGCATCGGAGTGATGAAGTGGATGTCGGCGCCGACCGGCATCGGGGCACCGTCGGGAACCCTCACCGTCGCCGTGAACGAGACGGGCTGACCCGGGTCAGCGGGGTTGAGAGAGGAGGCGACCGTGATCGTCACCGGGATCGCGGTGACGGTGAATGGAATATCAGCGCCCGATGCATTCGCGTCGGCGTCACCGAAGTACGTGGCGTGCAGCGTGTGTGAGCCGACGGGCAGCCAAGTCGAAGGGTTCGCCGGGTCTGGTGTGTACGACCCCGATGCGCGGCCGTCAGTGACATCCGTCTGGATGCTCTCGCCGTCATCGATCGTGAACTCGAACTTTCCTGATGGTGCCGGTGCGCCCGATGGCAGCAAGGTCACCTGTGCGTCGAACGCGAATGGTTGGCCGATGGCCGGGGTGGCGGGATCGAGCGTCGCGGTCGTCGCCGTCGCCGCGGGCTCATTCGACAGCGTGTATTCTGCGGGCTCGCCGCCATGGATGAGTTCGGCGGTGGCCAGGCCGAGCCAAGTCCCTAGGCCGCCGCCCGCGGTGAACGGCGGAGAGACGGCGACGCCGTTCGCGTCGGTCACGGCGACGGCTCTCGTGCCGGCATCCGGGAAGGTCGCGCCGACGCCGCCAGAGCCCGAGACATCGAACGTGACCGTCGTCCCTGCGACCGGGTGTCCGCTCAGGTCGGTGACGCGCGCGCGCAGCGGTTCGGTGAAAGCGTTGCCGAACGGTGCCGTCTGGTCGTTGCCGCCATAGGTCGTGATCGTGGCCGCGCCGCCGGGGATCATGATCACCAGGACGATGCCGTCGGTGAGCAGGTCTATCGTGCCGTGGGTGACTGTTCCCGGCCGGACGTTGCTGGCGAACGATGCGCCGCCGCCCCCGCCGCCTCCGCCCCCGCCGATGGCGTTACCGCCGAGGCCGCCGCCGCCGCCGTAATACCCACCGCCCCCGCCGCCCCCGCCGCCGCCCTGTGCCCAGACCGACGAGCCGTAGCCGGCCGAACCGTTCGAGTGGTGTTCGCATCCGCCGCACCCGCCGTCGGCTGCCTTGGAGGTCTCGTCTTGTCCGTCACTGCCATCGCCCGGCTGCATCCCGCCGATGCCTCCCCCGCCGCCACGCTGGCCCTCGGCATCGGAGTTCCCGCCGCCGCCGCCGCCTCCTCCCGCCACGGCGATGATCTCACCGTCGTGGGTGACGACGCTCGCGCCGCCTCCGCCTGCGCCGTCGTGTGCGATGGCGGCATCCGCGTGGCCCTGATCGCCCCCGTGCATGCCCGAGCCGCCCCACCCGCCGGCAGATGCGCCGTAGCAGCCGACGCCGACGCCGACCGCGTCGCCGGGCTCGACGTCGTAATCAGCGGAGACGAAACCGGCGAAGCCGCCCGGGGCACCGTTGTCGTCTTCGCGCGTTCCACCGTGTCCGCCGACCGCGTAGACGCGCATGATTCCGACGTCGGCGGGCACGGTGAGCGCCTGTTCCTCGCCGGTGCACCCGAATTCATCGGCATAGCCGGCGAAGATCGTGACACTGCCGTCTCCGCTCTGGGCGCCGTTGAAGTAGGTGCCGGAATCGTTCGAGATGTAGGAGGAGCCGCCGCCGCCTCCCGCGCCGTTGGATGCGGGGTCGTTGCTGCCTGCGCCACCGTGGAAGCCGCCACCGCCGCCGCCGGGCGCGCCCGAGACGTATGAATCGAATCCGTGCTCGCCATTGCGGCCTGACTGGCAGCCACCGCAGTTGGCGTCATCCGTGCCATACGTGCCCGCACCGGGCGGCAGGCCGCCCACGCCCCCGACTCCGAGGGTCGTGAGGCTGCCTTCGTTGAAGACACCGCCGCCTCCGCCGCCTCCGCCGCCGACGAGCAGGATGGCGGCGTCCCCGGGTCTTGCGTTCTCATCGCAGGTTCTTGCGCTCGGCGGCGCTGTGCCGGTGGTGACCGCACTGGCACCACCACCGTCGCCGCCGTCACCGTCGTGTCCTTCGCCCGTGCCCCCTTCGCCGCCGCACCCGAACCCCCATCCACCGGAGTCGGGCGAGCCGCCCACCCACACGGTCAGGTCGCTACCCGGCTCGACGGGGAACGTCGACATGACGATTCCGCCACGGCCGGCGCCAGAGCGGGGGTTGGGCGGGTAAGCCTCGCCCTGTTCTCCCTCGCCGCCCGCGGCGATGATGGTGACCATGTCCACACCCTCGGGCACGGTGAGCGTCTCGGGTGCTCCGGTGTACTCGAACTCCCAGAACTCACCGACGGATGGCGCAGCGACGGCGTCTGCGGCCTCGGCGGCCGTCGGCGCGACCGACAGGATCGTGAGCGGTGCCGCGATCAGCGCCGCCGCAGCCACGAAGGCGATCATCGGGCGCGCGCTCGTCGTGGACCGAGCCACGGTTCGCATCGACATCCAACTCTCCTCCGAGTCTTGCGGCAGGCGAATCGCGGCACGACTGCGCCGATGCTATCGGGAGACCGGATCGGGCGGTATCCCTCGTCCGCGGGCGAAAATAGGGGCGCAACGTGGCGTTCGCTACGCGTTACTTCTTCGGCGGCAGCTGCGGTGGCGCGTCATCGGGCACGACATACGCCCCGATCAACCTGAAGAGCCGATCGCTCGAGTTGTCGTAGATGCCATCGGCGTCGAAGGCACCAGGCTCGAACGTGTTGGCGACCGAGATCGCGACCTTCTTCGACGGAAGGTAGGCCTCGGCTGCGCTGTAGCCGCTCAGCTCGGGATTCTGCAGCATCCACTCGCCCGATCGCACGACGCCGAGGCCATAGTTGTAGGCGTCGATCTGCGTGAAGCACGACGGCTCGCACACCGGGAGCTTTTCGCCGAACCCGATCAGCTGCGAGTCGGTCATTTCGTGGAAGCTCTCGTCAGAGAGCAGCGCACCGGTTCCGATCGCGATCGCGGTCTTGGTCATGTCGGTGATCGTGGTCGTCTGGGCGGCACCCATGGGAGTTCCCCAGACCGGGTTCCAGAACGAGGACTCTTCGTAGAACTCGACGGACGGATCGATTCCGAGTGCGACCCGTCGTTCCGAGCTGAACGCGTGCAGCACGGGCTCGGGAATGTACGACGAGTTGTAGCCCGCGGTCTCGGTCAACCCCATCGGATCGAGCACCTTCTCCTTCAGGAGTTCGTCGAGCGGCTCGCCGCCGATCTGCGACAGGATCTCGCCGAGGATCATGAAGTTGGTGTGGGCGTAGCTCCAGTTCGTGCCCGGCTCGAACTGCAGAGGACGGTTGAATGCGTACTCGATTCGCTCGTCGAACGTGAACTCGTGGAACGGGTTCGCGTTGTAGGCGGCGGTCCAGCCGGGGTCGGTCTCGAAGTCGGGATACCCGGTCGTCTGGTTCGTCAGCATCCGCAGAGTGACGGTGTCGGCCTCTGGTAGCTCGGGAAGCCATTCCTCGATCGTGTCGTCGAGGCTCACGGTGCCGTCGTCGACGTATTGCAGCAGTAGGTTGCTCACGTACGAGAAGGCGACCGCGCCGTTTCGGAAGTGCATATCCGTCGTCGCCGGAACGCCGGTCATGGATTCTCCGAACGCCTCGGTGATGATGATTTCATCGCCGATTTGCACCTGCACGATCACCGCCTTGAGATCGAGCGTGGTCATCGCCTCCTCCACGACGCGGGCGATACCCTCGGCCTGCGCGGAGCGTTCCGATGGGGTCGGCGACGCCTGTTGGTCGGGCGATGGACCCGTGCAGGCGGTCATGCCGACGAGCAGGGCGGCCGTCAGCGCGCATGCGGCGATGAGTGTCCGTCTGTATCCGTGGGCTTGCCCATCGTGTCGGCTGCCGCTGCTCATTCTCATCGGACCTCCTCGGTGCCACGCCGGAGTCGAGAACGATCTGTGGTGGACCGACTCGCTCGGGTCGCGCAGAATTCGCACCGGTGCGCCAA
>JALYWB010000160.1 GCA_030852935.1 Actinomycetota bacterium | reverse complement strand
GTCGTGGCCGTGGGCCAGGCGGCGGCACGGCCGGTGCATTCGGTCGTGGCGGCGGCAAGAGCAAGTCGCGCAAGTCGAAGCGTACGAAGCGGGCAGAGTTCGAGATGCGGGAGGCTCCGTCGCTCGGCGGCGTGAGCGTTCCCCGCGGCGACGGCAACACCGTCATCCGCCTGCGTCGTGGTTCGTCGATCTCGGACTTCGCCGACAAGATCGATGCGAACCCGGGTTCGCTCGTCACGGTGCTGTTCCACCTCGGTGAGATGGCCACGGCGACCGAATCGCTCGACGAGGCCACCTTCCAGGTGCTCGGCGAAGAGCTCGGCTACAAGATCCAGGTCGTCTCGCCCGAAGACGAAGACCGTGAGCTCCTCGAGGGCTTCGCGATCGACCTCGACCAGGAACTCGAGGACGAGAGCGACGAAGACCTGCAGCAGCGTCCTCCGGTCGTAACCGTCATGGGCCACGTCGACCACGGTAAGACCCGACTCCTCGACGCGGTGCGCAACGCGAACGTCGTCGCGGGCGAGGCCGGCGGCATCACCCAGCACATCGGTGCCTACCAGGTGCACACCGAGCACGAGGGCATCGACCGCGCGATCACCTTCATCGACACCCCGGGCCACGAGGCGTTCACCGCCATGCGTGCCCGCGGTGCGCAGGTGACCGACATCGCGATCCTCGTGGTCGCGGCCGACGACGGCATCATGCCGCAGACGGTCGAAGCGCTGAACCACGCCCAGTCGGCGAACGTGCCGATCGTGGTCGCGGTGAACAAGATCGACAAGCCCGAAGCCAACCCGGCGAAGGTGCGCCAGCAGCTGACCGAGTTCGGCCTCGTCGCCGAGGAGTACGGCGGCGACGTCATGTTCGTCGACGTCTCGGCGCGCGAGAACATCGGCATCCAGGACCTGCTCGACGCGGTGCTGCTCACCGCCGACGCCGGTCTCGATCTGCGTGCCAATCCCGATAAGGACGCGCGAGGTGTCGCCATCGAGGCGAAGCTCGATAAGGGCCGCGGCGCCGTGGCGACCGTGCTCATCCAGTCGGGAACGCTGCGGGTCGGCGATGCGATCGTCGCGGGTACGGCCTACGGCCGCGTGCGGGCGATGGCCGACGAGAACGGCGACGCCGTGCTCGAGGCCACCCCGTCCCGCCCGGTGCAGGTGCAGGGTCTCTCGAGCGTGCCGCGTGCGGGCGACACCTTCCTCGTCACCGAGGAAGACCGTACCGCCCGTCAGATCGCCGAGAAGCGCGAGGCCGCTGAGCGCAATGCGCAGCTGGCCAAGGCACGCAAGCGCATCTCCCTCGAGGACTTCACCCGTGCGCTCGAGGAGGGCAAGGTCGAGGCGCTCAACCTCATCATCAAGGGCGACGTGTCGGGTGCCGTCGAGGCGCTCGAGGAGTCGCTCATGAAGATCGAGGTCGACGACTCGGTGCAGCTGCGCATCCTCCACCGCGGTGTGGGAGCGGTCACCGAGAGCGACATCGACCTGGCGACGATCGACAACGCGATCGTCATCGGGTTCAACGTGCGCCCCGACGTGAAGGCGCGCGAACGCGCGGCTCGCGAGGGTGTCGATGTGCGCTTCTACTCGGTTATCTACAACGCGATCGACGACATCGAGAACTCGCTCAAGGGCATGCTCAAGCCCGAGTACGAAGAGGTCCAGTCGGGTGTCGCCGAGATCCGCGAGGTGTTCCGCTCCTCCAAGTTCGGAAACATCGCCGGTGTCATCGTGCGGTCGGGAACGATCACGCGCAACGCCAAGGCCCGCGTCATCCGCGACGGCGTCGTGGTGGGCGACAACCTGGCCATCGAGTCGCTGCGCCGGTTCAAGGACGACGTCACCGAGGTGCGCACGGACTTCGAAGCCGGTATCGGTCTCGGCAAGTTCAACGACATCCAGGTCGGTGACGAGATCGAGACGATCGAGATGCGCGAGAAGCCTCGCGTCTGATCGTGGTCGGGGCTCCCGGATCTTCTCTTCAGGTGAAGAACGGGGGCCCCTTCACCCCGATTCACCTGAAGAGAAGATCCGGGAGCCCCTTCGGTCGGATGCCGCATCTCGCGCAGCTCGATCGTTGGGAAGGAAGAGGGCAGAGGAATGGCGGATCCGGCACGGGCCAGGAAGATGGCCGACCGAATCAAGGAGATCGTCGCCAAGCGGCTCGACAAGGGGCTTCGCGACCCGCGACTCGGGTTCGTGACGATCACCGACGTGCGCGTCACCGGCGACCTTCAGCACGCGAGCATCTTCTACACGGTGTACGGCAGCGAGGAGGAGCGCCGCGACTCGGCACTCGCCCTCAAGGCCGCCACTGGGATGCTGCGCAGCGAAGTGGGCCGCAACATCACCGCTCGGCTGACCCCCTCGCTCGAGTTCATCCTCGACGCGGTGCCCGAGAATGCTGAGCACATCGCGGCACTGCTCAAGGAAGCACGAGACCGCGACGCCGAGACCCTGGCGCTCGCGAGTACGGCCGCGTACGCCGGCGATGCCGACCCGTACGTGAAACCGCGCGACGCCGATGACGAGAACGACGATGCCGACGCGTCAGACGATGTGACCGAGATCGATGAAGACGACCTCGACGTCGGTGATGCGGCAGAACTCGGCGGGCCTCGCTGAGTCGCGCGCTCGTCGATGGCCGACGCTGCTGAGTCAGACGTCGGGCAGCCGCAGTGCACCGTCGGCGGATGCCACGGCCAGGCCATCGGCGACGAGCCCGGCGATCGCGCGTTCCAGCTGCGCCGCATCGGAGCACTGCCGGTCGAGCTCACGTCGCTCTACCGGACGGTGCGCCGCCCGGAGTTCGCGCATCACGAGCCCCCGCACCTGACGGTCGGAGCCTTCGAATCGCGCTTGGGCACGCCGTCGTGGGCCGTCATAGGGCGGGTAGCCCATGCGGCGCCAGGAGCATTGCACCGCAATCGGGCACGCATCGCATCGCGGTGCCCTGGCCGTGCAGACCGTCGCGCCGAGCTCCATCACTGCGGCGTTGAACACGCGGGCGGTGGCATCCGTCGCCGGAAGCAATGCCGACATCGACGCGAGGTCGCGCGCTGTCGACGGAGGCCCAGGCCGAGCCTGCCCGAGCACGGCACGGGCGATCACCCGCCGGGTGTTGGTGTCGACCACCGGATGCCGCCGGCCGAACGCGAACGCTGCGATGGCGCGCGCCGTATACGGCCCGATTCCCTGCAGGGCGAGCAGATCGTCGAGGTCGGCCGGCACCTGGCCGTCATGCCGCTCGACGAGCTCGACCGCCGCGCGATGCAGCCACAGGGCGCGGCGGGGGTATCCGAGCCGATCCCACGCCCGCACCGCCTCGCTGGGCGGCTCCGCGGCGAGTGCCCCCGGGGTCGGCCAGCGCTCGAGCCATGCCTCCCACCTCGGCACGACGCGAGCCACCTGAGTCTGTTGCAGCATGAATTCGCTCACGAGCACCGCCCACGGTGACACCTCGGCGGCCCGCCAGGGCAGCGGCCGCGCGGCATCCGCGAACCATTCATTCAGCGCGTTCGCGAGGTCGGGGACGGGCGCGCGGGACACGTCATCAGCTTATGTGCGGCCGGATGCCCCGCGGCTAGGCTCGAGGGATGAAGCTCGTCACCACGCCGCGCGTCAGCTTCCTCCGTTCCCTCGTCGACGAGATCCTGCAGCACTACGGTCGTGGGCGCATGATCGTGGCCATCGACGGGCCGTTGCAGAGCGGCAAGACGCAGTTCGCCGACGACCTCGCGGCGGTGTTCCGCGAGCGCGAGCATGCCGTCTTCCGCGCCAGCATGGAGCGGTTCCACCGGTCGCGGTCGGCACAGGGCGATTTCGGCGAGGACACGCCGGCGCGGTACTACGGGTATGGCTTCGACGAGTCGGCGCTGCGCCGTGTACTGGTCGAGCCGTTCCGTCTCGGGGGCTCGACGGCATTCGTGACCGGCGTGTTCGATCCGGCGCGCGACTCGTGGGTCGAACCGAAGTGGATCACTGGCCCGGGCGATGCCATCCTCGTGCTCGATGGGCGATTCGTGCTGCGCGAGCGGCTCGCTGATCTCTGGGATGTCCGCATCGTGCTCGACGGCGAGCCCGTCGATCCCGCGGACGTGCTCGCCTACGCAGAGCGCGACCCGCGGCTCGTGGCCTCAGCGGTCATCGACAACCGCGACCCCGAGCACCCGCGGCGGCGGTTCCTCGACACCTGCTGAGCAGGGACCACCATCTCACTGCGACGCTTCGCGGAGCAGCTCGATTCGCCCCGGAGCACGACCGGGCCCCAAAACGGGGGGCTTTTGTCCTCTTAATCGTCATATGGGGGACAACGGGACGTTTGGCACGCCATACTGGTCGAACAGTCCAGCCCCCGGCTCTGTGAACCCGATCTACCCGAACCCGAGCTTCACCGGTCGTGCGTACCCGCGCGCGGCCGTCTGCACCGCCGATGCAACGCGCCTTCCCGGGCGCCGCATGGCTGGTGTCCGCACCATGCGTGGTGCTCGCGCGTTCTCCGTCGGTTCACCGACCCGGTTCTACCGATGGAGAAACCCGAATGAGCAAGCCCCGCGCCGCCATGGCGTCTGGTGACCACACCGATATCAGGACGCGAAACCGCCCGACGACACCCACCCTGTTCCGCCGCATTGCGGCGGCCTTCGCCTCGCTCGCGCTCGGCGGTGGACTCGCGCTCGTCGCGGTGGCCACGCCCGCGAGCGCCCACCACAACGACATCGAGGGCGTCACCGCCTGCAACACGGCGGGCACCTACGACATCACCTGGACGGTGAAGAACTCCGAGCACCTCACCGAGGAGATCACCGTGTCCTCCAATCCGACCGTCGTGCCTGTGGGCACCGAGATCGGTGGCAAGAAGAGCGCCACCTTCCAGCAGAACGGCGTCGACGCGGGCACCTACGAGCTGAGCCTCGGCGCGAAGTGGTCGAACGGTCAGACCAACACCAGCCATGGCAGCGTGACCGCCGAAGGCGACTGCGGCGACGGCGACAACGAGGTGAAGAAGGTCACGTACTGTCACGCGACCAGCAGTGCCACGAATCCGTATGAGCGTCTCACCACGTCGGTCAACGCGTTCCTGCAGTCGGGCCACATCGACCACGACGGAGACATCTTCCCCGCCTTCACCTACGTGAAGAACGGCACCACCCACAACATCGCGGCCCAGGGCGATCAGTCACTTCTCGAGTTCGACGACTGTGCTGAACCGGATGAGGAGATTCCGGTGGGTGCGGCGCCGTCGTTCTCCGACGCCTGCGGCCCTGACAACGAGCAGCTCACGGTGCCCGCCGACACCCCGAAGGTGGACTGGAGCACCACCGAGGTGGACGGCACCCACACGGTCACGGCGACGGCCAAGGCCGGATACGTCTTCGCGCCGGGCTCGACGACGACCTGGGAGTTCACCGTCGACGACGCGCCGTGCGTCATCGATGTCGACGGTGCGCCGTCGTTCTCCGACGCATGCGGCCCTGACAACGAGCAGTTGACCGTGCCCGCCGACACCGACGCGATCGAGTGGGCATCGGCCGAAGCCGACGGCATCGTCACGGTGACCGCGACGGCGAAGCCGGGCTCGGCCTTCCCCGACGGTGCTCAGGTCGAGTGGGTGTACTCGATCGACGACGAGCCGTGCCCCGAGAGCACGACGCCCACGCCTGCGGACACCACGCCCACGACCTCCACGGCGACCACACCGACCGGCGACACGCTGGCAAGCACCGGCTTCACCGGAACGACGATCTCGATCGCTGCCGGCGTGCTGCTCGCCGCGGGCCTGGCATTCGTCGTGATCGCCCAGGTTCGCCGCAAGCGCGCGTGAGTCGACGATGCGCCTGAGTGGCGTGCGCTGATGTCACCTCCGCGACTGACGCGTGAATGACGAGTTCGAAGGGGTCCGGTTCGCCGGGCCCCTTCGGCATCCGGGCACGTACGGGAACGGCTCAGAACCCGACCGCCGTGAGCACTCGCTCCGCGGGAAGGTGGTCGCCGGTCGACTCGACCTCGTGCACGAGCGCGGTGAGCGCTGCGTTGACGGGCGCGGTCAGGCCGACGTCGGATGCCTCGCGCACGACGGCCCCGTTCAGGAAGTCGACCTCGGTGGGCTGGCCGCGGCGCACGCTCTGTTGTGTCGAGCCCAGGTTGGGGACGTTGCCCATGCGCACGCGCATGAACCATGGCAGCACCTGGCCGGCCCACAGGGGCAGGCGCGCGAACAGCCGGAGCCGCCGGTCGCCGAGGCCCTGCAGCGCGCCGAAGCGGACTCCGCGCGCCATCCCGACCCGCACGGCTTCGCGCATCGAGGCGGCCACCACGAGCCGCAGGTGGCGGTCGTCGACGACGTCCTGCACGCTGCGGCCGACGATGGCGGGCACGGCGTTCAGCATGTTGACGATCAGCTTGGTCCACTGTGCGCCCCTGAACCCGCCGATGGCGATGATCGGCACCGCAGACGAAAGCAGGGCGGCGACGCGCGTGCACTCGGCATCGACCGGTCCCTCGCCACGACCCAGGTAGCTCGCCGCCCTGGTCGTGACCCGCACGACACCGGGCTCGGTGTAATTGGCTGCGATGATCGAGAGCAGGCCCATGCACGATGAAGCCGGGAGCAGCCGCGCGGCGGTGTCGACGCCCTCGAGGCCGTTCTGCACGACGACGACCGTCACCCCGTCGATCATCGCCGCATTCGACTCGATGGCGGCCGCGGCATCCTGTGCCTTCGTACACACCAGCACCAGCTCAGGGCGAATCGTCAGCGCTTCCGCCGCGTCGACCTGAGCGTGCACATCGCCGTAGCCGCCGCTGAGCCGGATGCCACGTGCGCGGATCGCCTCGAGCCCGGCCCCGCGCGCCGTCACCTCGACCTCGTGCCCCGCGCGTGCGAGCAGCGCGGCGAACGTGCCGCCGAGCGCGCCCGCTCCGATGATCCCGATCCTCACCCTCCCAGCGTAGGGGCGCTCGGGCGGCGCTCCGGCCCGGCCCGGCTGTTAGCCTGTACGGCGTGAACAGCGGCATCCTCCTCGTCGACAAGCCGCAGGGAATCACGAGCCACGATGTCGTCGCCCGCACCCGCCGGCTCGCCGGCACCCGCAAGATCGGGCATGCCGGCACCCTCGATCCGATGGCGACGGGGTTGCTCCTGCTCGGCGTCAACCACGCGACCCGCCTGCTGCACCATCTCGTCGGCCTCGACAAGGAGTACCTGGCGACCGTGAGGCTCGGGTGGGACACCACCACCGACGACGCTGAGGGGGAGCCATTGGCCGCGGCATCCGGAACTCGGATCGCCGGCGCGACCGAACCTCCGATCGCCGCCGCGATGGCCCGGCTGACCGGCACGATCGAGCAGGTGCCGAGTGCCGTGAGCGCGGTGAAAGTCGCAGGCAAACGCGCGTACCAGCGGGTGCGCGATGGCGAACGGGTCGAGCTCGCCGCCCGCTCGGTGACGGTGTCGGCGTTCGAACTGCTCGGGCTGCGCACCGGCGACGGTGTCGTCGACCTCGACGTGCGCGTCGAGTGTTCGTCGGGCACCTACGTGCGGGCGCTCGCCCGCGACCTCGGCGCCGACCTCGGCACCGGCGGGCATCTCACGGCACTTCGGCGCACTCGGATCGGCGCGTTCCATGTCGACGAGGCTGCGACGCTCGAGGGCTTGGATGTCGCCGCCTCACTCATGCGACCTGCCGACGCTGCGGGCCGAGTGCTTCCGGTCGCCGAACTCACCCCGGCACAGGCGACCGACTTGGGCCACGGCAAGCGCGTTGCGGCATCCGACGACCTCCTCGAGGGCTCCGGTGAACCGATCGCGGCCATCGACCCCGACGGTCGGCTCGTCGCGATCGTCGAACTCCGCGGCGGCACGCTCAAGGTCGTCACCGGCTTCCCGCCCGAGGAGGCGTCAGCATGATCGAGTGGTTCACGTGGGTGCAGCTCGCCGTCGCCTGCGCGGCCGG
>JALYWB010000137.1 GCA_030852935.1 Actinomycetota bacterium | reverse complement strand
ATCGCGAGCTCTACCTCGCCGCGGCCCCCGGCCTCGTCTGCCAGGGGCACGACGTTCCGGATGCACCCGAGCGGCTCGGCCACTACGCGAATCACGGTCCCGGTGTCGAACCGGGTCACCGCACCGGTGTCACGGCGCGCAGCCTCGAGCGCCTGGCGGCGCATCCGGTACTCATCCTGCGTCCCGAGTGCGACTACCTCGATGCGGGCATCGTCGACGAGTACGCACGCCGACTGCCGCGTTCGCAGGTGGTGGAGATCGCGGATGCGGGGCATTCCCTCCTCGAAGAGCAACCTGATCGGGTCATCGCGGCGATCCGCGGCTTCCTCGATGCGGAAGCGACGGCCGCGGCATCCGCCTCGGAATAGGTCTTCGACGTCGTTGGCTGAACGGATGCCGCAGCGAACGCAACGTCGCCCCGGAGGTGATCCGGGGCGACGTTGCGTCAGGTGATCGGGTTGGCGATCAGCCGAAGGACTCGGACGTCTCGTAGCCCTTGCCGTTGTACTTCTGCACCACGACCTCCGACACGGCGGGGATGCCGTCGATGGTCGTGTCGATCGCGGCACCCGGCAGCATGAACGGAGCGTCGAAGTCGGAGACGTTCAGGAGCGCCTCCATGAAGCTCTCGCGCGTCGGCTCCTCCATGTTCTTGAACGCCTCCTCGAGGGTGGCGGCACCGATCCAGCTCCACACGCAGTGCGGGAAGCCGGGGACGCCCTCCTGGTTGGTGTACTCACCGAGGGCTTCCATGAAGGCCTGGCCCTCCTCGCTCTCCTGGAACGCCGGGCTCGCCGCGGCCTCCGAGAACGCCACCGTGTAGATGCCGGGGAAGGCTGCGCCGCCGCCGGGCTCGAGGATGGCAACCGGGCTGGACGTGTTCGACGGAAGGAACCAGCTGGGCATCCAGCCGAGCTGCTGCGCCTTCTGCAGCGAGGAGAT
Organism: Actinomycetota bacterium; assembly: GCA_030852935.1. Classification (GTDB taxonomy): domain Bacteria; phylum Actinomycetota; class Actinomycetes; order Actinomycetales; family Microbacteriaceae; genus Agromyces. The sequence goes on along the minus strand of JALYWB010000137.1, from coordinate 8,159 downwards.
CACCAGCGGAGTGATCGACATCGCGTTGAAGAACACGTCGGCGCCGGTGGCGGCGAGTTCGGTGAGCTGCGCGTCCACGCTCGTGTCGGTCGCCTCATAGGTCAGCTCGCCGACGATCTCGATGTTGTCGGCATCTGCGACGGCCTCCTTGAAGCCCTCGACGTAGCCGTCGCCGTAGTCGTCGTTCTGCGAGAGGATGGCGACCTTGTGGTCCTCGCCCGACTCGGCGAGCAGCGTGCCGAACGCGTTGCCCTCCTGCGGGTAGGTCGCCACCAGGCCGAGCTGCCATGGGCTCTCTTCGCGGTCGCTGAAGAGGGGGTCGCCGGTCATGGCGAGCACCTGCGGGAACTCCTCGTCGATGGCGGCGTCGCGCCACGCCCGGTTGGTCGGCGTACCCAGCCCGATGCCCGCGGCGAACACGTCTTCTGCGACCATCTGCTGGAAGTTCGCGAGCGCCTTCTGCGGGTCGTACTGGTCGTCGTAGGTCTTGATCTCGACGGTGCGGGTCTTGCCGTCGCCGAACTCGATGCCGCCCTCGGCGTTCTTGACGCCGAAGTACGCGAGTGCGCCGTCAGCCGTGCAGTTGCCGGGACCGGCGGTCGGCCCGGTGAGCGGGGTGGTGATGCCGAAGGTGAGACTCGTATCGGTGATGCCGGGGCTGGCCGCAGCGCCCTCCCCGTCAGCCTCTTCGCCTCCGCCGCCGCGAGTGCAGCCCGAAACGGCGAGCGCGACGATCGACGCCATGGCAACCATGCCGACGACGCCACCTGCCCTCTTTCGAATGTTCATGATCGACTCTGCCTCTCTGTATTCTCTGGTCCCTCCTGCGCGACCGCCGCTGGCGGCAAGGTCACAGGAGTGGTCTGGGGGGAGCCGCCCTGCGCCGGGCGGGAGGTGTTTCGGCGAGTCAGTCGCCGGATGACGCGGGGCAGGCTCACGAGTCCGCCGGGCAGGAGGAAGAGCACTGCGAGCAGGATCACACCCTGGCTGATCGCCGTGAGCGTCGGGTCGATGGCGTTGGTCACCTGCGGCACGAAGACGTAGTAGATGCCGCCGATCAGCGAGCCGGCGATGCTGCCCGCCCCACCGATGACCATCGCCGCGAGCAGGGCGATGGAATGACCGAAGCTCAGGGTCTCGGGGGAGGTGTACTGCACCGCGACCAGGTAGAGGAAGCCGCTCGCCCCGCCGAAGATCGACGCGATGGTGAATGCGAGCACCTTGTAGCGGTATGGCGAGACGCCCATCGACGCCGCCACCGCCTCGTTCTCGCGCACGATCTTGAACCCGCGTCCGAACTTGCCGCGCACGAGGTTGCGCCCCAGTATGAACGCCGCCACAGTGACGAGCAGCACGATGTAGTACTGCCACTGGTCGTCGAAGAGGCCGCTCCACTCGGGCGCGCCCGAGAATCTGGCCGAGATGCCCTGTGAGCCACCGGTGAGGTCGGAGAGCCGCTTGGCGAGCGGCACGCCGATGATGGGAAGCGCGATCGTGATCATCGCGATGGCGAGTCCGCCGAGTCGGGATGCCGCGAGCGCGATGAGCAATCCGACGATCCCGGGGATCACGCACGCCGCCACGAACACGACCAGGATGTTCCAGTCATGGGTGACGCCGTAGGCGGCGACGTACGCGCCGAGGCCGAGGAAGAAGATCTGACCGAGGTTGACCTGGCCGGCGTAGCCCATGACGATGTTGAGGCCCAGCACCGCCACCGCGTACACGCCGATGCGAATGAGCGTCTGGTTGGCGAACACCGGCAGCATCAGCGGCGCGACGATCAGCACGATCGCGATCACGGCGATCAGGCCGATCTGCACCCACCTGTTGCGCAGCATTGTCGACATCCGGCTCATCAGACTCGCACCACGACCTTCCGCCCGAAGAGGCCTTGGGGACGGACGATCAGGATGACGAAGATCAGGATGAACGGCACCGCGATCTTGAGGTCATGTCCGATCAGGGGAACGTAGACGGCCGCGAGGTTCTCGAGGATGCCGATCGCCCACGCCGCGGCCACCGCGCCGAGGGGACTGTCCAGCCCGCCGAGGATGACTGCGGCGAGCGCGTAGACCAGGGCGAAGTCCATCATGCCGGGGGTGAGGGTGAGACTGGGGGCGACGAGCGATCCGGCGATGGCGCCGAGGCCCGCGGCCAGCCCCCAGCCGACCATGAGCAGCCGGCCGACGGGAAGACCCGAGAACGCAGCCGACGATGGGTTGTCGGCCACCGCGCGCAGGGCGAGGCCCAGCTTCGTGCGCAGGAACAGGAGCTGCAGCACGATCATGATGGCGACGATCGTCAGTGTGGTGCCGATCGAGCGGATGCTCACGACGGCGCCGAGGAGGTCGACGGTGCCCAGCGGGAAGAGGGAGGGGAACTGGCGGTTGTTGTAGCCCCAGAACAGTGCGGAGATGCCGGTGACGAGCGTCAGCAGGCCGATCGTCACGACGACTGCGGTATCGGGATCGCCTCGTTCGAAGCGCCGGATGAGGAAACGCTCGACCACGGCGCCGATGAAGAAGGAGATCACCACGGCGATGAGGATGGCGAGGATGGTCGGCAGCCCGAACTGCACGAATACATATGCGATGTACGCCGAGAGCACGGCCAAACCGCCCTGGGCGAAGTTGATGAGCCCGGTCGCCTGGTTCACGAGCACGATGGCCAGGGCGAGTGCCGCGTAGATCGACCCCTGCGAGAGGCCGTCGACCACGAGCTGGATGAACGTGTCCATGCGTCTCAGCCCCCCAGGTAGGCGCGGCGGATCTCGTCCATGCCCTTGAGCTCGTCGGATGGTCCGGAGAGCACGCTGCGCCCGGTCTCGAGGATCGTCGCCGTGTCGACGAGGGTGAAGGCGAGCGTGGCGTTCTGTTCGACGACGAGCATCGCGATGCCCGACTCCCGGCGCAGCCTGCCGATCGCCTCGTACACGGACTTCGCAGTGCTGGGGGCGAGCCCGAGCGACGCCTCGTCGAGCAGGAGGAGCTTGGGCTTCGCCATGAACGCCCGCGCGACCGCGAGCATCTGCTGTTCGCCGCCCGAGAGGGCCGCCGCCCTCGACGCGATGCGATCTCGCAACTGCGGGAACAGGTCGAGGCAGTAGTCGATGTCGTTCGCGATCGCCTTCCGGTCCTTTCGCAGGTACGCACCGACCCGAAGGTTCTCCCGGACGTTCAGCTGCGCGAGCGTGCCGCGCCCCTCCGGAACGTGGGCGATGCCGAGCGCCGCGACGCGGTCGGCACGAAGGCCCCGGATGTCGCGGCCGCCGAACGTGATCCGGCCGCCGGTGCGCACGGTGCCGCTGATCGCGCGAAGGGTGGTCGTCTTCCCGGCGCCGTTCGCACCGAGGATGCCGACTGCGCCGCCCTCGGGCACGCTGAGGGAGACGCCGCTGAGCACCTGCACCGGACCGTATGACGCCGTCACGTCGGAGAGCTCAAGCAGCGTCATCGGCCGCATCCTTTCCGATGTACGCCTCGATCACGCGAGGGTCGGACTGCGCCTCAGCGGCGGTGCCCTCCATGAGCTTGCGGCCGTGATCGAGCACGACGACCCGATCGGTGAGGGCGGCGATGAGGCCCATGTGGTGTTCCACGATGACCACCGTGATGTCCTGGTCGGTGCGGATGCGCCGAACCGTCTCGATGAGCTGTTCGACCTCGCCGTGAGAGAGACCGGCCGCCGGCTCGTCGAGCAGGAGCAGCGTCGGCCTCGAGAGCAGTGCGCGGCACAGTTCGACGCCCTTGTGCAGTCCGTGCGACAACTCGTCGGCCGGCAGGTCTGCCGCCCAGCCCAGGCCGGCCCGTTCGAGCAACTCGAGTGCCTCGTCGCGGATGCCGCGCTCGGCGCGAAGGGTGAACGGCAGGCCCAGCGACCACGAGACCGGGCCACCGGGGAGGCGGGTGTGCCCGCCGAGCAGCACGTTCTGCAGCACGGTGGCCTCGAGTTGCAGGGCGGGGTGCTGGAAGGTGCGGGCGAGCCCGAGCTGCGCGAGGCTCGAAGGCCGCTGCGAGAGCACCTCGGTGTCGTCGATCGTGATCGACCCGGAGCTCGGCTTGTAGTGACCGCTGATGCAGTTGAACAACGAGGTCTTGCCTGCGCCGTTCGGACCGACGAGGCCGAAGATGACTCCCGGCTCGACGTCGAAGCTCACGTTCTCGAGCACCTTGACGCCGCCGAAGTGCAGGCTGATGTCGGTGAGACTCAGGCGTGCGGCCATCTGCACTCTCCTCACGCATCATTGCTCGGGTCTGACGCGATCGATACGACCGCACGAAAATGACCGTACGGATCGAAAACGAGATTGTCAACGATTTTGGAACGAGTTTCGGGCCCCTGATATCGAATCGAGACGATCGCGTGGTGGAAAGGCCACTTGACAGCCATGATCGCGCAGAACGGTGACGCCCGCGCTCGTGGAATTCACATGAACGGAATCGTTGGGGTCGTTCTTCCGGATGCCGCGCCTACGCTGGGCGCGACTGAAAGAGAGGGTCGAAGATGACCGAATCACTCCAGCAGGCGATCGATCGCGTCGGCAACCCCGTGGAACTGCTCCGGAACCAGAACTGGCCGGCGTTCACGTTCCCTGTCGCACCGGAGTTCACCAACTGGCGCGATGAGCAGCGAGCATGGAACACCACGGTGGCGATCATGGACCAGTCGCACCACATGACGCAGCTGTTCCTCGACGGCACCGACCTCATCCCCTTGCTGAGTTCCATCTCGCCGAACACGTTCGCGACGTTCCGCCCCGGCGTGGCCAAGCAGCTCATCTCGGTCAACAAGGACGGGTACCTCATCGGCGACGGCATCCTGTTCTACAACGCCGAGGGGCCCGAGGGGATCGTGCTGATCGGCCACCACATCCTCATCGACTGGGTCCGGTTCAATGTCGAGAAGGCGCAGGCCGCGGGCAAGGACGTGCGCCACCGTCTCGAGGCGAACTCGCACATGCGGCAGGGGCCGCCCACGTTCTACCGGTACGAGCTGCAGGGCCCGAAGGCCGACGAGGTCATGGAGAAGCTCTTCGGCGGGCCGGTTCCCGAACTGAAGTTCTTCCACATCGGCGACTTCGAGATCGCTGGCCGGCCGGTCAAGGCGCTTCGCCACGGGATGGCGGGGCAGCCCGGATTCGAGTTCTACGGCCCGTGGCAGGACAACGAGATCATCATGGACGCACTGATGTCGGCCGGCGAGGAGTTCGACGTGCGCCGGGTCGGTGCGAAGGCGTACTCGTCGTCACCGCTCGAGTCGGGCTGGGTGCCGACGCCCTTCCCCGCGATCTTCGACGACGACTTCGCCGAGTACCGCGAGTGGCTTCCGGCCGCGCGTGCCGGCTCGGTCGCCGGGTCGCTGCACTCCGACGACATCCGCGACTTCTACATGACCCCGTTCGATATCGGGCTCGGGCGGTCGGTGCGCTTCGACCACGAGTTCCACGGCAGCGAGGCGCTGCAGCAGCACGCCGATTCGCCACGCCGACGCAAGGTGACGCTGCTCTGGAACGCCGACGACGTCGCCGCCGTGGTGAAGTCGCAGGTCGAGCCCGGCACTCCGGCGAAGTACCTCGACTTCCCCAAGGCGCGCTACGGCCTCTACCAGATGGACGAGGTGCGCAAGGACGGCAAGCTGGTCGGCATCTCGACCGATGCCGGGTACGTCGCGTTCGACCAGCTCTACATGTCGCTGGCCACGCTCGACGTCGACATCCGCGACGGCGACGTGGTCGAGGTCGTGTGGGGCGAGAACCCGATCTCGCGCAAGGACTCGGTCGACGCGGAGCACCGCCAGGTGAACATCCGCGCCACCGTCGCTCCGGCGCCGTACCACGATTACGCCAGAACGGTCTATCGCGCCAACGACTGACCGAGCGATTCCACTCATCGGAATCGATTAGCATGGCGGCATCGTCGAGGAGGATGCCGTGGCACGAGGATCTGCAGGGCAGTCGGTGCTGCACCGGCACCTGCGCATCCTCGAGGCCTTCGATGCGTGGCATCCGTTCCTGACGCTGAGTGAGATCGCGGATGCCGCAGGCCTGCCCCGTTCGAGCACGCACCGATTGATCGGCGAGCTCGAACGGGAGGGCCTGCTCGAGCGACTGCCCGACCGCACGTACCGCCTGGGCGTGCGGCTGTGGGAGTTCGCCAGCCGCACCCCCGGGGCGGTCGGACTCCGCGAGATCGCACGACCCTGGCTCGGCGCAGTGCACGAGCGCGTGCGCCAGCACACGCAGCTCGGCGTGCTGAACGGGCACGACGTGCTGTTCATCGAGCGGATGTCGACCCCCGACGCGGTCGTCAACGCGACTCTCATCGGCGGACGCATTCCGCTGCACGCCTCCTCGAGCGGACTGGTCCTGCTCGCGCACGGCGACCCTGCGCTGATCGCGGAGGTCGAGCGCGGCGAGCTGCGGGTGTACACCGAGCACACCATTGGCACCGCCGCGCAACTTCACGCGGTGCTCCAGCGCGTTCGTATCGACGGCTACGCCGCCGCCGATGGGTACATCCACCCCGAGTCCCGCGGCATCGCCGTGCCGGTCATCGGCCCGAGCGGGGCCGTGTACGCCGCGATGGGGGTCGTCGTGCCCAACGACGGTGCCTCGCCACTGCCCTACGTCGACCTGCTGCGGCGGGCCGCCGCGGGCGTCGCACGTGATCTCGCCACCGCCTACCGCCCCGACGTCGGCGACCACACCCATGGGATCCGCTCGCTGGTCACGGGCTCGCGCCGATCGCTGGAGTACCTCGAATCACTGTCGCCGTAATGCGGCGAAACCACTGGGCGTGGGTCGGAGGCCGGGCATAAAGTGGGGCCATGTCCGTGAACCCACCGTTCCGCGCCGACATCGTCGGCAGCTTCCTCCGGCCAGACGACATCAAAGACGCGCGAACGCGCCATGCCGACGGCGAGCTCGACGACGCGGGTCTGCGCAGCGTCGAAGATGCGGCGATCGAGCGCCTCGTCGCGCGCGAGGCATCCGCAGGGCTGCGGCTCGCGACTGACGGCGAGTACCGGCGATCGTGGTGGCACTTCGACTACTTCGGCATGCTCGACGGCGTGAACGTGGTCGAACTCGACCACGGCATCCAGTTCCAGGGCGTGCAGACCCGTCCGCGGGGGTTGCACATCGACGGGCCGGTCGGGTTCCCCGCCGACCATCCCATGCTCGAGCACTTCCGCTTCCTGAAGTCCGTCGCCGACCGGGCAGGGGTCGTGCCGAAGTTCAGCATTCCCGCGCCAACGGTGCTCGACTTCCGACTCGAGCGCGACGCGCTCGAGGGCTCGCAGTACTCGGGCCATGAAGACATCTTCGAAGACCTGGCCCAGACCTACCGCGATGCGGTGCAGGCGTTCTATGACGCCGGATGCCGCTACCTCCAGTTCGACGACACCGCGTGGGCCTACCTGTGTTCAGAGGAAGAACTCGCCAAGGCCGCCGACCGCGGCATCCGCACCGATCACCTCGCCGAGCGCTACGCGTCGCTCATCAACGCGTCGCTGCGCGACAAGCCCGACGACCTCGTCATCACGACGCACGTCTGTCGCGGCAACTTCCGCTCCACGTGGATCTCGTCGGGCGGCTACGAGCCGGTCGCCGAGCAGCTGCTCGGCGAGTGCGACTTCGACGGCTACTTCCTCGAGTACGACAGCGAGCGCGCAGGCGGCTTCGAGCCGCTGCGGTTCCTGCCCGCGGGTGAGAAGGTCGTCGAGCTCGGCCTCGTCACCACGAAGACGGGCACGCTCGAAGACCACGACGAGATCCGTCGCCGCATCGACGAGGCCGCAGAGATCGTGCCGCTGGCGCAGCTCGCGCTCAGCCCGCAGTGCGGTTTCGCGTCGACGGAAGAGGGCAACCTCCTCAGCGAGGCCGAGCAGTGGGCGAAGATCGAGGCCGTCGTCGCGCTTGCCGATGAGGTCTGGGACGACGCCTGACCCGAACCGACGCCCGTCGACGGGCGACGTGGCCACTCGAGTCAGTGGTCGTCCGGGTCCCCTTCGGACTGGCCGTCACCGGGCCGGCCGTCTGGGCGCTCTGCGAGCGCATGCAACCATGCGATGGTGCCGTCGGTCATCGGGTGGGCGGCGCCGAGTGATTCGAGGAAGGCGAGCGCGTCGCGCATCTCGGCCTCCCTGCGCACCGCGTG
>JALYWB010000123.1 GCA_030852935.1 Actinomycetota bacterium | reverse complement strand
TAGGCTGCTCGACATGGCCTACGACGTCGCGCGCATCCGCTCCGAATTCCCGTCGCTCGAGAGCGGCTGGGCGCAGTTCGACGGACCGGGCGGAACACAGACACCGCGGGCGGTGGGCGACGCCGTGGCATCCGTGCTGACCGGTCCGCTCTCGAATCGAGGCACGATCGGCGAATCCGAACAGCGCGCCGAGGCCGCAGTGCACGGGTTCCGGCTCGCGATGGCCGACCTCGTGAACGGGCACCCCCGCGGCATCGTGCACGGTCGAAGCGCGACCCAGCTCACCTACGACTTCTCGCGGCACCTCTCGCGTGGCTGGGGCCCTGGCGACGAGGTGGTGGTCACTCGTCTCGATCACGACTCGAACATCCGGCCATGGGTGCACGCCGCCGAGCGCGCCGGCGCCACCGTGCGCTGGGTCGACTTCGACCCATCGACGGGCGAGCTGACGGCGGATGCCGTGAGCGCCGTGCTCTCGGATCGCACGCGCCTCGTCGCCGTCACCGCCGCCTCGAATCTCATCGGCACGATGCCCGACGTCGCCGCGATCGCTCGGGTCGTGCACGACGCGGGCGCGTTGCTCTACGTCGACGGCGTGCACTACACGGCCCATGAGCTGCCTGATGTCGCGGCCCTCGGCGCCGACTTCTTCACGTGCTCGCCCTACAAGTTCCTCGGACCGCACTGCGGCGTGCTGGTCGCGCGCCCCGAGTCGCTCGAGACCATCGTGCCCGACAAGTTGCTGCCCGCGACGAACGTGGTGCCCGAGCGGTTCGAGTTCGGCACGTTGCCCTATGAGCTGCTCGCCGGCGTCACGGCGGCCGTCGACGTGCTCGCCGGCCTGGATCCGGATGCCGCGAATGCCGCCACCTCCCGTCGTGAGCGACTCGTCGCGTCGTACGCGACGCTGCACGATCACGAGGAGGGGCTTCGTGCACGTCTCGAGGCGGGGCTCGCCGCGCTCCCGGGCGTCACGCTGTGGTCGCGGGCGCAGCGCCGCACGCCGACGCTGCTCATGACGTTCGAGCGGCGTGCGGCATCCGAGGTCACCAACGCCCTCGCCGCGGGCCGAGTGCTGGCACCGTCGGGCAATTTCTACGCGCTCGAAGCGTCACGGCACCTCGGACTCGGCGATGACGGCGGCCTGCGCGTGGGGCTCGCCCCGTACACCGATGCCGACGATGTCGAGCGGCTGCTCGACGGGCTGACCGACGCACTCGGGTGACGGCGCCGGCGGGGGCCGTGCGGTCGGAGCCTAGGCTGGCGAAATGACCCTTTCCGAGACTGCTGCCGAATTCCGTGACCTGCACACCGCGCCCGAACTGCTTCAGGTGGTGAACGTGTGGGATGTGGTGGGCGCACGCGCAGTGGCCTCTCTTCCCGAAACCAAGGCGATCGCCACCGCGAGTCACTCGATCGCCGCGAGCTTCGGTTACCCCGACGGCGAGCAGATCCCCGTCGACCTCATGCTCGACATGGTCGGGCGCATCGCCCGAGGCGTAGACGTGCCGGTCTCGGCCGACCTCGAAGCGGGGTACGGCGACACCGGGGAGACGATCCGCAGGGCGATCGGCCTCGGCGTGGTCGGGGCCAACCTCGAAGACCAGCTGAAGCCGCTCGCCGAGTCGGTCGCCGAGGTCGAGGCGGCGGTCGCCGCCGCCGCCGCGGAGGACGTGCCGTTCGTGTTGAACGCCCGCACCGATGCCTTCGTCCGCGGCAAGGGGCGACCCCGCGACGTCTGGGTCGCCGACGCGATCGAGCGTGGCCGCGCGTACCTCGACGCCGGCGCCACATGCATCTTCGTGCCTGGCAACTTCGGCGAAGACGTCATCATCGAGCTCGTGGCGGGGATCGGCGAGCAACGCGTGAGCCTGATCGCCCTCCCCGATGTCCCCGCGCCGGCACGCCTCGAGGAGCTTGGCGTGGCCCGGCTGTCGTACGGCCCGATCACCCAGCGGGTGGCCCTCGGCGCGCTGCAGGACATGGCGACCGAGATGCAGGGCGGAGGAATGCCGTCCCGCAGCATCCGGGCGCTGAACTGAGTGCCGGGCGCGGCATCGCGCCTCTGTTGCGGATGCCGCGCGCGGCATCCGCAACCCGGGAATCCACCGCGAGACGGATGCTCCTGAGCGCGTCCGCTCGCTAGGGTGTCCCTGTGGCGGGTCGGACCGCCCGGGACGTGCGGGGGCGTCCCTGTTCATGAGCGTGCCGAAGGGCGGCACCGCTCGCCCCCGGATGTGAGGAGAACGCATGACGAGCGGCATCCCCATCGAGGTCTCCGGCCTCAGCAAGCACTTCGGCCCGGTGACCGCGGTCGATGACCTGAGCTTCACGGTCGAACCGGGTCGGGTGACTGGGTTCCTCGGTCCGAACGGCGCCGGCAAGACCACGACCCTTCGAGTGCTGCTCGGTCTGGTGCGAGCGAGCACCGGCACGGCCACGTTCGGCGGCACCGCCTACCGCGACCTGCCGAGACCACTCGAGACCGTCGGTGCCGCGCTCGACGCGAACTTCCACCCCGGCCGCACCGCGCGCAATCACCTGAAGGTCTACGCGACCACGGCAGGACTGCCTGCCGAACGCGTACCGAAGGTGCTCGAACAGGTCGGTCTGGCCGACTTCGCCGACCGGCGCGTCGGCGGCTACTCCCTCGGTATGCGGCAACGCCTCTCGCTCGCGTACACGCTCATCGGCGACCCCGGAGTGCTCGTGCTCGACGAGCCGATCAACGGCCTCGACCCCGAGGGCATCAAGTGGATTCGAGGCTTCCTGCAACGACTCGCGGCCGAGGGCCGCACCGTGCTCGTGAGCTCGCACCTGCTGAGTGAGGTGCAGCAGAGCGTCGATGACGTGGTGATCATCTCCAAGGGCCGACTTGTGAAGACCGGCACGCTCACCAGTCTCGAACTCGACTCGGCACCGCGCACCATCGCCGACTCCCCCGATCGACCCGCGCTGGCGGCAGCGCTCGACGCGGCCGGGCTCTCGTACACCGAGGGCCGCAACGGCTTCATCGTCGACGAACCCGAGCCGGGGCGGGTTGGTCACGCCGCGTTCGTCGGCGGGGTCGAACTCAGCGCACTGCACCGATTGCGATCAGGGCTCGAGGAGTCGTTCCTCTCACTCGTCGGCGGGGGTGAGCTGTGATGACGTTCCTCCGTGCGATCGCCGCCGAGTTCCAGAAGGTCTTCACCACCCGCATGTGGTGGCTCCTTGCCATCCTCCTCGTCGCCTACGTCGCCTTCCTGGCCGGCGGGCTCGGCGCCTTCCTCGGGTGGGCCATCGAGAATCCCGATGCCGCAGCGAGCGCCGGCAACACGCAAGTGCCGCCCGGCATGAACCTCGCCCCCCTCGTGTACAGCTTCGCGTCGTCCGTCGGCTACGTGTTCCCGGTGCTGCTCGGTGCGCTGGCGGTCACGAGCGAGTTCCGGCACAAGACGCTCACGCCGACCTTCCTCGCCGATCCGCAGCGGTCGATCGTACTTGCGGCGAAGTTCCTCTCGCAGCTCGTGCTCGGCGCCGGGCTCGGCGTCGTGGCGTTCGCGACCTCCATCGGCGCAGGCGCGGGGGCACTCGCGGTGTTCGGCCTCGACACCGGACTCGACTCGAGCGACACCTGGGCCCTGATCGGCCGCGGCGTCCTCGCGATGGCCCTCTGGGGCACCATCGGCGTCGGGCTCGGCACGCTCGTCACCAACCAGGTCGCAGCGATCGTCATCGTCATCGCGTTCACCCAGTTCGTCGAGCCGGTCCTCCGGCTGGCCGCGAGCCTCAGCGACCTCACGGCGAACATCGGCCAGTTCCTGCCGGGTGCGGCGAGCGATGCCCTCGTCGGGGCATCCTTCTACAGCATCGCCTCGGTCGGCGCCGCCCAGTCGCTCGAATGGTGGCAGGGCGGTCTCGTATTGCTCGCCATCGGCGCCGTGGCGACCCTCATCGGTGGTGCGACCACCTGGCGACGCGACGTCACGTAGCCATGGAGCTCGCCAGGCTTCGGCAGCTGCGGTTGCACGTGCAGGGACTCCGAGAGCCGCTCGATGCGTCCGCGCCAGAGGTCGTGCGGCGATTCGTCGCGGTGCAGGCCCAGGAGTTCCTGCCCGCGCAGTGGGGTCTTGCCGCGCGTGTACCGGTCGGGCAGCGGCCCGATGCGGCATCCGTCGCGGCCGCCCTCGATCGAGGCGAGATCCTGCGCACCCACGTGCTGCGGCCGACCTGGCACTTTCTGCACCCGGCCGACGCGCGCTGGGTGCTGGAGCTCTCGGCCGAGCGCGTGCATCGCGCGAACGCGACGTACTACCGGCGGGTCGGCCTCGAGGGCGACACGGCGACGCGCGCGCTCGACGTCGTCGCCGAGTCGCTCCGCGAGGGCCATCGCACGCGGGCGCAGCTGCTCGCGGCACTCGAGCTGGCCGGTCTGCCGCTGACCGGCCTGGCGGTCACCTATGTGCTCATGCTCGCCGAACTGGAGCGCGTCGCCATCAGTGGGGCGAACGTCGGCAAGCAGCGCACGTACGCAGCCTTCGACGACCGCGTGCCCGCGTCGTCGCAGCGGCCGCGCGCCGAGGCGCTCGCCGAGCTCGCCGGTCGGTACATCTCGTCGCGTGGTCCGGTGACCGACCGCGACTTCTCGACGTGGTCGGGGTTCACGCTCGGTGACACGCGCAAGGCATTCGACGCCGTCGTCGACGCCAGCGACGGGCGGGTGCAGGTCGTCGACGTGGACGGGGTGCCGCACTGGCACGACACCGAGGTGACGGATGCCGCGGCCGCGCGCGGTGCACTCGGCAGCGTCGAGGGCGCGACCCAGCGGCGGGATGCGGAGATGATGGATGCCGCGGCCGCGCGCGGACCCGTGGTCGACCTGCTGCAGGCGTACGACGAGTACATCATGGGCTACGCCGCGCCGCGCGCGTACCTGCTGCCAGCGGGCCTCGACGGCGTGCACGCGGAGTTTCCGCTGCACGCGCTGATGGTCGACGGCGTCATGGCCGGCCGGTGGGCGCCGGTCGTGGCAGGCAAGCGCGCGACGCTGCGGGTCGTTCCGTGGCGCGTGTTCTCACCGGCCGAGGAACGCGCGCTTGCGGCATCCGCCGCCGAGGTCGAACGTTTCCTCGGCGTGCCCGTCGCCATCGAGCGCGAGTCAGCGGACGGATGACGCGACACACCGGTCGCTGCCCGGCGTGCCGCCCGGATCATCCGCTGACTCGCGTACTGCACGCCCGCAGCACCATGCCACGCAATGCAGTTCCGGAGTGCGTGTCGCGATCGATCAGGCACGAGTTGCAGCCGCGACACACCTCCGGGACTGAATTGCGGAAGGTGGCGAAGCAGGTGGGCACCGATACCATCGCGCCATGGCCGTCATCGCGAGCATCTTCGTCGCCCTCGCCGCGCTCCTGCACGGCTACATCTTCCTCATGGAGAGCCTGTGGTGGACCCGCCCCGCGACCTGGAAGCGCTTCGGCGTCGCCGATCAGGCCGCGGCCGACACGACGAAGCCGATGGCGTACAACCAGGGCTTCTACAACCTCTTCCTCGGCCTCGGCGCCGCGCTCGGCCTGGTGCTCTACTGGGCAGGCTCGACTGCCGCCGGCACAACACTCGTGCTCTTCACGACGGCGTGCATGGTGCTCGCTGCGGCGGTGCTGACCACCACCGGGCGCGGCTACCTTCGCGCGGCGCTGATCCAGGGCACGCTGCCGCTCATCGGGTTCGTGCTGTTCCTGTTCGCCTGAGCTCGTCGGAGCAGCTCACGCCTCGGCGACCAGGTCGGTCGACCGCAACGACGACGCGCCTCACCCATCGCGATCGTTCCTGCTGGGAAGGTCCCGTCCAAGCGCTGCCAGGCCGGTGACGAGCACGTCGGCCAAGAGCGCGGCGGCACGTCCGTCGGGATCGAGGTCGGGATCGAAGACCGTGATGTGGGCGCCGGTTGCCCCGGGGGCGAGCGAGGTGAGCAGCGCGACGAGCTGCTCGGGGTTCAGGCCGCCGTCGTCGGGGCTGTCGACCGCCGGCATGAACTGCGGGTCGAGGATGTCCACGTCGACGTGCAGCCAGTACCCGTCGAGTCCGGACGCGTGCACGACGTCGCGCACGCGGCGGGCCGAGGCATCCGGATGCTCGATGACCTCGCGAGCCGGCACCACCGCCGCCAGCAGCGAACGCACCTCGTCGAGCTCCTCATCGCCATCGCGGCATCCGACGTGCGCGACGTCGCGCGGGTCGAAGTAGGGCGCGCGTCCCTCGAGGTCGGCGATCGTGGGCCAGTGCATGCCCACAGCGGCCGCGAGGTCTTCGCCGGCGAGGCTGGCACATGCATCGCTGTTGCCCGGGTGGCGGAAGTCGGTGTGCCCGTCCGCATGGACCAGCCCGTATCGCCCGCGTCGGGCAAGGGCGAGTCCGATACCGACCAGGATGCCGCAGTCGCCACCGATCACGAGTGGAACCGCTCCGCGGTCGAGGAGCGTGCTCAGACGCTCGGCGAGGCGGCGGGAGTGATCGACGATGCCGTCGTGATTGCGCAGGCGCTGTGCAGGCGGGTCGGCGTCGTCGCGGTAGCGCGCGGGGAGGACGACGCCCGCGTCGACCGCACCATGCTCGGCGAATCGCGCGAAGAGTCCCGCCTCGCGGAGCGCTTCCGGCGCCTTGGCTGCGCCCGGAACGCTGCCCGGTTCGGGCGGGCGTAGGCCGAGGTTCGAGGGAGCCGAGACGAGAGCGATCATGTGGCGAGCCGAGCTCAGTCGACCACGGCCTCGGGTTCCGGCGGGGGTTCGCCGAGCGCCAGCCGATCGATGAGCGCTGCGGAGTGGTTCGTGCTGAGGATGATGCGAGTGAACTCGCCCGCGGCGAGCTCGAGCACGACGGCCTGACGCTTGCCCTTCACGATCACGAAGTCGCTGCCGCCGTGGTACTTCCACACGCCGACCGCGACGACGAGCGGCACCTCGGTTCCCCGCCTGCGGATGCCGCGGATCCACACCCATGGGTCGTCGGTGACCGTCGCCGAGCGGATGTCATCGCGCTGCACCACGAGGTCGTCGGCGCGGAGCGCGAGCGCCTTCTCGGCCGCGGTGAGGTGAACCTCGATCCGGTCGTTGTGCACGCGAAGGTGGGCCATGTGTTCCATCCTGCCCGAACCACGACATCGGCCACGGTGTCGCCACTCCACAATGACATAACGGTTTCGCGCGCGATGGTGCACGAACCGGGCTTGGGGGTTACGTGGTGATCAGCCGGGGCGAGCGGATGCCGCGGCCCGCGCTGCGGCCGGGAGCGCCTCGATGATGCGCCCGATCGCCGCGTCGTCGTGGGCGGCGGTCACGAACCACGCCTCGAACACCGACGGCGGCAGGGAGACGCCGGCGTCGAGCATCGCGTGGAAGAACGGCGGATACCGCCAGGCCTCCTGCCGCTGGACGGCCGCATAGTCGCGCACCTCGCCGAGATCGCCGAAGACGAAGCTGAACAGGTTGCCCGCGCGCTGCACGCGATGGGCGACGCCTTCAGCGGCCAGCGCGGCCGACACGGCGTCGCTGATCGACTCGGCGGCGACATCGAGCCTCGTGTACACCGCGGCATCCGCTGCCCTGAGGGTGGCGACGCCGGCGGCGACGGCGACCGGATTCCCCGAGAGGGTGCCCGCCTGGTAGACGGGGCCGAGCGGCGCGAGGTGGTCCATGATGTCGGCGCGACCGCCGACTGCCGCCACGGGCATTCCCCCGCCGATGACCTTGCCGAAGGTGAGGAGGTCGGGCGTGTACGCGCCCGCTGAAGCGAGCCCGCTCGCTGAGCTCGTCGAAGCGAGCCCTCGCGTGCGGTTCTCGAGCCCCCACCATCCGGCGGCCGAGACGCGGAAGCCCGTGAGCACCTCGTCGGAGATGACGAGCGAGCCGTTGGCGTGCGCGAGTTCCACGAGGGCCCGGTTGAAGCCGGGTGCGGGTGGCACGACGCCCATGTTCGCGGCGGCGGCCTCGACGATGACGGCGGCGATGCGGTCGCCGTGCTCGGCGAACGCTGCGCGCACCGCATCGAGGTCGTTGTACGGCAGCACCAGCGTGAGCGCCGCGATGTCGGCCGGCACCCCCGCTGAACCGGGCAGGGCGAACGTCGCAAGGCCCGAACCAGCCTCGGCGAGGAGGCCGTCGGAGTGGCCGTGGTAGTGCCCGGCGAACTTCACGAGGAGGTCGCGTCCGGTGAACCCGCGGGCGAGGCGGATCGCGCTCATGGTCGCCTCGGTACCCGTCGAGACGAGCCGCAGCTTCTCCACCGGGGCGACGCGTGCCTCGACGAGTTCGGCGAGCTCGGTCTCCGCGGGCGTCGAGGAGCCGAACGAGAGACCGCGGGCGGCGGCATCCGTCACCGCTTCGACGACGCGCGGGTCGGCGTGGCCGAGGATCGCAGGGCCCCAGCCGGCGACGAGGTCGACGTATTCGCGGCTTTCGGCGTCGGTCACGTAGGCGCCGCGCGCCGACACGAGGAACCGCGGCGTGCCGCCGACCGAGCCGAACGCGCGTACGGGCGAGTTCACACCGCCCGGGATCGCCGCTTGTGCGCGGGCGAAGAGCTCGGCGTTCGTCGCGGTATCGCCGCTCGCTGAGCTCGCGCTGCCCTGGGCGTGTCGAAGGGTCGAAGCATGTCGCGCGTCCGAGGTCCCTTCGACGGGCTCAGGGAGCGAACGTGCAGCGCTCATGCCGCATCTCCCGCGCGGATCCACTCGGCGAGCTCGACCGCCCAGTAGGTGAGCACCGCGTCGGCGCCGGCACGACGGATGCCGCGCACCGACTCGATCACGGCGCGCGTGCGGTCGATCCAGCCGTGCGCTGCGGCGGCCTCGATCATCGCGTATTCGCCCGACACCTGGTACGCCCAGACGGGAACCTCGCTCGCGGCCGCGACATCCGCCAGCACGTCGAGGTAGCTGCCTGCCGGCTTGACCATGACGATGTCCGCGCCCTCGTCGATGTCGATCATCGCTTCGCGTAACCCCTCACGCCGGTTGCCGGGGTCGAGCTGGTACGTTCGGCGGTCGCCCTCGAGCGTCGACTCGACGGCGTCGCGGAACGGGCCGTAGAACGCGCTCGCGTACTTGGCCGAATAGGCGAGGATCGCGACATCCTGGAAGCCACTCGTATCGAGCGCGTCGCGCACCGCGGCGACCTGGCCGTCCATCATGCCCGACAACCCGACGAGCTGGGAGCCGGCGCGAGCGTGCTCGAGCGCCATCTCGCGGTAGCGCACGAGCGTCTCGTCATTGTCGACGCGGCCGCGATCGTCGAGCACGCCACAGTGCCCATGGTCGGTGAACTCGTCGAGGCAGAGATCGGTCTGCACGAGCAGCCGACCCGCGGATGCCTCGACTGCCACGCGCGTGGCGACGTTGAGGATCCCGTCGGGGTCGGTCGCACCCGACCCGACTGCGT
>JALYWB010000177.1 GCA_030852935.1 Actinomycetota bacterium | reverse complement strand
ATCTTGGCGCGCATCCGAGGGGATGCGGCACCAAGATCGCCCACTCGCGGCACCAAGGCCGCTTGAGGTAGCGTGGAATACGCTTTCCCATCTACGAATCAACGAGGGAGTCCCGTGCACTACGGCGCCGACTACAACCCCGAGCAATGGCCGGAGGAACTCTGGCCCGAGGATGTCGCACGCATGCGCGAGGCCGGCGTCACCATGGTGAGCCTCGGCATCTTCTCGTGGTCGCGCATCCAGCCGCGCGAGGGCGAGTTCGACTTCGCGTGGCTCGATCGGGTCGTCGACGTGCTGCACAAGGGAGGCATCGCGGTCGACCTCGCGACCGCGACCGCTTCGCCGCCGCCATGGGCGTCGGCGAAGTACCCCGAGCTGCTGCCGCAGGACGAGAACGGGGCAACGTACTGGCCGGGCAGTCGCCAGCAGTTCGCACCGTCGTCGCCCGTCTACCGGCGCCTCGCCGCCGAACTCGTGACGGCGATCGCCGAACGCTACGCGCGGCATCCGGCCGTCGTCATGTGGCATGTGAACAACGAGTACGGCTGCCACCTGAACATGGACTTCTCGGATGCCGCGCGCGACGCGTTCCGGCGCTGGCTCGCCAATCGCTACGAGACCGTCGACGCGCTCAACGACGCGTGGGGCACGAGCTTCTGGTCGCAGCGCTACGGCGGATTCGACGAGGTGTTCCCGCCGCGCAAGGCGCCGTACAGCGTGAACCCCGGCCAGGTGCTCGACTTCCGTCGCTTCACGAGCGACATGCTGCTCGAGTGCTACCTGATGGAGCGCGAGATCATCCGAGCTGCGGGCGCGACGCAGCCGATCACGACCAATTTCATGGGCGCGTTCAAGCCCGGCAACTACGCGCAGTGGGCCGAGCACATGGACCTGATCAGCGACGACGCCTACCCCGACCCGAACGACCCCGAGAGCTTCCGTGCAGCCGCATTCCAGCGCGATCTCGTGCGTTCGCTCAAGCCAGAGGTGCCATGGATCCTCATGGAGCAGGCGACGAACGCCCTGAACTGGCGGCCGACGAACGCCCCGAAGGCGCCCGGCCAGATGGCCGCACTCAGCGTGCAGGCGATCGGGCGCGGGGCCGACGGCATCCTGTTCTTCCAGTGGCGGCAGTCGCGCGCTGGCGCCGAGAAGTTCCACTCGGCGATGCTGCCGCACGCGGGCACCGAGACGCGCACCTGGCGTGAGGTGACCGCCCTGGGCGAACAGCTCGCCGAGCTGCCGAACCTGCCCGCCGGAGCCCGCGACGCCCGGGTCGCGCTCGTGTTCGACTGGGAGAACTGGTGGGCCGTCGAGGCATCCGACCACCCGATGAACCAGCTCGACTACCTCGAGATCGTGCAGCGCTGGTACCGCGGGCTGCACCGCAGGCAGGTGCAGGTCGATATCGTGCCGCCGTCGCGGGTCGAGACCGGCGCCGACGGTTACGACCTCGCGCTCGCGCCGCTCGCCTACCTGCTGCGTGAGACGGATGCCGCAGCCCTCACCTCGTTCGTCGAGGGCGGCGGGCACCTGCTCGCCGGCCCGTTCACCGACGTCGTCGACGAGCACGACCGGTTCCGCAATGGCGGGTTCCTCACCCAGCTCGGCGGGCTCTTCGGCATCCGGCTCGAGGACTTCGGGGCGCTGGTCGCGCCCGATGCCGCCGCCGATACGCCAGGCGACCGCGAAGCGCGCTTCTCGGGCGAGGGGCTGGACGAGCTCGTCGGCACCCTGCTGGCCGAGGAGATCGAGACGACGGATGCCACGGTCGAGGCCTCGTTCACGAGCGGACGCCGCAGGGGGTATCCGGCGCTCACCGTGCACCGCGCCGGACGCGGCGTCGCCCGCTACCTCGCCACCGTGCCCGACGAGGCCGGCGCGCAGGCCGTCATCGACCACGTGCTCGCCGATGCGGGCATCGAACCCGTCGTCGCCGGCCTGCCCGAGCACGTGGAGGCGGCTCGACGCGGCGACCTCGTCACGCTCGTGCACCACGGCGGCGAGGCCGTCGAGGTGCCGATCACGGGTATCGACGCCGTCTCGGGCGAGCGGATCGAGTCCGTGCGGCTCGAGGCGTTCGACTGGGCGCTCGTGTTCGAGCGATGACGCAGATCACTTCGCCGGGATACGATGCATCCGAGAGCGGAGGAGGCGACATGCGCGCGGTCATCCTCAGCGGGTCCGGTCGGTATGCCGACCCGTGGCACCGCTTCGACGAGACGAGTGCCGCGCTCGCGGGGCTCATCGCGACCGCGGGTTACCACGTCGACGTGAGCGACGACCTGCTCGGGGGGCTCGCGGCGCTCGGCGATATCGACCTGCTCGTCGTGAACGCCGGCAGCCCGGATTCGCCACTGCCCGACGGCGTCACCGACCCCGGTGAGCCGAGCGCCGACGCGATCGCCGCCGCTGCCGCAGGGCTCGACGCGGCGCTCGAACGGGGGATCGGCATCCTCGCCGTGCACGCCGCGGCCTCCACGTTGCCCGAGCTGCCCGCCTTCGGCCGCGCCCTGGGTGCACGCTGGATCACGGGTGTGTCGTGGCATCCGCCGATCGGCGACGCGCTCGTGCACGTCGTCGGCTCGCACCCCGTCGCCGACGATATCGGCGACTTCACCGTCGTCGACGAGCGTTACTCGGGTCTTCACCTCGACGACGTGATCGAGCCGATCGCCGAGCACGAAGAGGGCGGCATGCGGCATCCGCTGATCTGGGCCCGTGAACTCGGCCACTCGCGCCTCGTGTACGACGCGCTCGGCCACGATGCGCGCTCCTACGACTCGGCCGAGCATCGCGAGCTGCTCGGCCGGGCCCTCGACTGGCTCTCCCGGGTGCCTGCGCCCACCTACGACGCCTCGTGACGCGCGTCGTGTCGCGCGTCGTCATCGCGCCCGATTCGTTCAAGGGCACGTCGAGCGCAGCGGAAGCCGCCTCGGCACTCGCGGCCGGATGGCGAGCGGTGCGACCGGCCGACGAGCTCGTGCTGCGTCCCATGGCCGACGGCGGTGAGGGCACCCTCGATGCGTTCGAGTCGGCCGTGCCGGGCGCTCGCCGCATGCCGATCACGGTGCGGGGGCCGGTCTCAGCTCCGGTGCCGACGCATTGGCTGCTCCTGCCCGATGGCACCGGCGTCGTCGAGCTCGCCGCGACCTCTGGCATCACCCTGCTCGATCCGCTCGCACCGCTCGACGCGCACAGCGCCGGGTTCGGCGAAGCGATCGGCGCGGCGCTCGACGCGGGCGTCGAACGGCTCATGCTCGCCCTCGGCGGCAGTTCATCGACGGACGGCGGAGTCGGTGCGCTCGCAGTTCTCGGTGCGCGGTTCGAGGACGACTCGGGCGCAGCGGTGCGGCTCGGCAACCGCGGACTCGGCGCGCTCGCTCGTATCGACCTCTCAGGCCTGCGGCCGCTACCGCCCGGCGGAGCGGTGATCCTGGGCGACGTGACCAACCCCCTGCTGGGCGAGACCGGCGCCGCTGCGGTCTTCGGACCCCAGAAGGGGGCGGATGCCGCGACCGTCGACGTGCTCGAGTCGAATCTCGTGCGGCTGGCCCGGCTGGTGCCCGCCGCCGTGCGACCCCTCGCTGCGTCGCCCGGCGCGGGTGCAGCGGGCGGCGCCGGCTTCGGGCTGCTCGCGTGGGGCGCCTCGATGGGCGGTGGCGCGGAGCTCGTCGCGCGGGCCGTCGGCCTGAACGAGGCGATCGATGGCGCCGATCTCGTCATCACGGGCGAGGGCCGATTCGACGGGCAGTCCGAGGCGGGCAAGGCGCCGACCGTCGTGGCGGGGCTCGCGCACGACGTCGGCGTGGCGGCCGCGCTCGTCGCGGGGGCGATCGCCTCCGAACCACGCGGGTTCGCGGCATCCGTCGCCCTCGCCGACCTGGCGGGCAGCGGCGCGGCGGCGATGGCCGACCCGTTGCGCTGGCTGGAGGCCGCGGGGGAGCGGCTCGCCGGCGCAATGGGCTGACGCCGAGCCCTGTTCCCTGAGCTCGTCGTTCCCTGCTCGTCGTTCCCTGAGCTCGTCGTTCCCTGAGCTCGTCGTTCCCTGAGCTCGTCGTTCCCTGAGCTCCTCGTTCCCCGGGCTCGTCGGTCCCCGAGCTTCTCGTTCCCTGAGCTCGTCGAAGGGAACCCTCGCTCCGCCGGGCTCCGCGAACGTTGCCCCGCTGCCTATCGCGCAGTCGAGGTGGAGTCTCGGTGCGTCAGACCTTGTGCGTGCCCGGGTGCGGCTTCGGGGGTTCGGTGCGGACGAACTTGCCGCGCCGCGCCGACGCATCGTGGGTCTCGGGATGCTCGTCGGTCGAGGTGTAATCGCCGACGAACTCCTCGTCCTCGATGATGCCGTCTCGACGGGTGTACCCGCCCGCCACGGTGCGCTCGCGCGGGGCTTCGCCGTTGACCTCGGTGTAGCTGCCTTCGAGGCGATCGGTGGCATCCACCTCGTTGAACTCGTTCGATTCGCGGCGTTCGATGGGGTCGGTCATCTCAGCTCCCTCGCTCGGGGCGCCGTCATCACTGACGTCGTCTCACACTCATGCTACGCGCCGTGCGCGAAAGCGCCACCGGATGCCGCGGGGCAGTGTGCTCGCGTACCTGAGGGTGCGGCCGACGGGCTGGACGTGCTGGGTCAGCCGTTCGCGCGCGCCGCGTACTGGGCGCGGATGACGGGCCGGGTATCGACGGGCAGCGGCTCACCGGCCGCGACGGGCCACGTCGGGCGTTCGCCCGTGAGCACCCATGCCGCCTGTCGGGCCGCGCCATCGGCAACGTATTCGCCCGGGGCGGGCACCGTGACCGGCACGTCGAACACCTGCGCGGCAACGGCCTGCACGGCCGGATTCTGCGCGGCACCGCCGATGAGCAGCAGGCGCCTCGCCTCGACGCCCTGCGCGCGCACGGCGTCGAGGCCGTCGGCCAGGCCGCAGAGCATGCCCTCGATGGCCGCGCGCGCGATCGCGGGGCGGTTCGTGTTCGCGAGCGTGAGACCCGAGAACGACGCGGTCGCGTCGGGCAGATTCGGTGTGCGCTCGCCCTCGAAGTAGGGCACCAGCACGGCACCGGATGCCCCGGGCTCGGCCTCGAGCGCGATCCGCCCGAGCTCGGCGTGGTCGACACCGAGCAGGCCGGCGGTCGCGTCGAGCACCCGTGCGGCATTCAGCGTGGCGACGAGTGGGAGGAACCGTCCCGTGGCGTCGGCGAATCCCGCCACCGTGCCCGAAGCGTCGGCGACGGGGGCATCCGTGACCGCGAAGACCGTGCCGCTCGTGCCGATCGAGACGACCACATCGCCGGATGCCGCATCGAGGCCGAACGCGGCGCCCGCGTTGTCGCCCGCACCCGGGCCGACCACGATGCCGTCGGGCGTGCGACCGGCCGCCTCGTGTGGTCCGAGCACCCGCGGCAGGATCGCGTCGTGGCCGAGCGCGCGCACGAGCAGGTCGCGGTCGTAGCCGCCGGCTCCCCAGTACGCTGTGCCGCTCGCGTCGGAGCGGTCCGTCGTGAGCTCGTCGAGCACCGGCACCAGCGGCGATTCGCCGGCCGGACCGTACCCACGCAGCCGCCACGTCAGCCAGTCATGGGGGAGGGCCACCGCCGCGACGCGCACCGCGGCATCCGGTTCGGCATCACGCAGCCAGCGCAGCTTCGTCGCCGTGAAGGACGCGACCGGCACGACGCCCGTGCGACGTGCGTAGGCCTCGGCACCGACCTCGTCGATCAGGTCGCGCGCGGCCTGTGCCGAGCGGGTGTCGTTCCAGAGCAGGGCATCGCGGATGACGCGGCCCTGGTCGTCCAGCACGACCATGCCGTGCTGCTGGCCGCCGACCGAGATCGCGGCGACTCCATCGAGCCCGCCCGCGTCGGCGAACGCCGAGAGCAGCGCCCCCCACCACGCCGCGGGGTCGACCTCGGTGCCGTCGGGATGGGGAGCGCGGCCCGAGCGCACGAGCGTGCCGGTCGCGGCATCCCGGATCACGACCTTGCACGACTGCGTCGACGAGTCGACGCCGGCGACGAGTGTCATTTGCGCCCCCTCGCCCCTACTCCGCTTCGCAATTCAGTTCGGGAGTAGGCGTGTCGCTGCGCCACACCCGCGGGGCGTGGTGCGACACGCCTCCGGAATTGAATTGCTGCAGCGTGGGGGATGGTGAGGCAGGGCAAGCACCGGCGGGGGACCCCGGGGGAGGCGTGAACACGTGCCCGCGGCATGTCAGCGGGCGCCGAGCAGGTGCTCGGTCACGAGCTGCTGCAGGCGCACGAACCCGAACCCGTTGCCGCCGAGGTACGCCTGTGCGTCGAAGTCCTCGAACGCAGCGCGGTCGGCGATGAGGTCGTCGTAGCTCTCGCCGTCGCCGAGGGTGTTCACGCCGAGCTCAGGCACGCGAGCCGCCTCGAGCGCCTCCTGTACCTCGGGGTCGGCGCGGAACGCCGCGGCCCGCTCCTTGAGCAGCAGGTAGTTGGCCATGTTCGCCTTGGCCGACTCCCAGACTCCGGTCTCGTCCTCGGTGCGCGACGGCTTGTAGTCGAAGTGGCGGGGGCCGTCGTAAGTCGGGCCACCCTCGGTCCCTGAACCCGTCGAAAGGCCGCCGTTCTCGAGCAGGTCGACGAGGGCGAACGCGTTGTAGAGGTCGCCGTGGCCGAACACGAGGTCCTGGTCGTACTTGATGCCGCGCTGGCCGTTGAGGTCGATGTGGAAGAGCTTGCCCTGGTAGAGCGCCTGGGCGATGCCCGCCGCGAAGTTGAGTCCCGCCATCTGCTCGTGGCCGACCTCTGGGTTGATGCCCACCAGTTCCGGGCGCTCGAGCGTCTCGATGAAGGCGAGCGCGTGACCGAGGGTCGGCAGCAGGATGTCGCCGCGCGGCTCGTTCGGCTTCGGCTCGATGGCGAACCGGATGTCGTAGCCCTTGTCGGTGACGTAGTCGCCGAGCAGGTTCACGGCCTCGCGGTAGCGCTCGAGGGCCTGGCGGATGTCCTTCGCCGCGTCGTACTCCGCGCCCTCGCGGCCACCCCACATCACGAAGGTCTTCGCACCGAGCTCGGCGGCGAGGTCGATGTTGCGCAGTACCTTGCGGAGCGCGAAGCGGCGCACCGCCCGGTCGTTCGAGGTGAATCCGCCGTCCTTGAATACTGGAGCGCTGAACAGGTTCGTCGTGACCATTGGCACGATGATGCCGGTGGCGTCGAGCGCACCCTTCAGGCGGTCGATCTGCGTCTGGCGCGCGGCATCCGTCGATCCGAACGCGAACAGGTCGTCGTCGTGGAAGGTGAGGCCGTACGCACCGAGTTCATCGAGCTTCTCGACGACGTGCACGACATCGAGCGCGTCACGCGTCGGCCCGCCGAACGGGTCGGTGCCGTTGTATCCCA
>JALYWB010000102.1 GCA_030852935.1 Actinomycetota bacterium | reverse complement strand
AGTCTAGGCCGCGGGGATGCGCCGCGGCTGTGACGATGCTGCCGCCCGTGGCCACGGTCGGGACTCCGAATCGTGGCACCTGCAGGGCGGCACCCACCATCTGCGACGTCTCGATTCGAGGGCCTCGGCGCAACTGCCGGCACCGCATACAGGGTGTACGCAGCGGCATCCGCTAGAGTGGTCACGGCGATGGTCCCTGGGTCCTCTTCGAAGAACCCACCACCACCGCCTGCGTCGTAGAAACGCTTCCGGGCAGGGCCTCATCACGAGGGCGCCCGATGACTCTCATACGGCGAACGGATTCGCCGACCGGCGTCTTCGCCAACGCCCACCGCCGGGTCCGATCCGCCCCTCCCTGAGCCAGTCGAAGGGCGCGGCCAACTCGACCCACGGTGGTTTCCTGCCCGAAAGGCACCAGTGACCGACATCACCTTCAGCACGCTCGGCGTGCCCGCTCCCCTCGTCGCGGCCCTCGCCGCCGACGGGAAGAGCTCCCCCTTCCCCATCCAGGTCGACACCCTGCCCGACACGCTCGCCGGACGCGACGTGCTGGGCCGCGGCAAGACCGGCTCGGGTAAGACCCTCGCGTTCTCCATCCCGATGGCCGCGCGCCTCGGCGGCGAGCTCGCCGGCGGCAAGCGCCGGCCCGGCCGTCCCCTCGGCCTCGTGCTCGCCCCGACCCGCGAGCTCGCGACCCAGATCGACGCGGTCCTTGCGCCGCTCGCCGCCGCGTACGGCATGAAGACCACGACGATCTTCGGCGGCATCAGCCAGAAGCGCCAAGTCGACGCGCTCCGCGCCGGTGTCGACATCGTCGTCGCCTGCCCGGGTCGTCTCGAAGACCTCATGAAGCAGGGTCACGTGACCCTCGACGCGATCGAGATCACCGTGCTCGACGAAGCCGACCACATGGCCGACCTCGGCTTCCTGCCGGTTGTCACCCGCATCATGGACAAGACCCCGCAGGGCGGCCAGCGCCTGCTCTTCTCCGCCACGCTCGACAACGGCGTGGACAAGCTCGTGCGCCGCTTCCTGCAGAACGAGGTGCTGCACTCGGTCGACGAGGTCACCTCCCACGTCGCCGCGATGACCCATCACGTGTTCGAGGTCGACGACCTCGACGCGAAGAACGATCTCGTACGCACCCTGGCCTCCGGCACCGGACGCCGCATCCTCTTCATGCGCACCAAGCACCACGCGAAGAAGCTCGCTCGCAAGCTCATCGAGCAGGGCATCCCCGCGGTCGACCTGCACGGGAACCTCTCGCAGCCGCAGCGCGATCGCAACCTCGCCGCCTTCGGCGACGGCTCGGTCAAGGTGCTGGTGGCGACGGATGTCGCGGCGCGCGGCGTACACGTCGACGACGTCGAGCTCGTCATCCACGTCGACCCGCCCACGGAGCACAAGGCCTACCTGCACCGCTCGGGCCGCACCGCTCGTGCCGGCAGCGCGGGCGACGTCGTGACCATCTCCCTGCCCGCGCAGAAGCAGGACCTGAAGACGCTCCTGCGCAAGGCCGCGATCACCGTGACGCCGCAGCGGGTGACCGCATCGTCGCCGGCCGTGACGACGCTCGTCGGCGATGTCGCCCCGTACGTCAAGCCGGCCGCCCGCCCCGCGACCGCATCGGGCAACGGTGGTGGACGACCCGTTCGACAGGCTCAGGGCCAGTCGCAGGGCGCGAATGCACAGCGCAAGCGTGCCGCGCGCGACGACCGTTCGGGATCGGGCGAGGGCCGCTCCGGTCAGGGCCGCGGTCGCGGTCGTGGCCAGTCGGATGTCGCGCCCTCGACGCCGCGTCGCGATCGCTCCGGTCGCCCGGCCGAGACGAAGGCGCACGCGCCGAAGCAGGGTGCGGGCCACAGTCGCGGCGCCCAGACCTCGGGTGCGCAGCGCAGCGGCGCGAAGCAGCCGCTGCGAGTGGGCGGGCTCGTGTCGCCCTCTGCGTCGCGCAACGCCCGCGGCAACCGCCGCGCACAGGGCTGAGGCTCGAGCCTCCGCGCGGTCTGGCACGCGCGCCGCTCACGGTGGAATCCCGGCGTCGCCCGGGAATCCCCCAGCGCGAGGATTCCGGCACGCAAGCGGGATTCCCCCGCGAGTAGCTCTGGCTCGTCGAAGCCCCGCCCCCGACCGAGGTCGGCGGCGGGGCTTCGTGCCCTTCGGAATCAGTAGACCGCATAGAAGCTCGAGATCACGCGGTCGACGGCGTCGAAGTCTGCGTCGGCCACGGCCTGGGCCGCGACGACGATCGAATACGTGCCCGCGTAGTCGTTCGCGCCGATGACGACGTAGGTCGCCTGGCCGCCGCATCCGGTGAAGATCTCCCAGACGCCCGTGTGCATACCGTCGTCGAACGGTTCCCGGCCCGTCGACACGCAGCCCTGCGACGTGAGGTCTCCCGCCACGAGGTCGGCTGCGGCATCCGGAGCCATTCCCGCTGCCGCCTGCGAGGAGTACACCGAGACGCCCGGCGTCGACCACGTTCCCTGGTAGCCCGCCAGGTCGGACGCGGCCGAGACCGAGTCCCACACGGTCCCGTTCGCGTCGGTCACCGCGGCGCCGTCGACCTGGCTCCAGGTCGCGGGCACCTCGACGTTGATCGAGCCCGAGTCGTCGGTGATCGTCACGAACTCGCCCGATGCGGGCTCACCGGTGCCGCCGCCCACGACCGGTACGGCGGTGAGCGCGTCGCCGTTGAACTGGCCGCGGTAATAGGCGTCCTCGGCCGGGCGGTAGAGCTCGACGGCGAGGGTCGCGTCGTGGCCGTGCGTGCGCAGCACGTCGCAGTACTCGGTCATGGTGCCCTCGGCGGCGAGGCTCACGCCCTCCATGCGGGTGAGCAGGTCGCCGGGCTCGACGCCCGCCTTGTCGGCGGCGGAGCCCGACTTCACGGAGTTGACCCAGATGCCGAGCCCTGCGCCATCGTCACCGACGAGCGCCTCGCCGTTGATGCCCAGGCTCAACACGTCCTCCCCGTCGACGAGGTCGCTGATGACGTCGAGCACCGCATCGCGGTGGATCGCGAAGTTGTAGTCGAGTTCATCGTTGCCCGCGTAGTTCACGCCGACGAGCGCACCCTCCGAGTCGATGAGCGGCCCGCCCGAGTTGCCACCGCGGATGCGCGCATCGTGCTCGATGACGCCGTCGATCGACGCCCACGGCGTCTCGCCGTTCGTGCTCGCCTTCGACACGATGCCCTTGGTCTCGGTGAACGTCGGGTCGCCGAGGGGGAACCCCGCCGCGTACACGTCGAGGGCCGTCTCGATGTCGCCTTCGCGCCAGTCCATGAAGGGGTAGCTTCCCTTCTCGAGCTGCACGACTGCGAGGTCGAGGCACTCCGACGAGCCGAGCACCTTGGCCGAGAGCTCATTGGTCGTGTCGCCGCCGCGCCACACCTTGAGGGTGCCGGCGCCGGTCACGACGTGGTTGTTGGTGACGGCGAGGCCGTCGGAGGTGATGATGAAGCCCGAGCCGCGCCCGGCGGCCTCGTAGCCGCCCTCCTCGGGCGATACGAACGTTCCGACGGCTTCGAGCTGGATGGTGGCGGACTGCACGCCGTCGAAGCCGACGGGGCCGTTCGCGGAGGCGGTGGGGATGCAGCCGGCGAGCGTCGCAGCCACGGCGGCGGCGCCTGCGAGGGCGATGATCCTGGTGGTGTTCTCAGACATGCACATGAACGTATGGGCGCGCCGGCCTGCGGCAGCACCGGGCTGGCACCGGACTCTATCGACGGCGCCACTGACTCCCGTGCCGGTGCTGTCCCGGAGGAACGACCGCCGAAATACGGGCACGGCATGCTGCCGGGAGCCCTCGATTTGGGGGCTGGCGCACCCTGGCTTAGTCTCTCTGGACATGAGCACCGAAGTAGTTGCCGATGTCGTCGTCCGCCCCATCCGCGACTCCGACGTCGAGGCCCTTGGCCGGGTCCACGCCACCTGCTGGCACGAGACCTACGACCACCTCATCAGCGCGGCCGCTTTCGAGCATCTCTCCCCCCGTCGCATGGCCGAGCTGTGGACCCACATGGCCTCGCGTGGCGAGGAATACCACCAGTACGCCGCCCTCGTCGACGGCGAGATCGTGGGATTCGTCGGCTCGGGTCCTGCCCGCGACGAGAACCCGCCCCGCGACCGCGAGCTCTACTTCCTCTACCTGCTCGCGAAGTACCAGGGCACCGGCATCGGGCAGCAGCTCTTCGACGCGGCCTGTGGCCGGCGCCCTGGCTACCTGTGGGTGGCGAAGGACAATCCGCGCGCGCATGGCTTCTACCGGCGCAACGGGTTCGTCGCCGACGGCGCCGAGCAGTTGCAGCCGTTCCTCGGTGAGGAGATCCTCGAGGTTCGCCTGGTGCGTTGAGCCGTCGACCTCTTCCGGCTGTCGGTCGTCGTCGCTAACGTGACAGTCGTCGGCGAATCTGCCGACGGATGCCACGAGGAGACCGATGACCGACGCTGCCACGCACCCCGCACTCGACGCACTCGCCACCCGCTTCGGCGACCGGCTCACCTTCCCCGGCGATCCCCGGTGGGACGCCGTGCGCTCACCATGGAACCTCGCAATCGACCAGCACCCGGCAGCGGTCGCGGCGCCCGCCGCCCTCGACGAGTTGCAGGCCATCCTGGCCGCCGCCCGCGCCGACGGGCTTCAACTGGCCGTACAGCCCTCCGGCCACGGGGCCTCCGGCACGCTCGACGGCACGGTGCTCGTGCGCACGGCGGCGTTTGATCGGCTCGAAGTCGACGTCGACGCACGCATCGCGCGTATCGGCGCCGGTGTTCGCATGGGCGACGTGCTCGCGGCCCTTGCCGGCACGGGGCTCGTGGCGATGTCGGGCTCGAGCGCGGTCGTGAACGCCACGGCGTTCACGCTCGGCGGCGGGCACTCGTGGTTCGCTCGCTCGTTCGGGTTCGGCTCGAGTTCACTGCGCGCCGTCGAGCTGCTCACCGCCGACGGCCGGCATCGCTGGGTGCGCGACGCCGACGACCCCGAACTGCTGTGGGCGCTCCGGGGTGCGGGCGGCGCGTTCGGGGTAGTCACTGCCATCGAGGTCGACCTGCACCCCGCGCCGGTGCTCACGGGTGGTCGTCTCGTCTTCGATGCATCGGACGTCGCGGCGGTGTTCCGTGCCGTTGCCGCCGCCGGTCGCACGGCCCCCGACTCGCTCGCGCTGCATGCCGGCGCCGTGCGCATTCCTGACGTACCCCAGGCGCCCGCCGCGTTGCGCGGCACGACGATCGTGAGCGTCGAAGCCGTCGAGCTCGGCGAGTCCGACGCCGGCCGCGCCGCACTCGACGCGATCCGCTCGGCCGGCACGGTGCTGCTCGACACGATCGGCCAGATCGACGCTCCCGACCTCACCGCCATCGCCGAGGAGCCCACAGACCCGTCGCCCGGGTACGGCTGGTCGGTGCTCGTCGACCTCGACGATGCGAACGTCGACCGCCTCGTCGACGCGTGGCAGTCGCCCGAAGGACAGCCCGTGATGGGGCTCTCGTTCCGGGTGCTCGGCGGAGCGCTCGCCGCGCCGTCCAGCCGGCCCGCCATCGCGAGTGCGGTGCACGAGGGGCACGTCGTCAGCGGTCACGCGATGGGAGTGCCCGGTGCCGCCGAGCCTGCGCGACAGGCGTTCGCCGCACTCGCCGCAACGCTCGGTGCCGCGGCATCCGACCGCACCTTCGGCACGTTCCTCGCGCCCGGCGCTTCCTACTCGGATGCGTACGCACAGTCCGACGTGGCTCGCGCGGCTCGCGTGAAGTCGACCATCGACCCCGAGAACCGCTTCCGCGGCAACCGCGACTTCAAGTGAACGGCTGAACCGTGAGCATTCCCGTGATCCTCGACGTCGACACCGGGGTCGACGACGCCCTCGCCATCCTCTTCGCGGTGCGGCATCCGGACATCGACGTGCTCGGCATTTCCTGCGTCGCTGGCAACGCGCCGCTCGCGCAGGTCGTCGACAACACATTGCGCATCCTCGACGCCGCCGGCGCACCCGACCTGCCGGTCGCGGCGGGTGCCGTGCGACCGCTCATCGAGGCGGCCCGTGCCTCGTCGCACGTGCACGGCGTCGACGGCCTCGGCGGCATCGCACTGCCACCGACCCGACGGCGGGCGTCGGACCTCGGCGCGGTCGAACTGATGCGCGGGCTCATCCTCGACCACGACTCGCCGGTGACCCTCGTCGCACTCGCACCGCAGACGAACCTCGCCCTGCTCCTGCGCACCTACCCCGAGGTGGCGGGCAACCTCGAGCGCATCGTCGTCATGGGCGGCTCGGCGAGTGTCGGCAACGCCACCGCCGTGGCCGAGTTCAACGTCTGGCACGACCCAGAGGCCGCGGCGATCGTGCTCGACGCCAACGTGCCGACGTACATGTACGGCCTCGACGTCTTCAACCGCGTCGCGATCGACCACGACGTCGCTATGGCGCTCGAACAGGGCGATGACTCGCTCGGCCGGGTGGTCGGCGCGCTGCTCGGCCACCGAGTCGCGCTCTCTGAAGACGAGGCCGCCGAGTACACCGGGCTGATCGGCGATGCGGGCGCGGTGTGCTCACTCGTCGATCCCCTCGCGCTGCGCACCGAGGCGCTCCCGGTGCGCGTCGAACTCGCCGGCTACGGTCGCGGCCAGACCCTCGTCGACCTCCGCCGCCCGTCGGCCGGCGAGAGCATGGTGCCGACCCTCGCCGACGAGTGGGCGCACGTCGAGGTCGCCCTCGACGTCGATGCTCCACGGCTCGCCCGTCTGTTCCTCGACACGTTGGGCCTCGCGCGCGGGTAACCCGACGCGCGCGGCTAGCGCGGCGAGCCGACCGAGCGCATGAACGCGACGAGTTCGTCAGCGATCAATTGAGGCTCTTCGAACGCGAGGAAGTGGCCGCCGCGGCCCGGGGCCGAATACCGGCGGATGTCGCTCGCCGCCCGCTCGGCGATCGAACGCGGAAACAGGTCCATCGGCGGCTCGCAGCTCTGCGTCACAGCGACCGGCACGGTGATGGTCGCGCGAGGCGCATTGTGCGGGTAATCGAGGTACTGGCGGAACGACGTGCCGATGCATCCGGTCGCCCAGTACAGCGTGAGGATCGTGCACAGGGTGTCACGGTCGAATCGCGACTCCAGGTCGCCGTCGCAATCGCTCCAAGCGCGGTACTTGTCGATGATCCACGCGGCCAATCCCGCCGGAGAGTCGGCGAGCGCGGCGCCGATCGTGTCAGGACGCGTGCTCATGATCGAGCTGTACCCCGAGTCCCACTCGTCTCGTTCCTCATCGGCGTCGAGGAAGGCCTGCTCGTCGGGCGTGATCGGCGGGGAATCGAAATCGGCGGGGAACGGTCCGTGGATCACGTGCAAGCCCGCGACCTCCCGCGGATGCATGGTCGCGAGCCATCCGGATGCCGCACCGCCGATGTCGCCGCCGA
>JALYWB010000094.1 GCA_030852935.1 Actinomycetota bacterium | reverse complement strand
GCCCTTGGCCGCTCCCGCCGGGGTCGATGACGTGTCGGTGGTGGTGCTCATGCGATGGTCACCGATCCCTTCGGTCGTGCGTGGTGACGAGAGACTAGCTCGCGTCGACCTGGGCCTGGATCTCGGTCAGGACCTCCTGCGCAGGCTTCGTCTGCAACTGGCCGAACAGGGCCTTGAACGCGCCGTCCGCGGCCGACCACTGGGGGTTCGTGCTCGGGTAGAACTGGGCATCCGGCAGCACGTCGAGGAACGGCGCGAGCGCCTCCTCGCCGGCAAGCTGCTCAGCGCCCGACTTGGTCACGGGGAGGAAGCCCTCGGCCTGCACCCACGGCACGTACACGTCAGCCGTGTAGTAGTAGTCGAAGAACTTCGTGATCGCCTCGGCCTTGTCGCCATCGTTCTGGAACGCCATCAGCTGGTCCATCACGCCCAGCGTGAACGAGCTGCCGTCCTGCGTGGGAATCGGCACGATCGAGTAGTCGAGCTCGGGGTTTCCCTCTTCGATCTGGCCGACGGTCGGCGGGAGGCCGACCTGCATGCCGATCTTGCCCTGCACGAAGATGTCCATGAGCGGGGTGCGGTCCGTCGCACCCGGATCCGCCTGGGTCGCGCCCGCGTCGATCATCTTCTTGATCTGCTCGGCGCCCGGAAGGTTCGACGGGTCGTCGATCGTGATCTCGGATGCGTCGCCGAAGGTGCCGCCGCCGCCCCACAGCCACACGGCCGCTTCGGCCTGCGCCTCTTCGGAGCCGAGGGGCATGCCATATCCCGCCACGCCGCCGCCGAGTGCCGAGACCTTGGTCGCAGCGTCGAGCAGCTCATCCCACGTGGTGGGCGGCGCCGCGACACCGGCCTGCTCGAGCAGGGCGTTGTTCACGAACAACGCACGTGCCGACGCGATCAGCGGCAGGGCGTACGCGGTGCCATCGATCTCGGCGTTCTCGATGAACGAGTCCTGGAAGTCGCTGAACACCGCGGGCGACGTAACTTCCTCGGCCGGGTAGAGCAGGCCGTCCGCCGCGAAACCGGCGAAGGGGCCGCCGTTGTAGATGTCGGGCGCCTCGCCGCCCTGGATCTTCGTCGTGATGACGCTCTCGAGGTTGTCCCACGATTGCACCTCGAGATTCACCGTGATGTCGGAATTCTCCTCCTCGAAGCCCGCGATCACGTCTTCCCAGAGTCCCTGGGTGGCGTCGGAGTAGCTGGGGACGAGCAGGTCGAGGGTGGTGCCGCCGTCGGCATCGCCGCCGTCGCCGCCCGTGCCGCCGCCGAACCCGCAGGATGCGAGCGTCAGCGATGCCGCCGCGGCGACCGCGACCGCGGCGCTGAGACGCAGTGACTTCTTCATAGTGCTTCCTCACTCTGTGGTTGGGCACCCGACGCTACTGGCCTCGCGCGACGGTGCGTTATGACAGGGATCACGACGCCTCGAGTGAGCCGACCTGATAGTTCCTGACTGTTTGGTGGACGAAACGATCATGTTCATTCAGTCACCGCAGGAAATCTATGACGGATGCCGCATGGCCGTCAAGCCGCGAACTACATTTGTTATGAGATTTTGTTCAGATCCTTCACAAACGGCCCTCGCGCATCATTCATCCGCGATCGATCGTTTCTGTGATTGATAGACACGTCGAACGGTCATCTGCAATCATTGAGTCGTCATGCCGCCGCACCGTGCGTGTGAGCGACCCCCGAACACCCATTTGGAGCACCGACTCGTGAGCGAACCGCAGAACCCCGTCACCCCCGCAGCGCACATGGCGGCAGAGCTGGCGTCCCAGCCCGACACGTGGGCGCAGGCGGCGTCGCTCACGGCCGAGAAGGCGCTGCTCCCGGCGTCCGGTGCCCGCGTCGCGGTCGTCGGCTGCGGCACCTCCTGGTTCATCGCCCAGTCGTACGCGTGGCTGCGCGAGTCGGGCGGCCACGGCGAGACCGACGCCTTCGCGGCATCCGAGGCCTTCGTCGATCGCGGCTACGACGCGGTCGTGGCGCTGACCCGCTCGGGCACGACCAGCGAGGTGCTGCAGCTCGTCGAGCACGTGGGCGGTCGCGTGCGCACCATCGGGGTCATCGGCGACGCGACCTCGCCGCTCGTCGACCTCGTCGACGACGCCGTGACCCTGCCGTTCGCCGACGAGCGCTCGGTCGTCCAGACCCGCTTCGCGACCACGGCGCTCGCGCTCTTCCGCTCGTCGCTCGGTGAGGACCTGAGCGGCGCCATCGCCGATGCCGAATCCGCGATCGCCGAAGACCTCGACCCCGAGCTCGTCGGCGCGGAGCAGTATTCGTTCCTCGGCCGCGGCTGGGCGGTCGGCCTCACCCACGAGGCCGCCCTGAAGATGCGGGAGGCCTCGCAGTCCTGGACGGAGTCCTATCCATCGATGGAGTACCGGCACGGGCCCATCGCGATCGCCGCGCCGGGCCGCGTCACGTGGCATTTCGGCGACGCGCCTGCAGGGCTCGGTGATGAGGTCGCCGCGACCGGCGCCCGCTTCGAAGCCGGACGACTCGACCCCATGGCCGAGCTGGTGCGCGCCCAGCGGGTGGCGCTCGAGCGCGCCAGGGCGAAGGGCCTCGACCCCGATGCGCCGCGCAACCTCACCCGTTCGGTCATCCTCCCTGCCCGATGAGGAACGCGCCCACTCCGGATGCCGCGGCCCCCGCGGCCGAGCCGATCGCGCCCGGGCCGACTGACTCACTCGCGCCGGCCGCTCTGCTCGGCATGGGTGAGGCCGTGCTCGCATTCGACGTGGGCGGCACCGACATGAAGTCCGCGCTCGTCGACCGGCACGGGCGACTGCTCGGGCTGCGCCGCACGCCGACCCCACGCGACGGCGACGATCCGGCCGGCGCGATCGTCGCCGCGCTCGCGACGCTCGCCGGCGTCCATCTCACCGAGGCACCTGAGGTGCGACCGGTCGCCGCCGGCGTGAGCGTGCCCGGGCTCGTCGATGAACGCTCCGGGTTCGGCATCTTCGCCTCGAACCTCGGCTGGCGCGACGCACCGATCCGCGAACTCGCCGAGCGAGCGCTCGGACTCCCTGTCGCATTCGGGCACGACGTACGCGCGGCCGGCGACGCCGAACACCGCCTCGGCGCCGCCCAGGGCTATGGCGACGTGGTGGTGCTCGCGATCGGCACGGGCATCGCGAGCTCGCTCGTGCTCGGCGGTCGGCCGTACTCAGGCGGCGGCTTCGCCGGCGAGCTCGGTCACTCGCTCAGTGATCCGCATGGCGAGCGCTGCGCCTGCGGTGCGATCGGTTGCCTCGAGACCATCGCGTCGGCCGGTGCCATCGCGCGCCGGTACACGGCTGCGTCGGGGGTGCCGGTGCGCGGCGCCCGCGAGGTGCTCGAGGCTGCCGAGGCGGGCGACGCCGATGCGGGCCGGATCTGGGACGACGCCATCACCGCGCTCGCCGAATCCCTGGCACGGCTCGTCGCGATGCTCGCCCCCGAGGCGGTCGTGATCGGCGGTGGGCTGGCGCAGGCCGGCCCCGCCCTGTTCGGCCAGCTCGGCGAGCGCCTCGACGCGCTGCTCAGCTTCCATCGCCGCCCCGTGCTGCTGCGCGCGCGGCTTGGCGACGACGCCGGCCTGCTCGGCACGGCGCTCGCCGCGCGCGACCTCGCCGACTCGGTGGGTGCGGAGGGCACGCCGTGATCCTCACGGTGACGCCGAATCCGGCGCTCGACCTCACCTGGCACGTCGACGGCCTGACTGCGGGCGCGACGCATCGTGTGCAGGCCGGCGCATCGCGAGCGGGCGGCAAGGGCCTCAATGTTGCTCGCGTGCTCCACACCGAGGGGCATGACGTCGTCGCACTCGCGACGGCGGGCGGCCCGACCGGTGCGGAGTTCACCGCCGAGCTCGAGGCATCCGGCATCCCGCATCGACTCCTGCAGGTCTCGATCCCGACGCGCCGCACCGTCGCCGTGGTCGACGACCGCAGTGGCGCGACCTCCATTCTCAACGAGTTCGGCGCGGCGCTCGACCCCGCAGATTCGGCAGCATTCCTCGGTGCGGCCGCACGATTGGGTCGCGACGCGCGCGCCGTGGCGGTATCGGGGAGCCTGCCACCCGGCCTCGGTGCCGAGGAGATCGGCGACCTCGTCGCCGATCTCGTGCGTGCCGGCATCCCCGTCGTCGTCGACACGAACGGGCCCGCACTGCTCGCCGCCGCGCGGGCGGGCGCGCACGCGCTGAAGCCCAACCGCGAGGAGCTCGAGGCCGCGACCGGCCGCACCAGCCCGCTCGAGGGCGCACGCGCGCTGCTCGACCTCGGGGCTCGCCTCGTGGTCGTCTCGCTCGGCGCCGACGGGCTCGTCGTCGTCGCGCGCACCGGTGTCGCCATCCACGCCAGGCTGCCGCACGCGCTGCACGGCAATGCCACCGGCGCCGGCGATGCCGCCGTCGCCGCCATCGTGGTCGCATTGGCATCGGGCGCCGACCCCTCAGCCGACACGGATGCCGCAGCTCACGCTCGCATCGACCTCGCTCGCCGCGCGGTGGCATGGTCGGCGAGCGCCGTGCTGATGCCGCTCGCGGGCGAACTGTCGCCGCGCCACCCAGAGCTCGAGGCCGACGTCGTCGTCGAGCCGCACGTCGTCGAGCCGCGCGCCGCCGCCGACCCCACCACCGAGGAGCGCACATGACGCTGACCCCCACCCGCGCCATCCTCGATGAGGCGCGTGCTGCCGGCCGAGGTGCCGGCGCGTTCAACGTCGTGCACCTCGAGACGGCCGAGGCGCTCGCCGGTGCGGCCGAGGCATCCGGACTGCCGGTCATCCTGCAGCTGTCGGAGAACTGCATCCGCTTCCACGGCGCGCTCGAGCCCATCGCGCTCGCGACCCTCGCGATCGCCGAGGCGTCGACGGCACGGATCGCGGTGCACCTCGATCATGCAGAGGATGCGGAACTGGCACTGCACGCGATCGATCGCGGCTTCGGCTCGGTCATGTACGACGGCGCGAAGCTCGACTTCGCCGACAACGTCGCAACGACACGTCGGGTGGTGGCATCCGCGCACGCAGCCGGCGTGCTCGTGGAGGCCGAGCTCGGAGAGATCGGTGGTAAGGACGGCGCCCACGCGCCGGGGGTGCGCACCGACCCCGGCGAGGCGGCTCGTTTCGTCGCCGAGACCGGCGTCGACGCGCTCGCGGTGGCGGTGGGCTCGTCGCACGCGATGATCGAACGCACTGCGGCGATCGACCTCGACCTCGTCAGGGCCCTCGCGGCCGCGGTACCGGTACCCCTCGTGTTGCACGGGTCCTCGGGCGTTCCCGATGAGACGATCGTCCTTGGCATCCGCGCCGGCCTCACCAAGATCAACGTGTCGACGCACTTGAATGCGGGATACACCGCCGCGATCCGCGAGTACCTGGCGCGGCATCCGGCGGTCGTCGATTCGCGGAAGTACGTGGCCGCTGGCCGCACGGCAGTCGAACGCGAAGCAGCGAGGCTGCTCACGCTCTTCGCCTCCAGCACGAAGGAGAACGGATGAACCGCGCAGAGCGCCTGAGCGCCGTACTCGACCTGCTCGCCGAGAGCGGCCAGGTCGAAGTCGAGGCCATCGTCGAACGACTCGACGTCTCCCCCGCCACCGCCAGGCGTGACCTCGACGCACTGGCGCAGCAGCAGCTGCTCACGCGAACCCGGGGTGGGGCGGTCGCGCACTCAGTGGCCTACGACCTGCCGATCCGGTACAAGAATCAACAGAACCCCGATGCGAAGGCGGCCATCGCGCAGACCGCGAGCGCGCTCGTGCCGCGCGGGGCCGTCATCGGGCTCTGCGGCGGAACCACGGCCACCGCCATCGCCGACGCACTGATGGCGCGTGCCGACATCATGGAACCGTCGCACGATCCGGGCCTGACCGTGGTGACGAACGCGATCAACATCGCGATGCAGCTTGCGATGCGACCGCAGATCAAGGCGGTCGTGACGGGCGGAGTCGTGCATGCACGGTCGTACGAGCTCGTTGGCGCCTACGCGGACGCGGTGCTCGGTAACATCACGCTCGACATGGCGTTCATCGGCGTGAACGGCATCGACGCCGAGATCGGCCCGACCTCGCACGACGAGCGGGAGGCCGCGGTGAACGCCCTCATGGCCTCACGGGCCACGCACGCCGTGCTGGTCGCCGACGCGTCGAAGATCGACAAGCGCGCGTTCGCGTCGATCGGTCCGCGGCGGCTGTTCTCGACCGTCATCACCGATACGGCGGCCACCCCTGCGCAACGTCAGCGCCTCACCGATGCGGGGTACGACGTTATCGTTGCGGAGTGAGCACCTCTACGACCGTCATCCACTCGGCCCGACTCGTCAGCGGCCATGACTCGGTCGCCGACGCCTGGGTGCGCTTCGACGGCGACCACGTCTCGGCACGGGGCATCGGCGACACCTGGCGTGACGATGCGCCCGCCGACGCTTCCGTGACGGATGCCGCGGGCCGGCACCTCGTGCCCGGTTTCATCGACCTGCACTGTCACGGCGCCGGCGGTGCCTCAGCCGACGAGGGCGAGGCGGCCATCGAGACCGTGCTGGCCGTGCAAAACGCCCACGGGACCACGCGATCAGTACTGTCGCTCGTGACCGCGCCGGTCGACACGCTCGCCCGCCAGTTGCAGGGGATCGCCCGCGTCGCGGCATCCGACCCCCGCGTACTGGGCGCCCACCTCGAGGGACCGTTCCTCGACCACGAGTTCCGCGGCGCGCACGATGCCGCCCAGCTGCGCACCGCCGACGCGGCATCCGTCGATCTCCTGCTGGAGGCATCGGGCGGGATGCTGCGACAGATCACGATCGCGCCAGAGCACCCGGGCGCCACCGAGGCGATCGCCAGGTTCCTCGAGGCGGGCGTCGTCGTCGCGGTCGGTCACACGGGTGCCGACTTCACGACCGCCCTCTCGGCATTCGACGCGGGAGCCTCCATCCTCACGCACGCGTTCAACGGAATGCGCGGCATCCACCACCGTGCACCCGGGCCCGTCGTCGCGGCGATGCACGCCGATCACGTGACGCTCGAGATCATCGGCGACGGCGTGCACGTGCACCCCGACGTCGTTCGGCTCGCGTTCTCGGGAGCGCCCGGCCGCATCGCGCTCGTCACCGACGCCATGGCCGCAGCGGGCGCCGCCGACGGCGAGTACCTGCTGGGATCGCTCAACGTCATCGTCGCCGACGGAGTGGCGCGACTGCTCGAGGGCGGTTCCATCGCCGGCTCGACCCTCACGCAGGACGCGGCGCTCCGCCAGGCCGTGATCGAGAGCGCCATTCCGCTCGACGAGGCCATCGGCGCCCTGACGGTGGCCCCCGCTGCGGCGATCGGACGATCGGGCGACCTCGGGCGACTCGACCGGGGCTTCGCCGCCGACGCCGTGCTCCTGGCCCCCGACCTCACCGTCGAGGCGGTGTGGGGCGCGGGCATCCGGCTCGCCTGACCGCTCGGTACGGGGACCGGAGGCGTGTTCCCCATCGCCTCCGGACCCCGCCCGGTCGGTGAGT
>JALYWB010000027.1 GCA_030852935.1 Actinomycetota bacterium | reverse complement strand
GCTACGGCGTCGTCGTGACGCCGGACGAGGTCGTGTCAGCTGAGCTGGTCGACGATGGTTTCGCCGTCGAACTCGCTTCGGGCGAACGCCACCGTGGGCGTCGGATGCTCGTCGCGACCGGAATCCGCGACGAGTTGCCGTCGATTCCCGGGCTCGCCGAGCAGTGGGGAACCGGCGCTGTCGTCTGCCCGTACTGCGACGGCTGGGAGGTACGCGACAAGCGCATCGCCGTGCTCGCGACGGGCGCGATGAGCACGCATCAAGCCCAGATGCTGCGGCAGTGGTCGCCGCAGGTCACCTACTTCACGAATGCCCGCGACCTGCACGATGACGATGCGCTCGCGCTGACGGCACGCGGCATCCGAATCGAACATCGGCCGATCGCAGCGGTCGACGCCGACGCCGACGGTCGGCTCCGCGGCATCCGTTTGAGCGCTGATGATCGCGCTGACGACGGCGACGGCGACACGCTCGCAATCGACTCGATCTTCCTGCACACGAACCCGGTGCCGAACGATGTACTGCTTCGCGAGCTCGGCGCCGCCACCGCCGAGAACTACGGCGGCGGGCAGTGGATCGAGGTCGACGCCACCGGCCGCACGAGCGTGCCCGCACTGTGGGCGGTCGGGAACGTCGTGAACCCGTCGGCGACTGTGCCGGTGGCAGCCGCTGCCGGCAACATGGCCGGGGCGGCCATCAATGGCGACCTCATCGAGCAGGAGATCCGCGACGCACTGGCCGCGTACTCGTCGGTCGGCTCGGCCAGCTGACCCGAGCGCGTGGATGAAGCGGGGAGTTCACGAGTTCACGAGTTCACGAGTTCACGAGTTCACGAGTTCACGAGTTCACGAGTTCACGAGTTCACCGAACCTCGCCGAATGAAACCGTCACCCCGTGGCATCCGTCGCTAGCCCGCCAGCGCAGGAATGAACCGATGCCACGCGCGGCGCCGCGCTCGACGCGGGTCCGACTCGATCCGATCCTCGTCATCGATGACGAGCGTCCAGCGGCTGCGCTCGTCGTAACGTGGCCAGTCCTCCCGTGGCACCCCGAGCTCGGCGAATCGCAGCCACAACGCGCGCATCCGCTTGCCGGCCGCCGAGTACGCCTCGTACCCGCCGAGCGAGGTCATGACGCGGGCGAGCGGCTCGTCGGTGCGATCGAACAGCGCGAACATCTCGACCCCGTGCGTCGCGTCGAGGCCGACGAGCTCGAGCAGGCGTGGCGCCACGTCGAAGCGGTACGACCAGACGGGGGCGTAGCGCGAGTGGAAGTCGGCGACGCGCGTACTCGGATACCAGAATCCGTAGTCACCGCCGAAGTCGGCGCCCGCTCGCCGGCCTGGAAGGCCGGGATAGGCATCGCGCATCCCCTGGCGCGATCCGGCCGGCGCACGATCGAACAGCGCATCGATCCGTGCAGGGCTGCGCGGGAGGATGTCGACGCGCCCCCGGAAGATCGATCCCTCACGGTCGTTGGTGCCGATGATCAGCGGCACGCGGTGCGCACGACCGTCACGGAACGCCCGCAGCGGCCGCTCGGGCAGGAGGTCGCCGTCGATCACCGGGGCGAAGCAGAACGACCCGGGATACTCATCCGGAGTGCGCACCTGCAGCGCGACGGATGCGGCGATGAGTGAGCTGGTCGAGGCATCCGAGAGCAGATTCTGCGGCGTCGACCGAGTGACGTCGCCGTCGGCATCCGTACCCGCACCGTCGTGCGCGATGACGACCTCGCGAAGGATATCGACGAATTCGCCAGCCCAGCGCGCCGTCAGCGATGGCGGATAGACCGCATTCGGCGGTGGACTCTGGGCGATCGCTCGCGCGAAGAGCCCGTGCGCAGGGGGCGTCGCCATGAGCGTCGTGACGGCGTTGCCGCCCGCCGACTCGCCGAACACCGTCACGTTCTCGGGGTCGCCGCCGAACGCGCTGATGTTCTCGCGGACCCAACGCAGGGCGGCGAGCTGATCGCGCAGGCCGAGGTTACTGGTGAACGAGCGTTCGGGCGTCGAGAAGCTGCTGAAGTCGAGGTAGCCGAGGGCGCCGAGCCGATAGTTGAAGCTCACGTACACGACTCGGCCGCTCCGCACGAAGCCTTCGCCGCGTCCCGAGAAGTCGCGCGACGACCCGGCGCTGTATCCGCCGCCGTGGATGAACACCATCACGGGCAGCGACTTCGGCGTGGCCGAATCGCTGTCCGGCGCGTGCACATTCAGCGTCAGGCAGTCCTCGCCGGCAGCCAGCACCATCGACGGCGGACGGGTCAGCCGATTCGAGAACGACTGCGGAGCAATCGCACCGTACTCCGATGCGTCACGGATCCCCTCCCATGGCACGGCCGCGGCAGGGGCCGCGAACCGCAGCGCACCCACCGGCGGTGCCGCGTATGGGATGCCGCGCCAAGCGAGCAGCCCGCCCTCACACACGCCGCGCACCATGCCGCCCGCCACCCGAACGTCGACCTCGACGCCGTGCGGCCGGCGGGCGCCGGTCACGTCCTCCCGCTGCTCACTCGCTCATCTCACCACGGATGCGCGTCACCCGATAGGGCAGACGCCGGCGCGCGGCATCCGCTCGGTCGATGAAATCGGCAAGCACGTCACCCGCGCAGCAGTCCGCGCAGCGTCTGGATCGTGTCGGCGTCTTCGGGTCGCTTGTCGTCGCGGTACCGCTTGACGCGCGCGAAGCGCAGGGCGATGCCGCCCGGGTACCGCGTCGAGCGCTGCACGCCGTCGATCGCGATCTCGACGACCGTGGTCGGTTCGACCCACACGGTGTTCGCCGTGCGGCGGACCTCGATCGTCGGGAAGTACTCGGTCTGCCACTTGAGCAGTTGATCGGTGAGCCCCTTGAACGTCTTGCCGACCATCACGTATGCGCCCGGCTCACCGAACTCACCGATCGGGTCGAGCGCGCCGAGGTGCAGGTTCGACAGCCAGCCCGTGCGGCGGCCGGAGCCCCACTCGCAGGCGAGCACGACGAGATCGTAGGTGTGCACGGGCTTGACCTTGACCCAGCTCGACCCACGACGACCGGCGGCGTACGTAGAGCCGATCGCCTTGACCACGATGCCCTCGTGCCCGGCAGTCAGCGCCTCACGCGACACCCGCTCAGCCTCATCGGCATCGTCGGCGACGACCCCGGGGATGCGGTGCCCCGGCGCGATGCGCTCGAGCTCTGCAAGCCTCGTCGAGAGCGGCTCGTCGAGCAGGTCGCGCCCGTCGACGTGCAGCACATCGAAGAACCACGGATGCAGCAGTACCTCGCGCGCTCGCTCTGCTCCGAATCGCGACATCGTCTCTTGGAAGGGCCGTGGCGCGTCGTTCTCGTCGAGCGAGAGCGTCTCGCCGTCGAGGATGATGTCGTGCACCGGCATCCGTCGCACGACTTCGACGACTTCGGGTAGCCGGTGCGTGATGTCCGCGAGGTTGCGCGTGAAGATGCGCACGTCATCGCCTGAGCGGTGCACCTGGATGCGCGCGCCGTCGAGCTTGTATTCGACGGATGCCTCGCCGGTGCCCTCGATCGCCGCCGCCGCGGTCGGCGCGGTCGCCGCGAGCATGGGCATCACCGGCCGACCCACCACGAGCCCCACGTCGGCAAGCTCCTCGGCAGACCCCGTGAGCGCGAGCCGGGCCGTCTCCCCGAGGTCGCCCGAGAGCATCGCGGCTCGCCGCACGACGTCGCCGGGCCGGTCGGCGGCGCGCGCGATCGCGTCGGTGAGTACGCCCTCGAGTGCGCCGGTGCGCATCTCGCCGAGGATCACGCGGGAGATGAAGTGCTGCTCCCGCTCGGTCGCACGCGCGGTCAGTTCGCGCAGGTCGCCGGCACGTGCGGTGGCAGAGCCGGCACCGGATGCCGCGGCGAGCCGCTCGAGCAACTCGTCGAGCTCGGCGACGGTCACGCTCGGTTCGGACGCCGGCTCGCCCAGCATCGACGACAGCCCGCGCCATCCGACACCGACGCGGCCCTGCCGCGGCTTGCCGAGGAGGAACCCGACTGCCGGCGCGATCTCATCGGGCTCGAGACGGCGCAGCAGCTCGGCGAGGGCATCGACCTTCGCAAGCCGCGACCGGGTGGCGGTCACGGCTTCGGCGGTGGTCACGAGCCCGTCGAGCAGCACAGGCTCAGTCTGCCACCGTCCGCCGACATGCCGCCGTGGTCGATCCGGTCAGCGCAGACGAGGGTTCGCCTGCGCCAATGACGCCAGCCAATCGTCGAAGGTCTGCCTGCCGAGGTCGGCATCGGGCCGGGGAAGCAGGGTGCCGTCGCGCATCGCCCGGCCGAACCCGCCCGGCACGGGCATCTCGACCACCCATCCCGGGCGGCCGGCCGCCTTCGCCCACCGGCGGGCGAGGTCCGACATGCGTTCCTCACGGGGTCCGGCAAGATCTCGAACGCGACCGGCTGGGCCCTGCTCGGCGAGGTCGACGAGGCGCTCGCCCACCTCGCG
This sequence comes from Actinomycetota bacterium, assembly GCA_030852935.1. Classification (GTDB taxonomy): domain Bacteria; phylum Actinomycetota; class Actinomycetes; order Actinomycetales; family Microbacteriaceae; genus Agromyces. The sequence goes on along the minus strand of JALYWB010000027.1, from coordinate 2,593 downwards.
CGCCGCGACGGGTTGCGAGCGCATCGCCGGCACCACGACGAGCGGCCCCATCTTCATGCGCTCGTGGATCTGCGATGCGAACTCGTGGAACTGGGTCGCGCGGAGCAGGGTCCACGGCACCGGCCCGCCCTCGACGAGCTGCTCCTGGAGCATCTTCCCGGCGTAGTAGCCGTAGCTCGCCTCGTCGACCCCGACGATCGAGAGCGCGATGTGGTGCCGCACGCCCGCGGCCTCCTCGGCCGCCAGCAGGTGACGTGTCACCGCCCCGAAGAACTCGCGCGCGTCCTTCGACGACACAGTCTGCACGGACGCCACGTCGATGACCGCCTCGACGTCGGCGAGTGCGGCGTCGAGCCCGTGAGCAGCGACGAGGTCGACGCCGGTCGACCTGGTCAGCACCACGACGTCGTGACCCCGCTCGCGCGCGACGTCGACCACGTGCCGCCCGACTGCGCCGGTTCCCCCGGCCACGGCGATCCTCATCGGTGCGACTCCTCTCCCGTTGTTCCCGCAACCGGGCGAGCGCCCACGGTCTCCACCGAACCACCTGCGTCACGAGGCGGCAACACGAGTGGGATCGCCAGTACAAGCGTCAGCGCGAGCGCGATCGGCTGTGCGATGGCGTCGACCGGCGCCAAGCCGTGCAGATGCCCGAGGTGGTACACGAGGTGCGGCACCGAGAACACGATCCAGGCGATGCCGACCGCGATCGCGGCATCCGCCCCCCGTGCCAACGCCGCGAAGATCCCGGCGGCGACGAGCGCCAGGTAGAGCGCACCGACGTCGCGGACGAAGTGCTCGTTGAACGGGCCCTCCGACGCCCACGCGCCGAAGCCGAGGCCCGGAAAGGCGTCGTGGAAGCCGCGCGGCCAGAAGAGCGCCCAGACGCCGACGAAGGCGCCGAGTGCGTTGAGGATCCAGAGGATGGTGCGTCGCCATGGTGTGTTCACATCCCATACGACCGGATGCCGCGGTGGAATGTGAGGTGTGACCGACCCCGATACCCTCGACGAGCTGCTCGGCGAGCGCCGTCACCTCATGAACCTCGCGTTCCGCATGCTCGGCTCATGGAACGACGCCGAAGACGTGGTGCAGCAGGCGTACGTGCGCTGGTACCAGCTCGATGTCGGCGAGCGGGCGGCGATCGAGCGACCCCGGGCCTGGCTCACGACCGTGGCGTCGCGCATCTGCCTGAACATCCTCGATTCGGCGAGGGTGCGCCGCGAACGGTACGTCGGCGAGTGGCTTCCCGAGCCGGTGCCGACGGATGCCGCGGGCGGCAGGGTGCCCGCCGTCGACCCGCTCGACCGCGTCGCCCTCGACGAGTCGGTCAGCATGGCCCTCCTCGTCGTGCTGGAGTCGCTCACACCTGCCGAGCGCGTCGCGTTCGTGCTGCACGAGGTGTTCGCGATGCCGTTCGGAGAGATCGCCGAGATCGTGGGTCGCTCGCCCGCGGCGACGCGCCAGCTCGCGGCATCCGCTCGACGTCACATCCGCGAGGAGCGCACCCAGCCGGCCGACATGCAGGAGCACGAACGGCTCGTGAGTGCGTTCGGCGCGGCCTGCGAGAACGGCGACCTCGCTGCGCTCGTCGAGATCCTCGACCCGCAGGTCGTGACGGTCAGCGACGGCGGCGGCAGGGTGAGCGCGGCGCGCCGCCCCGTCGTCGGCGCCGACAACGTCGCCCGCCTGCTGCTCGGCATCCTCGCCAAGGCGCCGGCGGGTGCCGTCATCGAGCCGCGCGAGGTGAACGGCCAGGCCGGGTTCGCCGTGGTCGAGGAGGGTCAGGTGACCGGTGTCGTGTCGCTCGGTACATCCGGGGATCGGATCAGGAACATCTGGATCGTGCTGAACCCCGACAAGCTGCGCGCGTGGAACGCGGACACGGGCGGAGGAGTCTCGCCGGTTTGACATCTCGCCGCTTCGGAACTGCAATGGGTCTTGGAAGCGCAATATATTGCATTCTGCCGCGAATCAAGGAGCACCATGGCCCTCGCCGACTTCCCACGACACCAGCTGACGTTCGGGCCGAGCCCGGTGCATCCGGTCGACCGGCTCAGCGACCACCTCGGTGGCGCTCGCGTCTGGATGAAGCGTGAAGACGTCAACAGCGGCCTGGCCTTCGGCGGGAACAAGACGCGCAAGCTCGAGTACCTCGTGCCCGACGCGCTTGCGAAGGGAGCCGACACGCTGGTGTCGATCGGCGGCGTGCAGTCGAACCACACGCGGCAGGTCGCCGCCGTCGCCGCGCACCTCGGCCTGAAGGCGGTGCTGGTGCAGGAGCACTGGGTCGACTGGCCGGATGCCGTGAACGACCGCGTCGGCAACATCCTGCTGTCGCGACTCATGGGCGCCGACGTGCGGCTCTCGCCGGCCGGCTTCGGCATCGGGTTCAAGGAGTCGTGGAAGCAGGCGATCGATGACGTGGAGGCAGCCGGCGGCACGCCATATCCGATCCCGGCCGGGGCATCCGATCACCCGCTCGGCGGACTCGGCTTCGCGAACTGGGCGCACGAGGTCGCCGCGCAGGAGCGAGAGCTCGGGGTGTTCTTCGACACGATCGTGGTCTGCGCCGTCACCGGGTCGACCCACG
>JALYWB010000023.1 GCA_030852935.1 Actinomycetota bacterium | reverse complement strand
GGGGGGTCCCGGCCGCCTCGAGGTCGGCGCGCAGCCGGCGCAGGCCGCGCCGCTGCAGCGCCTTGACCGAACCCACCGAGCGGCCCATCACCGCCGCGACCTGCTCGACGGTGACGTCGGCGAGCACCCGCAGCAGCAGGACCGAGCGCTGGTCGGCGGGCAGGCCCGCGCAGAGGCGGTGCACGCTCTCGGTGCCCAGCCGGGTCAGGACGTCGTCCTCCACGTTCCCGCCGGGCGTCTCGGGCGGCAGCTCGCCGACCTCGCCGGCGAGATCTTCGCCGGCACGCTTGGCGGCGATGACATCGCGGAGTGGGCCGCTCGCATCAAGGCGAAGCAGTCGCCCGGGTGCCAGCCGGTCGTGACGGCGGTCTGCTACGCGGCGACGGGCGTCCCGGTGGCGGAGGCCGTGGCATCCGACCTGTTCGCGTTCGCGGTCAGCTTCGCCGGTGCTGCCCTGCGCATGCGGCTCACCGACCACCGGGGGTGTCAGGTGCTGCTGCGACGCGTGCAGCCGCTGATCGAGTCGATCACCGCCGATGCCGTGGTCCGTCCCGCCGCCGATATCGGCGGCTTCGCACCGGTCGGCGACATCATGTCGGCGGGTCATGAGCGCGCTGAGGCGCGCCTGTTCACCAGCTAGCCCACCGCGCGGCGACGCGCAGGCGGGAAACGAGAGGAAGGCATCGCGAGATGAACGAGAACGTACTGCGAGTCGGCATCGGCGGCCCGGTGGGGTCAGGGAAGACAGCCCTCACCGAAGCGCTCGTTCCCATCTTCATCGCGTCGGGGCGAACCCCGGGCGTCATCACGAACGACATCTACACGCAGGAGGACGCACATCACGTGCGGCGCGAGCTGGCCGGCGTCCTCGCTTCCGATCGTGTCGTCGGCATCGAGACCGGTGCGTGTCCGCACACCGCGGTTCGCGACGACCCGACCATGAACCTCGCCGCGGGCGAGGAGATGCTCGAGCGCTTCCCCGATATCGACACGCTGCTGTACGAATCGGGCGGCGACAACCTCACGCTCACGTTCTCACCGGCGCTCGCCGACGTCTTCGTCTTCGTGCTCGACACCTCCAACGGTGAGAAGATGCCGCGCAAGCGCGGCCCGGGCATCACCGAGAGCGACATCCTCGTCATCAACAAGATCGATATCGCCCAGTACGTGCGGACCGACCTCGGGGTGATGGAACGCGATGCGCACGCCGTGCGCGGCGGCAAGCCACTGGTGCTCACGAATTCACTGGACGGCACGGGGGTGGCAGAGCTCTTCGAGACCATCATGGCCGTCTGGCGGGCATCGAAGGGCGAGTTGGTCGGGTGACGGGCAAGGATGCGCGTGTGACCGACCGCGCCAGTGCCGAGCCGACGGCGGCCGAAGGCACGGCGTTCCACGGTGGGTGGCGCCTGCAACCTGCGCACTTCGAAGCCTCGCACGTCCCCGTCGAGGTCGCACGTTACGGCACCGACCCGCATACCCTGCCGGTCGGGAGTCCGGGCAAGGTCGGAATCCTCGAACTCGAGTTCGCGCTCCGCGGCACGGGCGACGCTCGGCGCACAGAGCTGGTGCACCACTTCCAGAAGTCGCCGCTGCAGATCATGAAGCCGCTCTACTACAACCCGGTGCGACCCGACATGCCCTACACCTACCTGATGACGACCGGGGGCGGCATCCTGCACAACGATCGCCAGCGGATGGACCTCGTGTTCGGGCCGGGAACGTCGGCCCACGTCACCACCCAGGCGCACACCAAGGTGTACCGCATGGAGTCGGGGTATGCGACGTCGCTCATGAACGTCGACATCGCCGAGGGGGCGTACGTCGAGTACCTTCCCGACCCGCTCATCCCTTACATCGACTCGCGCTTCTACCAGCGCACCGCCGTGACACTGCATCCCGAGGCGACGCTCGTCACGGGCGAGGTGATCTACGCCGGACGGCTCACTCGCGGTGAGCACAACGCGTACGCCGCACTCGCGAGCGACCTCGAGGTGCGCCGCCCGCGCCCCAGCCGGACACCCGTCGCGTTCGACCGCATCCGGCTCGTGCCCCGCGACGGGCACGTGGGGGGAATCGCAGTGCTGGGCGGTCGCGACATCGTGTCGACCATGTACGTCGTCACACCTCGCGCATCCGCCCGGGCGATCGCCGAGACGCTCCACGATGCGGCGGCTCGCGCGCTCGACGGGTCGGATGACGAGAGCGCGCGGTTCGGCGTGAGCGTGCTTCCGGGCGACAGCGGCGCGTGGTTGCGGTTCGTCGGCGACGACACGATCACCTCGGCCGCCGTGCAGACCTCGGCGGCCGCCGCCGTGCACGAGTTGCTCACCGGACGCCCCGCCCCCCAGATCCGCAAATGAGCACCGCGAGCGCAGCCGCGTCGGCGGCCTGGATACGATCGGGTCTCGCCATCGTGCGCGGTCCGTCGCAGATCTTCTTCCAGCAGAACGTCGTCACGGGCCTGCTCGTGCTTGCCGCCTTCTTCATCGCGGACTGGCGCATGGGAATCCTGGCGATCATCGGCGCGATCGGAGGGATCCTGGGCGGTCGCACCGTCGGCTACAGCTCGGCCCAGGTCGCATCCGGCATGCAGTCCTTCTGCGGCACGCTCGTCGGCGCAGCGGTCTTCGCCGCACTCGGTGGATCGGCGTGGTGGTCGTACGCGCTCGCATTCGCCGGCGGCATCGCCACCGGGCCCGTGACGCGGCTCATCGATGCCCTCTTCACCCGCTCGCCGCTGAAGAAGTTCGACCTGCCCTACACGACCGCGCCGTTCGTGATCGTCGCGACCCTCATCGCACTCTCCACGGTTCGGCTGTCCGTGGCCTCGCCCCCAGCCGACCTTCCAGACGAGCCTGTGGCCGCGTTCGTCATCTCGCTGCTCACGAACGTGTCACAGGTCGTGCTGGTCGACGACGTGGTCGCCGGCGCCCTCATCCTCCTGGGCCTCTTCATCGCGAGCTGGAAGGTGGGTCTGGCCGCCATCGTGGGCAGCGGGCTCGGCTCGGCGACGGCGATCGTGATGGGGGAGCCATGGAGCGAGATCGCCAACGGGCTCGCGAACTATTCGGGCGTGCTCACCGCGATCGCGCTCGCGGTGACGTTCCTGAGCAGTTCGGTGGCGTCGTGGCTGTACTCGCTGCCGTGGATCGTCGTGACGGCGGTCGTGACGCTGCTCATGCACCGCGCAGGGTTCGAGACCTACACATGGCCGTACATCCTCACAACGTGGGTCGCCCTCATCGCCGCATCCTTCGTCGGCAGCCTCAGGCGCGTGCCGTAACCGAGCCGTCGACGCCGATGGTCGGCCTGCGGGCCCCGTCGGTGTGCGAGTGGTCGAGGCCGGACGGCAGCGAATGCGTCGGCGCACGGAAGAGCAGCTGGAGCTGCCCGTCTTCGGCATGCACCGTCTCGATGCGAATGCCGTAGACGGGCTCGAGGACGGCGGGATCGAGCACATCCTCGACCGCCCCCGTCGCCGCCACCCGGCCACGGTGCAGGAGCACGAGGCTGTCGCAGTAGCGCGCCGCGAGGTTGAGGTCGTGCAGCACGATGATGGTGCTCACCCCCAGATCGCGGACCAGGCCCAGGACCTCGTGCTGGAAATGGATGTCCAGGTGATTGGTCGGCTCATCCAGCAGGAGGTGCGTGGCCTGCTGGGCCAGCGCACGCGCGATGAGCACACGCTGCCTCTCGCCGCCCGACAGTTCACCCATGTCGCGGTCGGCGAGGTGCTCGGCCCCGACCCGGCGCAGCGCGTCGGCGGCGATGTCGACGTCGCGCCGCGATTGGCGCTGGAAGGTGCCGAGGTGTGGGCTGCGTCCGAGCATGACGGTATCCGTCACTGAGAACGGCAGCTCGCCGTGCGACTCCTGCACGACCACCGCGACCGCCCGGGCGAGCTCCTGAGGCGTGTACCGGGCGAGCGGCTCATCGTCGATCATGATCGCGCCGGCATCCGGTGCGAGCGACCGGTAGAGCGTACGCAGCAGGGTGGTCTTCCCGCTCCCGTTGGGGCCGATCAGTCCGACGACCTCGCCCGGCCGCGCGAGTACCGTGACGGCGTGAAGGACGCCCGCTCCGTCGAACGCATGGCTGATCCGCTCGGCCGAGATCACGATCCGGTGCCGAATCGCTCGACGATGCGCTCCAGTCCGGTGATCGACAACGGCGTCGGCGGTTCGGTGAAATTGAACAGCTGAACCAGCACGTCGTCGTTCTGCAGGGGACGGAGGGCTTCGCCGCCCGGCAGATTCGCCACCGCGTCGAGCACACCGGCTTCGGAGCCCTGGTAGAGCAGGACGAGCACGTCGGGGTCGCGGGCGATCAGCTCCTCGATGCTCACCTCGAACACGCGCTCGGCAGTGTCGGCGAACACGTTCTCGAAACCCGCGGCCTCGAGCTGAGGTTGCGACATCGACGCCCGCCCATACGCATACAACGGTCCGCCGCCGACCGACGGATACAGCACGGCCGCCGTGCGCCTCGGGGCGTCAGCCGTCGCCGCGACGACGGCGGCGACGCGGTCGCGAAGCTCAGCGACCAGCGCGTCGGCCTCGTCGTTGCGATCGAAGATCCTCCCATACGTCATGATCTCCTCGTAGAGCGTCTCGAACGACGTGTCGCCGACCCCCGAGGGACAGTACACGGGCTGGATGAGCGTATTCGTTCCGCTCTGCAGCAGCGCTGCCCTGGAGATGCCCTGGGGCAGGCCGAGCGCCAGGTCGGGCGCCTGCGCGAGCACCACCTCGATCGACATCGTCAAGTGGCCCGAGGCATCGAGGTCGTCGGAGAGCGTCTCGATCTGTCCGATGCGGTCGGCGAGGTCCGCATCGTAGTAGTCCGCCGGGAACGTGCCGGCTCGCGAGACGACCCGGTCGAGCACGCCCAGGCCGTCGAGGATCGTCACCGGGGCACTCTCGAGCAGGATGACACGTTCGGGTGCCGCCTCGAACACGACCTCTTCGCCGCAGTTCGTGACGGTGAGCGGATAACTCGGGACGCCCCCGGAGCCGCTCGAAGCGTGCTCCGATGCTTCAGCTCCGGCGCACCCGGAGAGTGCGAGGACGAGCACGCCGAGGGCGGCGGCCGAACGGCGGCGCGTACCAGGCATCGATGTGGATCTCCTTCGTGGATCAGGGCCGCCGCGCGGTGATGCGGCGTACCAGGATGAGCAGGAACGGCGCACCGACGATGGCGGTCAGGATGCCGATCGGCAGTTCGCGTGGCTGCATGAGCGTCCGTGCGAGTGCATCGGCCCAGATGAGGAACATCGCACCGAGCAGCGCCGTCACCGGGAGCATCCGGGCGTGTACCGAGCCGACGAGCTGTCGCGCGAGGTGTGGGATGACGAGGCCGACGAAGCCGATGGCGCCGGCCGCCGAGACTGCCGCTCCGGTGCACAGCGCGACGATGACGAGGAGCGAGATTCGTGCACGGTCGGGGGACACGCCGAGCGTCAGCGCCGTCTCGTCACCCGCGGCGATCGCGTCGAGGCGGCGCGCGCGGACCAGCAGCGCCGCGAGTGTCACGGCGACGACGACGATCACGATCGCCAGTACCGCATCCCACTGCGCGAGGCCGAGGGAGCCGAGCAACCAGAACATGACGGACCGTGAGCCCTCGGCAGAGTCGGAGGAGAAGATCAGGAAACTCGTCGCGGCGGCGAGCGCGTAGCCCACGGCGACCCCTGACAGCAGCAGCCGGAGCGACGTCACCCTTCCGCCCGATCGTGCGACGAAGAAGACGAGGAGCGATGCGGCGAGGGCGCCGAGGAACGCACTCGCAGACAGCGCGTACTGGCCGACTCCCGCTCCGAACCCGAAGAGGATGGCTCCCGCGGCCCCCGTGGAGGCTCCGCCGGAGATGCCGATGACATAGGGATCGGCGAGCACATTGCGCACCATCGCCTGCAGTGCCGCCCCGCACAGTGCCAGGCCGGCCCCGACGGCGAGCCCGAGCACGACGCGAGGGATGCGCACGTTCCACACGATCGCCTCGTCGGCGCCCGACCAGGATGCGTCCGCAGGCCCGCCGAGCAGGTGGTGGAGGATGATCCGCACGATCGTGTCGGGCGCGATGGCGACCGGGCCGATTCCCACGGTGATGACGGCAGAGAGCACCAGCGCCGCAGCGAGACCAGCCGTCCACCACGCAGTGCGGCGTCGCGAGCCGCGCACCGCACGCGCAAGCGTGACCGGAGGGCGCGGGCTCGCTTCGTCGATCGCGGTCACATGCCCCCTTCCCCCGGTGGGCCGCCGGCCCACTTGCGACCGTATTGCATCTGGAGCGCAGACCGCGCCCGCGGTGTGTGCCTGTCGCATCGCGGTGCGCAAGCTGACACGATGGGGGACATGGACGTCGACACCCCTTCGCGCGACCATGAGCGGTTGCACGCGACCGCCCCGGCCGACGCGGTGCGGGTCGCCGTGGCACGGCTGCGGCAGCGGGGGGAGCGGGTGACCGCGCCACGCCGGGCGGTCCTCGCGGCGCTGTCGAGCCGGCCAGAACACCTCACTGCAGACGAGGTGTCGGCGCTGCTCGATGGCGCGAACGTGCACCGGGCGACGGTGTATCGAACGCTCGACCTTCTCGCCGAGACGGGGGTGGTCTCCCACCGGCATACGGCGGGCGGCGCGACACGCTATCACCTCGCGGCCACCGCGGCGGGTCGAGAACACCTGCACGGCCATTGCCGGTCCTGCGGCACGGTGGCGGTGCTTCCCACCGACGCGCTCGATCGCGTCATCGCGCGGCTCCGCGCGGTGAGCGGATTTCACCTCGAGGTCGAGCAGAGCAGCCTCTCGGGTCTGTGCGAGAAGTGCGCTTCCGGTACTGAAGGCGACCAGTCGGGCAGTTGACTCGTGCGACGCGAGGCGCGGTGCTCAGCTCGACTGGCGCACCACGAGGCTCGTCGGCAGCAGCGTCGTCGACTGCGCCTCCTTCCCCTCGATGAGCTGCACGAGCACGCGCGCCATCTCGGCGCCCATCTCGACCGAGGGCTGGTGCACC
>JALYWB010000172.1 GCA_030852935.1 Actinomycetota bacterium | reverse complement strand
CGGTGACGGCTCGATAAGCTCGCCACATGACGGTCGGCGGCGTGCGCGAGGCATCCGCGCGTCGCAGCATCCGCAGATTCCTCGCCACCCGCGCCGCCCTCTGGATCGCGTTCGCGGCGGTGCATGCTGCGCTCGTCTGGCTGAACCTCACCGCCCAGGGCTGGCCGCTCGGCGACGTCACGGCGGTGTACCGGGTGTGGGCCGAGAACGCCGCTGACGGGTACGTGCGCATGGGTATCGACGTGCCGTGGGTGTACCCGATCCTCGCGTTCGCACCGATGGCGGCATCGCTCGCGTTCGGCCCCGAATGGTACGGCCAGACCTGGCTCGCGATCGTGGTGCTGCTCGATGCGATCGCCTTCGCGACCCTGCTCGGCGACCGTCGCCTGTCGCGCACCCGGCGTCTCGCGGCCTGGTGGTGGATGGGATTCCTCGCCCTCCTCGGGCCGATCGCGCTCGGCCGCATCGACGCGATCACGGTGCCGCTCGCGGTCACGGGGCTCCTGTGGGCCGCCGGACGGCCGCGCGTTGCTGCGGTGCTGCTCACCATCGGCGCGTGGGTCAAGGTGTGGCCGGCGGCCCTCGTCGCGACCCTCGTGATCGCCTCGCGGAAGCGCCTCGACATCGTGACCGTGGCGGTGGCCTTGAGTGTCGGCATCCTCGGCGTGAGCATCATCGCCGGCTCGGGCATGAACGCACTCGGCTTCATCGCCGAGCAGTCGGGTCGCGGCCTCCAGATCGAGGCACCGCTCGCGGTGGCGTGGCTCTGGCAGATCGTCGGTGAGGTGCCGGGCGTCGACATCGTCTACGACCGTGAGATCCTCACCTTCCAGATCGAAGGACCGGGGGCGGATGCCGCGGCGGCCCTCACGACGCCGGTGATGGCGCTCGGCGTGGCCATCGTCGCACTGATCGGCGTGCGGGCGGCGCGACGCGGCGCCACGTTCGGGCTGCTCGTGCCGCCGCTCGCGCTCTCGCTCGTCGTCGTGCTCATGCTGGCCAATAAGGTCGGGTCGCCGCAGTTCGTGACCTGGCTCGCGGCACCCGTCATCCTCGGACTCGTCCTTCGGCCCCGTCGCTTCGTGGTGCCCGCGGTGCTCGCGGCGGGTGTCGCCCTGCTCACGCACGTCATCTACCCGTACTGGTACGGGTGGCTCCTCGTCGCCCACCCGGGGTTCGTGCTCGTGCTCACCGCGAAGGTGCTGCTGCTCGTCCTGCTGGCCGTGTGGGGCATCCGGGCGGTGTGGCAGGCTGGAACGACGGGGGAGCGGCACGGTCTCCCGACCGTCTGAACCATCCGAGGAGGAATCATGCTCGTCGCATTCTCGCTGGCACCGAGCGGTGCCGAAGGACCGGAGGGCTCCGTCCACGATGCGGTCGCCGCGGCGGTGCGGATCGTTCGGGAATCGGGCCTTCCGAATCGCACGTCGTCGATGTTCACCGAGATCGAAGGCGAATGGGACGAGGTGTTCGACGTGATCCGTCGCGCGACCGACGCGATCGCGCAGTACGGACCCAGGGTGTCGTTGGTCTTGAAGGCCGACATCCGCCCAGGGCGGGTGGGCGAGATCGACGCGAAGGTCGAGCGGCTCGAGGCGGCGCTCGAAAAGGGGTGAGCGGCGGCACCTGAGGCGCCGCGGCGTGCGTCATGTCGCGAGGCGTCATGCTCGCGGCATCCGATTGGTCGAATCGATTCGATTCATGCGAGAATCGCTGGGTGACCCACCTCCCCGAGGCGCCGTCGACCCTGTCGCCGGTGCGCATCCGCCTGGCGCTGCTCGCGCTCGCCCTCGGCGGCTTCGGAATCGGGGCGACCGAGTTCGTGGCGATGGGACTGCTCCCGAACATCGCCCAAGACCTGCTGCCGTCGGTGTACGCGACGTCGCCCGCTGAAGCGAACGCCTCTGCCGGGTGGATCATCTCGGCATACGCCCTCGGCGTCGTCGTGGGCGCGCCGACGATCGCGGCCGCGGCCGCCCGCTGGCCCCGAAAGCGACTGCTCCTCGCGCTGCTCACCGCATTCACCCTCGGCACCATCGCCTCCGCGGTGCTGCCGAGCTTCGAACTGGTGCTCGTCGCCCGCTTCCTCTCCGCGCTGCCGCACGGCGCGTACTTCGGCATCGCGTCGCTCGTGGCCGCGGGCCTCATGGGGCCCGGCAAGCGGGCGCGCGGCGTCGCGCTCGTGCTCTCGGGCCTCACCATCTCGAACGTGATCGGCGTGCCCGCGATCACCTGGCTCGGCCAGGCGGCGGGCTGGCGCATCGCGTACCTCGCCGTCGCGGCCATCTTCGCGCTCACCTTCGTCGCGGTGCTCCTCGTCGTGCCGTGGCAGGCGGGCGACCCGCACGCGACGATGAAACGAGAACTCCGTGCGTTCGGCCGGGTGCAGGTCTGGTTCGCGGTCGGCATCGGCGCGATCGGCTTCGGCGGGCTCTTCGCCGTGTACAGCTACGTGGCGCCGATGGCCACAGAGGTCACCGGCCTGGATCCTGCGCTCGTTCCGGTCGTGCTCATCGTGTTCGGCATCGGCATGACCGTCGGCAACCTCGTCGGCGGTCGCCTCGCCGACTGGAGCGTGCGGCGCAGCATGTACGTGTTCTTCGCGATCCTGGCCGCCGCGCTGGTGCTGCTGGGGTTCACGGTGACCGACCCCGGCGGGCTCTTCACCGGCGTGTTCCTCGTCGGTGCGGCATCCGCCGCGCTTTCGCCCACGATCCAGGCGAGGCTGATGGATGTCGCGCGCGACAGCCAGTCGATCGCCGCTGCGCTCAATCACTCGGCGCTCAACATCGGCAACAGCCTCGGCGCGGTGCTCGGCGGCATCGTGATCGCCGCAGGGCTCGGATACGTCGCCCCGATCTGGATCGGCCTCGTGCTCACCATCGCGGGCGTGCTGCTGGCGGTCGCCTCGTTCGCCCTCGATCGCGTGCGCGGCAGGCGCGGCGTGAGCGTTCCGTACGCGACCGGTGCGGTCGAGGTCGTCGACGCCTGATCACCGGCCGGTACGTCAGTCGGACTGCAGCAGGATGCCGTCGAGGATGGCGCGCTTTCGGAGCGCCACCTTGGTGCCCACGTCGAAGCCGGCAGCCCGGTACTTCTCGCGGATGCGCTTGAGATAGCTCTTCGCGGTCTCCTCCGAGATGCCGAGCTGGAATGCGACGGCCTTCACCGGCTGCCCGGCGCCGTAGAGCGCCATCACCCGTCGCTCCTGCGCAGAGAGTTTCGGTACCGCACCCTCTTCGGCGAGGGCGACCTCGAGTTCGGGCGTGAGGTAGGACTCGCCGACGCGCGCGGCCCGGATCGCCTCGATGATGTTCTCCACCGGCTCGCTCTTCACCAGGTAGCCGAGCGCCCCCGCACCGAGCGCCTCGCGCACGACCGCCGGCTCTGAATACGTGCTCATGAGCATCGTCTGCACGCCTGCGCTCTTCAGCATCGAGAGCTTCAGCGAAACGGGGATGTTGTCGCGCAGGTCGAGGTCGAGAAGCACGACATCGACGGGGAACTCCGAGCTGGCGAGCAACTCCGACCACGACGGCACGGCCGCGACGAGCTCGATGTCGGATGCCGCTCCGCGGAGCCACTCGGACAACGCGCCCAGGAGCATGCGATGATCATCGACGATCGCGAGACGAATCGACGGGTCGGTTTCAGCCATTCAGCTTCTCCTCGGTCGGGCGGCCCGAACGGGCCGATGCGTTCCCTGCGTGCACGTTCGCCTCGGTCACACAGGCGATATCGATGCGGAACCCTTCGGCTCTCGTCATGACACCATGCACCCCGACACTACCGATAGCGTCCCACGTTGCCGGGTCCACACGGCGGCGCGCGAGACCTTTGACCTCGATCGACAGGTCGAGTGCCGTCGCGTCGATGGCGTCATCGTGCCGCTCGCGGCACCTGACGAGTACCGCCATGGGCGGTGCTGAGCTCTTCGGCCGCTCGGCGACGAGGAGCCAGAGCGCCAGGAGGAGGCCATCCCGCTGGCCCTGCGAGAGCAATCCGGCGCATCCCCCCGGATCGTCGACGGTGACGAGCTCGCTGAGGTAGGCGGATTCCGTGACCGCGTGGCGGAGCCAGGTGTCGGTTCGGCCCTCGATGAGTCGCACGCGAAGCCGGGCGGCGAGGGTGCCTGCCCGCTCCGCGGCGTCGGGAGGCAGCGGAATCGCGATGCGGCCGGAACCCACGTCATCGAGCAGCGTCTCGGCGTCGAAGTCGAGCTGTGCGAGTTCCTCCGAGGCGCGCATCCCGACGGCCGAGCGCGGGGTGCCGATGGTCGACTGCACGAGCGAGAGGTCGAGCTCGAGGCCGACGAGACGCCGGAACCCCCCGATCGCCAGCGCGACGAGCAGCACCGGCACGATCGCGGATGCCGCGACCGCAACGCCGACGACGGCGTACGCGCCTGCCGTGCTCGCCTGCACCACGGCCAGGATCGCCAGCAACGCGGCGATGACGGCGGCGCCGGTGACGGCGACCCTCGTGCCCCAGACCGCGGCGACCGGCATCAGCACGGCGCCCGCCGCAGCCGCCGCGGTGGGTGTCACGCCGTGGTGCAGAAGCCCCGCCGTCGCCGACACATCGAGTCCGACGGGCACGGCGAGACCCACGAGCAGGAGGACGTAGAGCCAGCTCGGAAGATTCCTTCCGACGAGGCGCGCGAGCACGCCGATGCCGACGATCACGGCCAGTGCGATCCAGGCCGGCCACGGACCCGGGCCCGGCGGGAAGTACGGCATCAGTGCGACCGCGTGGGCCAGATGTGCGAGCACGATGATCGCAGCCGCGATCGTCACTCCGGTCGCGAGACGTCTGCCGCCGTGACTCTCGCGCACATCGCGCGCTGCGCGCGCCGAGCGATCCGGTCGACGGAAGTGGCGCTCGCGCGGCGATGCCGGGCGGTCTCGTTCGGCTCCGGTCATGGCTTCGGCACCTCGAGCATGACCGTGGTTCCCGAGCCGGGCGACGAGAAGATCCGCGCGCGGCCGCCGACCGTGTTCAGTCGACCCACGACCGATTCCGCATACCCGAGGCGGCCGCCGTCGACCGCCTCGGGCTCGAACCCGCTGCCGGAGTCGGTGACCATGGCGCGCACGGTGCGGTCGTCGTCGGTCACCGTCACGTCGGCTTCGTTCACGCCGGAGTGCCGGCGCACGTTCTCGAGGCATTCGCCGAGGGCGCCGAGGAGCGCGTCGAGGGTCTCACGCGGCAGCACGAGTTGCCCGGCCCCGTGCCAGTTGACGTCGAGGCCCATGCGGGCGAACCGCTGGCGCACCGACTCGAAGGTCGTGCTCAGCACGTCATGGTCGGATTCGGGGGAGAAGATGGCAGTGGAGCCGGAGTCCAGCGGCGCCCCGAGTCGCAACTGACGCAGCAGTCGTGCGTCGTCGCCCGCCTGCTGCCTGAGGGCGCTCGGGCCGACGCCCACGCCCGAGTGCGCGAGCAGCGAGAGCGTGGCGAGCACCGTGTCGTGCAGCACTCGCGCGTCCTGCCGCTGCTGCGCCTCGAGTTCGCTCGCCAGTCGTTCCGCCTCGTGGGCCCGACCCACCTCATCGATGCGCTCGACGGCATGGGCGATCGCGCGGTTCATCCAGGTGCTGAGCGCGATGCAGGCGGCCCATCCCGCGACCGTTGCGACCGCGACCGCGCGGACGTCGTGTCCCCACGCCGACGCGACCCAGACGGCGACCAGCATCGCAGCGACGAGCCCGGTCACGAGCAGTGGCCCGCGTGGCCGCACCACGAGGGTGATCGCGACCGATGCCGAGGTCCCGCCGCCGGTGACCGCCATTGCGGTGATCGTCGCGGGGTTCGAGACGGACCCCGCGCCGAGCACCAGGATGAGCAGGATCGAGCCTGCGACGATGGCGAGTGCGGGAACCATCGCGCCGCGCGCGGTGTGCACCCCGACCAGTACGGCCACGCCGATGCTCGTCGTCACCGTGACGGCCAATTGGGCAGGAACGGTCGCGCCCGGCACGAGCAGGCAGGCGAATGCGCTCGCCGCCCCGACCAACCCCGTGACGCGCGCGAGGCGTCGAAGCAGTCGGTCGCGTTCCTTGTGGATGCGCTTCACTCCACCCCCTCGGCAGGGTCCGGCATCGCGACACGGGGTGCCGCCATCTCGAAAACTGTAGCGGAGTCGGTGCGGATGCCGCGTGGTGCCTGCCGTTCAGGCGGCGAGCAGGGCGTTGAGCGCCTCGCCGACGACGGCGTGCTCGATGAGGAATGCATCGTGGCCGTACTCGGAGCGAACGAGCACCGGTGCCGGGCCGTGAACGCTGTGCCGCAGTGCACGGGCCACCTCCACCTGCCCCTCGAACGAGAAGTAGCGGTCGCTGTCGATGCCGAGCACGAGGCTCGCTGCTTCGACACCGGAGAGGGCCGCCTCGACGCCACCGCGCCCTCGCCCGACGTCGTGCGAGTTCATCGCCTCGGTGAGCACGAGGTAGCTGTTCGCATCGAAGCGCCTCGTGAACCGGTTGCCGTGGAAGTCGAGGTAGGACTCGACCGCGAACCTGCCGCCACCGCCGAGCGGGTCGATGCCGCTCTGCCAACTGCGCTCGAAGCGACCATTGAGCTCGGTCGCGGTGCGGTAGTTGAGCATCGCCATCCGCCGTGCCAGTGCGAGGCCGCGTGTCGGCCCCTCGCCGTCCGGCGCATCGTAGTAGTCGCCGCCGCGGAAGTTCGGATCAGTGCGCACCGCCTCGATCTGCACCGAATTGAGCGCGATCTGGTCGGCGGTGGCCGCGGCGGGTGCCGCGAGCACGGCGATACGCTCGACCGCGTCGGGTGCCATGATCGCCCACTCGAGCACGTGCATGGCGCCCATCGATCCGCCGACGACGGCGGCGAAGCGTTCGATGCCGAGCTCGGCGGCGAAGGCGATCTGCGCGCGCACCTGATCGCGAATCGTGAGGTAGGGGAACCGGGTCGCCCACTCGAGCCCGTCGGGCGCCAGCGATGCGGGACCGGTGGAGCCCTGGCATCCGCCGATGACGTTCGGGGCGACCACATACCAGCGGTCGGTGTCGATCGCGAGGCCGGGACCCACGACGTCGGACCACCAACCGGAGCTCGGATGGCCGGGGCCGGCCGGGCCGGTCACGTGGCTGTCGCCGGTGAGGGCGTGCAGTACGAGCACCGCGTTGTCGCGTTGCGGAGAGAGCGTGCCCCAGTGCTCGTACGCGATACGTGCGGCGGGAAGCACACGGCCGGACTCGAGCGGCACGTCGCCGATGCTCACGAACCGGCGGTCGCCCACGGGATCGCCCTCGCGCCAAGCGCCGGTCGCAGGGGCACGCCCCGAGAGTGAGAGCGCGCGTGCCTCCGACACGATGCCCGCGGGCACCGCGTCGGCGGTCGTCTGCCAGTCCATGTACCGATTCTCCCGGATGCCGCGGCATCATCCGTGATTGTTACGGACACGCGACAGATGCCCGGAGACGACGGATGCCGCGGACCGAGCGGCCCGCGGCATCCGTGCATCGAATGAATCGGGTCAGATGCGCGCGGCCTCCGTGGCGACCCGGGCTGCGGCGAGGCCCGCTTCGAGGTCGGCCTTCAGGTCGTCGATGTTCTCGATGCCGACCGACAGGCGCACGAGGCCTGGCGTGACGCCGCTCGTGAGCTGCTGCTCGGGGGTGAGCTGCGAGTGGGTCGTCGAGGCAGGGTGGATCACCAGCGAGCGCACGTCGCCGATGTTCGCGAGATGGCTGAACAGGTGCAGGTTGTCGACGAGCGCGCGGCCGGCGTCGACGCCGCCCTTGAGCTCGAACGAGAGCACCGCGCCGACGCCCTGCGGGGCGTACCGGTTGGCGGCCGCGTACCACGGGCTCGAGGGCAGGCCCGAGTAGTTCACCGAGGCGATGTCGGGGTGGTTGTCGAGCCACTCCGCGATCTCCTGCGCATTCTGCACGTGCCGCTCGATGCGCAGCGAGAGGGTCTCGATGCCCTGGATGAGCTGCCACGCGCTCGCCGGTGCGATCGCAGAGCCGAGGTCGCGCAGCAACTGCACGCGGGCCTTGATGATGTAGGCGATCGCGTCGCCGAGCACCGTCGTGTAGCTCGCGCCGTGGTACGAGGGGTCGGGCTCGGTGAGCCCGGGGAACTTCTCGACGTTCTTCGACCACTCGAACTTGCCGCCGTCGACGATGACCCCGCCGATGACGGTGCCGTGGCCGCCGAGGAACTTGGTGGCGGAGTGCACGATGATGTCGGCGCCGTGCTCGAACGGGCGGATGAGGTACGGCGTCGCGATCGTGTTGTCGACGATCAGCGGGATGCCGTTGTCGTGCGCGATGTCCGCGACGAGCGCGATGTCGAGGACGTTGATCTTCGGGTTGCCGATGGTCTCAGCGAAGAACAGCTTCGTGTTGGGGCGAACGGCGCGACGCCACTCGTCGGCGTCGTCCTGGTTCTCGACGAACGTGGTCTCGATGCCGAGCTTGCCCAGCGTGTACTTGAAGAGGTTGTACGTGCCGCCGTAGATGGAGCTGGACGAGACGATGTGATCGCCGGCCTGGGCGATGTTCAGTACCGCGAACGTCGAGGCTGACTGGCCCGACGCGAGCAGAAGAGCCCCGGTACCGCCCTCGAGGGCCGCGACGCGCTCCTCGACGACCGCCTGGGTCGGGTTCTGGATGCGGGTGTAGATATTGCCGAACTCGGCCAGGGCGAACAGGTTCTGCGCATGCTCCGCGCTGTTGAACACGTACGAGGTGGTCTGGTAGATCGGGGTGGCGCGTGCGTTGGTCACGGGGTCGGGTGCGGCGCCCGAATGCACCTGCTTCGTCTCGAAGCGCCAGTCGGCGGTGTTCTCGCTCATGGGAGGTCTCCTTCTCGAGTTCATGTGCGGACCCGCCGCAACGCGAGCCACGTTACGTTCGCCTTCGGGTGGCGGCAACGCGCACCGACACACGGCGTAACCGCGACGAGCCGCCGCTCAGCCGTCGGACTTCGGTGTCTGCGGCGGCGTCGACTCGGTTCCGGGCTGCGGCCCCGGCTCCGTCCCCGGCGGTTCGCCTGGGCCGGGCGGAAGCGCCTCGGGTGGAAGCACGATCGTGCCGGTCGCCGTCGAGGGCTCTGGGCGGAACAGCCAGCGCGCCCTGGGCTCGATGACGGGCCGGAAGACCCTCCTGACGGACTTCAGTGACAGCACGATCGAGATGCCGATGCAGAAGACGATCATGGCCGGCAGCACCCACACCGGCTGGTAGCCGGCCAGCAGCCCGGTCTCGCGGAACGGGTAGAGCACGAACGTGTGCAGGAGGTAGATGTACATCGTCGCGGCACCGAATGGCGTGAACCAGTGCGCGCGGCGCGGCATCAGGGTGAGGAATGCCATGGCGAGGATCATCGCGAACACCAGCAGGGCGAGCCGGATGGCGCCCGACCACGGCTCGTCGTAGCCGATCGCGACGTAGGACTCGTCGTAGAGCATGAACCGGCGGATCCGGAACTCGCGCCACGATTCGATCGCCATCGGCAGGATGACGCTCGCAGCGGCGAACAGTGCGATGGCGCCGGCCCGCCACCGCCAGGTCACGCGAGCCGGGAGGTCGAGCCACCTGGACGTGAGCTGCCACTGCCTGAGCTGCCATCCGAACACGAAGAACGGCAGCATCCCCATCGTGCGCGAGAGGGCGAGCGTCGAATCGATCGTCTCGGTGTACCCGGCGCCGATCGAGATCGCGATGGAGATGAGCAACGGGTAGCGCAGGAGCACGAGGTAGGGGAGGACGATTCGCCACACTGCGAGCGCGATGAGGAACCAGAGCGTCCACGATGCGGTGGTGTAGTCGAGGTCGAACGACCCGCCGAGCGCCCAGCGGATGACGGTCCAGATCGTCTCGAAGATGAAGTAGGGGAAGACGATGTCGGTGAGGATCTGCCGGAGCGCTCGAGCATTCGGCGGTCCCGACTTTGCGAAGTACCCGCTCACCATGACGAACACGGCGACGTGGAACGAGTAGATGAACAGGTAGACGCTGTAGGCGGCGTCGTCCTCGCCGATGAGCGGCAGGATGCCGTGCCCGATCACCACGAGGGTGATGGCGACCCACCTCGCGTTGTCCCAGAGCGGCACCCGCCGGCGCCGGGTCTGGGTCGCACCCCGCGGCCTCGTCTGCATCGCTCCATTCAACCGCACGGAGTCGAGGGTTGAGGGCGACGGAGGGGCGTCTCGAAACCAATCGTCGACTCAAGCGTGGGTTTCAAGACGGTCGCTGGCGCTCCCCCCTCAACCCGCGTCACACGGCAGAATGGGCGCATGAATGTGCTGCGGGCGGTCGTGACCGGTGCGAGTTCGGGGATCGGTGAAGCCACGGTGCGGGCGTTCCGCGCGGCCGGGTGGGAGGCCGTCGCCGTCGCCCGCCGCGAGGAACGGCTACAGGCTCTCGCCTCCGAGACCGGGGCTTCCACCTTCGTCGCCGACCTCACGCAGCAGCATGAGGTC
>JALYWB010000090.1 GCA_030852935.1 Actinomycetota bacterium | reverse complement strand
GCGACGCCCGCGAGCACCCACGGGCCGGCGACGATGATGGGATCGATCCATTGATGCGACTGATCGGCGCGCCGCGTGCGGAATCGCGAAGAGAAGCCGTGCCGCCGGATTTCGCTCAATACTCCGGTCTCCGTGATGGGATTGTCGGGCCTGGCGGTCGCGAACGAGCGAACGTGGCTCTCGATCGCGTCGACCCGGTCACCGAGGATGAGCAGCAGCCAGTGTGCTGCGCGACCCTCGCTGTACCGTGCGTAGGCGTATCGACGGATGACACCCGATACCCCCTTGAGCGGTGCCACGGTGCCGAATACCGGAGGAAGCTCCTGATGCTCGATCGATCGCTCGCGCGGGTACGACTCCACCTGACGTTCCGGGAAGGTCCAGTGCGCCCCCGTGCCACCCGGCTCCTTGCGTTCGCGGGGCACGGCAGGGCGGTCGGCGGGGTCCACATCGACGCCCCAGCCGGGGATCCGGCGTCGCAGCTCATCGCGGTCCACGCGGTGCTCGTGCGGTGCTGACGTGTACGGCATGTCGATCCTCCTCACGCGGCGTTCGGCACGATCACCGGCTTGATGCAGCCGTCGAGCTTCGCCGAGAACATGTGGTATCCCTCGGCGATGTGCTCGAGGGGGATGCGGTGGGTGATGATGTCGCTCGGCTTGAGGTAGCCGTTGCGGATGTGCTCGAACAGTCGAGGCCATTGTCGTTTCACCGGGCACTGGTTCGTGCGCAGGGTCAACCCCTTGTTCATCGCATCGCCGAACTTCACCGCGCTGAAGATGGGGCCGTAGGCGCCCATCACCGAGACGGTGCCGCCCTTGCGCACCGAGTCCAGCGCCCAGTTCAGCGCGACCGGTGACCCGCCCTGCAGCTTGAACTTCGCTGCGGTGACGTGCTGGGTGAAGTTGCCGTCGGCCTCCGCGCCGACGGCGTCGATCGCGACATCCGTACCCAGTCCATCGGTGTCACGCTTGAGGTGCACGACGACATCGTCCACCTCGGCGAAGTTCACGGTCTCGGCGTGCGCGAAGCTGCGTGCCTTGTCGAGGCGGTACTCGAGATGGTCGACGACGATCACACGCCCGGCGCCCATGAACCACGCCGACTTCGCGGCGAACAGGCCGATGGGACCCGCGCCGAACACCACGACCGTGTCGCCCTCTGCGATGTCGCCGAGTTGCGCACCGAAGTAGCCGGTGGCGAGCGCGTCGGTGCAGAGGAGTGCATCCTCGGCGTTCATCCAGTCGGGGATGACCGCAGGGCCGACGTCGGCGAACGGTACTCGTACGTACTCCGATTGCCCGCCGTCGTAGCCACCGCAGGTGTGCGAGTAGCCGTAGATGCCGCCGACGGCCGTGGCGTTCGGGTTGACGTTGTGGCAGTTCGAGTACAGTCCGCGCTCGCAGAAGTAGCAGGAACCGCAGTAGATGTTGAACGGCACCATGACCCGATCGCCGGGCTTCAGCCGCTCGACCGACGACCCGACGTCGACGACGGTGCCGATGAACTCGTGTCCGAACGTCTGGCCCACGCGGGTGTCGGGCATCATGCCGTGATACAGATGCAGGTCGGAGCCGCAGATCGCTGCCAACTCGACCCGAACGATCGCGTCATTCGGATGCTCGATCCGCGGGATCTCCTTCTCCTCCACTCTGATCTTGTACGGTCCGCGGTACACCATGGCTCGCATCAGCTGCTCCTTCGATCGTGGTCTCGGTGCGGAACCCGGGAGAGCCCACGAAAGCACCCGAGCAGAACCGGGTCAAGGGGATTGCCGCGGTGGCCGAGTGCGCTCAGAGTCGAACGGATGCCGCTGCGCAGAAGGCCGGAGGAGGGTGAGATGACCAAGGAAATCTCCCGCGATGACACACTCCATGGCGGCGGACGGCCCCGGTTGTTTCGTGGAATCGCGCCGGGCGTGCATCTGCTGCAGCACGCGTACGTGAACTGCTACCTCCTCGAGGAAGAGGGAGCGCTCACGATCGTCGACACGGCTCACCCGAAGACGTGGCCGATCATGGCCGCCGCGATCCGTGCCATCGGCCGCAGTCCGGAAGACGTACGTGCCGTGGTGCTCACGCACGCGCACTTCGACCATCTGGGCTTCGCCGGCCGCGCTCGAGACGAGTGGAACGTTCCGGTGCACGGACACGTGAAGGAGGAGTACATCGCCGAGCATCCGTATCGCTATGCCCACGAGAACCCGCGTCTGATCTATCCGATCCGGCACCCGAAGGCTGTACCGGCGCTGTTCGGGATGCTGCGAGCCGGCGCCCTGCGCGTTCGCGGCATCGTCGGCCTCGTGCCGATGGTGCCCGGTGAGCACCTGGGCGTGCCGGGGCATCCGCGGGTCGTCTTCACGCCCGGGCACACGTATGGGCACTGCGCCCTGCACCTGCCTGAAGCCGACGCGGTACTCAGCGGCGACGCACTGGTGACCTACAACCCCTACACGGGAGGAATCGGACCACAGATCGTCTCGGGCGCTGCGACCGCCGACAGCCGGCAGGCGCTCTCGTCGCTCACCGCGATCGCCGAGACGCGAGCGACGGTCGTGCTGCCCGGCCACGGCCGACCCTGGTTCGACGGTGCCGCCCCGGCAGTGGCGGCCGCCCGGGTCGCAGGGCCATCGTGACGTTGCCGAGTGATCGAGCGCTCACCATCCACTTCGCGTTGGGGTGTGCCCGTCGCGGGCCTCGTCGGGCATCGGCATCTCGGCGCGCAGCCCGAGCAACCTGATCGGCCGGTCGGGCTCGACGCGATCCGCGACGAGCTGCAGCACCTTCGCCACCACCGTCTCACGATCGGCTGTCGAGGGGATCTTCCGCTGGTAGGTCTTCGTGAAGAAGGGCGCATACCGCACCTTGAGCGTCAGGCCGATCACGGGCCGACCCTCGGCGGCCACATCCTCGAACACCCGATCGGCCAGTTCGCGCACGGCGTCGTCAACTTGATACGGCGAGGTGAGGTCCTGCTGGAACGTCGTCTCGCGGCTGTGCCCGCGGGCGATCCAGGGCGTGTCGTCGACGACGCTGACTCCCTCGCCTCGGCCGAGCAGGCCGTACCACGGTCCCATCTTCGGGCCGAATTCGGCGATGAGCACGGCGGGGTCGGCGAAGGCCAGTTCGGAGACGGTCGTGATGCCGTGCCCGGCCAACCGCGCCGAGATCTTCGCCCCCACGCCCCAGAGGTCGATCGTCGGCCGGTCGCCCATCACCTCGAGCCAGTTCTCGGCCGTGAGCCGGAACACGCCACGCGGCTTGCCGAAGCCGGTGGCGATCTTGGCGCGCACGAGCGTGTCGCCGATGCCCACGCTGCAGTGCAGCCGGGTGCGCTCGAGCACGGCCCGCTGCAGCCGCCGTGCGTACGACTCGGGATCGTCGGTCCGCACGCCGAGGAATGCCTCGTCCCAGCCGAGTACCTGCACGATGGCGCCGGGTTGGGCGCGCAGCGTTGCCATGACCTCCTCGGATGCCGCGGTGTAGGTCTCCGCGTCGACCGGCAGGATCACCGCATCGGGTGCCTTGCGCGCGGCGATGCGGAGCGGCATCCCCGAGCCGACACCGAACTCGCGCGCCTCGTACGAGGCCGTCGAGACCACCGCGCGTTCGGTCGGGTCGCCGCGACCACCGACGATCACGGGCAGACCTGCGAGTTCGGGGCGCCGCAGCACTTCGACGGCCGCGATGAACTGGTCGAGGTCGACGTGCAGCACCCACGAGCTGGGCGGTTGGCTCACGCGACCAGTCTGCCCGAGCCACCGGCTCCAACGCCACGCATCCCTCGCTCACGCCGGCGCGAGTCCGACCGCGCTCGTGATGCCCAGCGGCGCGCTCACACGAGCGGGAGAGTGCGCACATATCGCGAACTCGACACGCGCAACAAGGGGTTGCGGCGAAGTCACCCGCCGTGGTTTGGTTCAGTCACCCCTGAAACGAAGGAGCACAAATGAGTTTCCTCGGATTCCTCATCCTCGGCCTCATCGCCGGGGCCATCGCCAAGCTGATCCTCCCGGGCAAGCAGGGCGGCGGATGGTTCGTCACCTTGCTGCTCGGAGTCATCGGTGCCCTCCTGGGCGGCTGGCTCGGCAGCTTGATCCTGAACCGGCCGTTGACCGAGTTCTGGGACCTCGGCACCTGGCTGCTCGCGATCGCCGGCTCGATCATCGTGCTGCTGATCTGGGGCCTCATCACCCGCAACCGGAGCCGCACCACCTGACTTCGGCACACCTGACACGCATCGAGCGGATGGCGGACTCCCGTCATCCGCTCGATCGCGTTCGGGACTGAACCCGAAGTTCCACAGCGGTCGCCGCGGGTGCGGTGTTAGCGTGGTCGGGTCGACGGATGTCGGCTGTGACCCCTGGAGACGACGTGATCGAGCTGCTCACCGCCCTGCTGCGGTACACGCAGGCCTCGCTCGAGGTCGCGCTCGCCTCGAACGCACAGGTCACCGTGCTGCTCGTCGCGGTGCTCGGCGCCGCTGCCGTCGCGTTCGTGGTCACCGCGTGGCGCGCCGTCCCGGCGCTCGTCGCCGCCGACTCCAGCACTGCTTCGACGCGGCTGCGACAGACCGCGGATCCGGGCCGGCTCATCGCGCAGAGCGACCCCGACGCGGCGGGCAGGCCCCGGCCCAGGGCGCCGGGTCGCGGCATCCCGGCCGCGTAGCGACATCCGACCGATATCGGCACCTCCCGTCGAGGAGGCGCGTCGGTCGACGCATCCGCCCTTCGCGGCCAGACGGATCCCGCATCCCTCGACCGCAAGGACACCCCAATGGACCTCTATGCCTTCCCGCCCATCGCCGCGCTGCTCGACGGCGCGCACGCCGTGCTCATGGCGCTCGCCGCCATGCTCGAACCGCTTATCGGAGTCTCGAGCGCCGCGGCGGCCGTCGTGCTCGTCACCCTGCTGGTACGTGCAGCCCTCATTCCGGTCGGCATCTCGCAGGCGAAGGCTGAGCGTACCCGCGCCCGGCTCGCGCCAAAGCTTGCCGAGTTGCAACGCAAGCACCGGAAGAACCCTGAACGACTCCAGCGCGAGAC
>JALYWB010000089.1 GCA_030852935.1 Actinomycetota bacterium | reverse complement strand
GCCAAGCACCTCGCGTGCACCGCCGCGACCGCCGCGGGGCGGGTCGCCGGCCGTGACGTCGTGACCGTCGCACTCGGTGGCCGCGTACTGGAGGAGTCGCGTCTGCTCCGCGAGCGCGTGCGTGCCTCGCTCGCAGAGCGCGCTCCGGCCGCGGTCGTGCGGGAGGCCGAAGGCGACCCCCTCGCGGGCGCGCTGGGCCTCGGAACCGGAGCGTACCCGGACCGCTACGGCGCACTGATCCACCACTGGCACGCCACCGACCACTCCGAACGAACGGACACCCGATGAGCGAGAGCGCTGCGACCCCCGGACCGGCCTACCTCGACACGATCGAGCGACTCATTCGTCGCCTCAGCACCGTCGAGTGGCCCAACCTGTCGGCGGCCGCCGACCTGCTCGTCGCCGCGATCGGCTCGGGTCACGCGGTGCATGCGTTCGGCACCGGCCATTCGCACATGCTCGCCGAAGAGCTCTACTACCGTGCGGGCGGCCTCGTGCGGGTGCGTCCGATCCTGTTCGAGGGACTCATGCTGCATTCGAGCGCCACGCTCTCGACGAGCCTCGAGCGGTTGCCGGGGCTTGCCGCGGCGCTGCTCGACGACCACGCGGTCGAGGCGGGCGACGTGGTGATCGTGGCATCCAACTCGGGCAGCAATGCGGTGACGTCGGAGATCGCGTCGGGCATCCACGCGCGCGGCGCGAAGGTGGTGGCGATCACGAGCCTCACCCACGCGACGTCGTCGGCGGCGCGGGACTCCGGACGTCCGCGCCTGCATGAGCTCGCCGACGTCGTGATCGACAACGGCGGAGTCGTGGGCGATGCGGCCGTGGAGATCGACGGCTTCGACCAGCGGGTCGCGCCGACCTCGACCGTGGTGGGCGCCGCGGTCATCAACGCCGTCGTCGCCGAGACCGTGCAGCGGCTCGTCGTCGC
The DNA here is from genome assembly GCA_030852935.1 of Actinomycetota bacterium. Lineage (GTDB taxonomy): Bacteria > Actinomycetota > Actinomycetes > Actinomycetales > Microbacteriaceae > Agromyces. Next base: position 13,328 of record JALYWB010000089.1, on the reverse strand, counting down.
CGGGCACCACCCCGAGGTGTACACGAGCAGCAACCTGTCGGGTGGCGACGCAGCCAACTCCCGCTTCGGCACGAGCGTCGGTGCCTGAGATGTCCGAGCGCCCGAGCGGGTACGGCGTCGGCAAGACCGGCACGCCGGCCTTCGCCGTGCGCGGGATCGTCGAGGGCTTCTACGGCAGGCCGTGGACGCACGCACAGCGACTCGACCTCGTTCGCTTCATCGCCGATCGCGGCATGAACACCTTCGTGTACACGCCCAAGGACGACCCGCTCATGCGACGCGACTGGCGCGCGGAGTACACGGGCGACGAGCTCGCGCGGCTCGACGAGCTCGTGCGGGAGTGCCACCGCGTCGGCGTGGACTTCGTGTACTGCCTCTCGCCCGGCCTGAGCATCCGCTACTCCGACCCCGTGGATGTCGCGGCCCTCATCACCAAGCTGCGCAGCGTCACCCCGCTCGGCGTCACCTCCTTCGGCCTCCTGCTCGACGACATCCCCGCCACCCTGCAGTACGACGACGACCTCGCCGCCTGGCCGGACCTCGCGAGCGCGCACGCCGACCTCACCGCCGCTGTGCGGGCGGGACTGCCCGACGGGGCGCGGCTCATGGTGTGCCCGACGCAGTACTTCGGCTACGGCACCGAGCCGTACATCACCCGGCTGGGCGCTGGTGTGGACGCCGACGTCGACCTCTTCTGGACCGGTCGCCTGATCTGCTCGCCGAGCCTCGACCTCGACGACGCGCTCGTGTTCGCGGAGTCGACCGGCCGGCCGCCGCTCTACTGGGACAACTACCCGGTCAACGACGTCGCGATGACCCACGAGCTGCACCTCGGGCCGTACCGCGGCCGCGCCGCCGACCTCGACTCGGCGTCGCGCGGGGTGATCGCCAACGGCATGGAGTACGCCGAGTCGTCGAAGATCGCGTTCGCGACGATCGCCGACTACCTGTGGTCGCCCGCCGACTACGACCCCGAGGCGAGCTGGCGGGTGGCGCTGCGCGACGTCGTCGGCTCGGAGCACGACCTTCCGGCCTTCGCGATGTTCGCCGACACGGTGCGCTCGTCGTGCCTGAGCCTTGACGACGCCCCGGAGCTCGTCGCGGCCCTCGAGCGCTTCGCCCTGCTGCAGCACCTCGGGCGGGATCGCGAGGCCGCCGACGAGCTCGGCGACTACGCGTCGCGCGCGCTCGCGGCCGCCGAGCACCTGCTCGGCGGGGCGGTCGTGAACCGCGCGCTCGTCGCGGAGGCCGAGCCGTGGATCCGCTCGTTCCGGGTGGGAGCGCTCGCCCTGCAGCGGATCGCCGAGCTCGCCGCCGAGGGGCGGCTGGATGCCGCGGCATCCACCGACCTCGTCGCCCTCCGCGACCAGCTGATCGACGCCCGCCGCCGGGTCTTCGGTGACGCACTGGACATGACGCTCACCGATCTCGTCGCACCACCAGTTCCCCGCACCACCACCCGCACCGTTCCATCATCCAAGGAGGCAACCCCATGAACATCCGCTGGAAGCACGTCATCCCGGTCGCGGCGACCATCGCCGCGGCATCCCTCGTTCTCACCGGCTGTTCGCCGGGCGGTGATGACAAGGTGCTGCGCATCGCGATGGGCTCGCCGGGCGAAGCGCAGATCCGCGTGTGGGATGCCGTGGCCGCCGATTTCGAGGAGGCGAATCCCGGCTACACGGTCGAGATGAACTACCAGGACGACGACCAGTACCAGACGATCGGCCTGCCGAACCTGCTGAGCGGCCGCAACGCTCCCGACATCTACTTCGAGTGGGTGGGCAGCCGCCTCGAGACCCGCAACGCCGACGGCTTCGCCGCCGACCTGACCGAGTACGTCGAGGACGGTCCGCTCACGGGCCTGTTCGACGAGTCCGCGTTCGCCGCGGCGACGATCGACGGCAGCATCCGCATGGTGCCGCACATCGCCGACGTGACCAACGTGCTCTGGTACAACGCCGAGCTCTTCGCTGCCGAGGGCCTCGAGCCGCCCACCACGTGGGATGAACTGCTCGAGACCTGTGACGCGCTCGACGCCGCGGGGATCGTTCCGATCGCGAGCGGCAACAAGGATCTCTGGGCCGCGGGCAACTGGCTCGGACACCTCGTGTCGCGGGTCGTCGGCGAGGATGCCTACGACAGCGCGCTCAAGGGCGAGACCTCGTTCGACACCCCCGAGTGGGTCGAGGCGTTCGGCTACGTGCAGGAGCTCGCCGACCACAAGTGCGTGAACGACAGCGCGAACGCGATCGACGACAACGAGGGCGCGCAGCTGTTCTTCCAGGGCAAGGCCGCGATGCACGCGATCGGGTCGTGGCTGGTGAGCTGGGCGATCGATGAAGCACCCGACCTGGACTTCGACTTCGTGAACCTGCCCTCGATGCCGGGTGCCGGCGACCAGGACAGCGTGATCGGCGTCGTCACGGGCTACGTCGTGAACGCGAAGAGCTCGAAGATCGACAAGGCCGTCGAATTCCTCGCGATGCTCAACGACGCTGCCAACGTCGAGGCCTTCATCGAGGCCGAGGCGGTGCCGATCGCGCTGAGCGCGGCCGACAGCACCGCGATCGACGAGCGCACCGTGCGGCTCAACGAACTGCTCTCCGAGAGCGGCACCGTGATCAACCCGCCCGACACCGGATACGACCTCAAGACCGCCGAGGCGTTCTACGCGGCGCTCGCGGCCGTGCTCGGCGGACAGTCCACCCCCGACGAGGCCGTGGCGACACTCGCCGCCACGGTCGGCTAGACCCGGTCGCCCGCCCCGTACCCGAAGCGGGGCGGGCGATCGCACCCGGTGCTTCGTCCGCGGCATCCATCGATCGAAGGAGCAGTTCGTGAAAGCCACCCGACCCTGGGTGCCGTATCTCTTCCTGGTGCCGGCGATCGCCGTGTTCACCTTCGCGGTGCTCGTGCCGGTGGTGATGACCGCGTTCTACAGCCTCACCGAGTGGAACGGCTACGGCGCGATGGAGTTCGTCGGGTTCGCGAACTACGTCGCGATCGCCGCGGACCAGCTGTTCCGTGACTCGTTCATCCATGTCATCGGCTACATCGCCGCGACCCTCGTGCTCGAGGTGCTCGTCGGACTCGCCCTCGCCGGCATCGTCGCGTCCAGACGCGGCGGCGCGATCTGGTTCCGCGTCGCGATCTTCACACCCGTCATGCTGCCGATGGTCGTGGTGGCGGTGCTGTGGTCGTTCGTCTACAACCCGGACTTCGGCCTCGTCAATGCGATGCTCGAGGCCATCGGGCTCACCGACCTGCAGCGCGTGTGGCTCGGCGACCCGGCCACGGCGCTGCTCGCGATCTGCGTCGTGTCGGGATGGGTGTTCGCGGGCTTCTACCTGACGATCTTCTACGCGGCGCTCAAGCAGATCCCGTCCGAGGTGATCGAAGCCGCGAGGCTGGACGGCGCGAACGAGTGGCAGCTGTTCTGGCGCATCAAGGTGCCGATGATCCGCAATGCCGTCGAGGTCGGTGTGCTGCTGTGCGTCACGGGGGGCTTCCAGGGGTTCGACCTGTTCTACGTGCTCACCAACGGCGGGCCGTACTACACGACCGAGATCCCGACCACCTACCTCGTTCGCGCGGTGTTCCGCAACGGCGAGGTCGGCTACGGCTCGGCGATGGCCGTCGTGCTCACGATCGTCGTCGTGCTCGTCGGAGTGCTGTTCATGCGCTTGCGCAGGGTGGGGGTGCGCTCGTGACGCTGCGCATCTCCCGGATCGTGCTCACGATCGCCCTCGTCGCGATCGCGGCGGTGTTCTTCTTCCCGCTCGTGTGGATGGTGCTCTCGAGCTTCAAGACGAACTCCCAGATCTTCCGCGAGCCGTTCTCGCTGCCGACCACGATCGACTTCTCCCGGTGGGCCACCGCCTGGGAGGTCGGCAACATCGGCCAGTACGCGTTCAACAGCGTCGTGACCACCGGCGTCTCGGTGCTGCTCATCCTCGCGTTCTCCGCTGCGGCCGCCTTCGCGTTCAGCCGCTACCGGTTCCGGGGCAGCGCGTTGCTGCTCGGCGCGCTCGCGCTCGGCCTGCTGCTGCCGCTGCAGTCGTACTTCATCGCCCAGAGCACGATCTTCCGCGACCTGTACCTCACCGACACGCGGCTCGCGCTCATCATCCCGTACACCGCGATGGGCATCCCCCTCGCGACCTACCTGCTCAAGGTGTACCTCGACGCGCTGCCCGAGGAACTGTTCGAGGCGGCGCGCATCGACGGCGCAGGCGACCTGCGGATGTTCGCACTGATCGCGTTGCCCCTGCTGCGCCCGGGGCTCGCGACCGTCGCCGTGTTCTCGGCGCTCGCGTGCTGGAACGAGTTCCTGCTCGCGCTGCTGTACATCCAGGACGACGCACTCAAGACGATCCCGACCGGGCTCCTCGCGTTCTCGAGCCGGTATGTCACCGACTACGGGCTGCTGTTCTCCGCCCTGTCGATCATCACGATCCCCATGGTCGTGATCTACATCGTCTTCAACCGCCAGATCACGGAGGGCATCACCGCCGGTAGCCTCAAGTGATGGATCGATCCACCTCGGCCGAGCAGCTCGACGCCGCGGATCCGCTCGCGGCGCTGCGGGATCGGTTCGCCGCGAGCGAAGGACTCGTGGCGTATCTCGACGGCAATTCGCTCGGGCGGCCGCTGACGGCATCCATCGATCGCATCGCCACGATGCTGCAGCAGGAGTGGGGCGACCGCCTGATCCGGAGTTGGGACGAGGGATGGCTCGACCTCCCGCTCGCGATCGGCGACGAGCTCGGGCGGGTCTGCCTCGGCGCCGCCCCCGGCCAGGTCGCGGTCGGGGACTCGACGACCGTGCTGCTCTACAAGGCCATCCGCGCCGCGATCGACGCGCGACCGGGACGCGACGAAGTGGTCATCGATCGGGACAGTTTCCCGACCGACCGCTACGTGCTCGAGGGCATCGCCGCCGACCGAGGGCTCACCGTGCGCTGGATCGAGACGGATGCCTCGGCAGGCGTCACCCCCGACCTGCTGGCCGAGCAGCTCTCCGACCGCACGGCGCTCGTGCTGCTGAACCACGTCGCGTACCGATCGGGATTCCTCGCCGACGCCCCCACGCTCACCCGGCTCGCGCACGACGCGGGTGCGCTCGCGATCTGGGACCTCAGCCACTCGGCCGGTGTCGTGCCCGTGCAGCTCGACGCGTGGCACGCCGACCTCGCGGTGGGGTGCGGGTACAAGTACCTGGGCGGCGGGCCGGGGGCTCCCGCGTTCGTGTACGTCGCCGCCCTGCGGCAGGCGGAGCTGCGGCAGCCCATCCATGGCTGGCTCGGGTCGGAGGCGCCGTTCGAGATGGGGCAGGGGTATGTGCCGGCACGCGGCATCCGCGGCTTCCTCAGCGGCACGCCGCCGATCGTCGGCATGCAGGCGATGCGCGACATGATCGCGCTCATCGACGAGGCGGGCGCCGCCAACCGCACCCCTGACGGCACCGAGCCCGTGGGTGCTGGAGGCGCACTGGGAACGGGCATCGCTGCCGTGCGCGCGAAGTCGGTCGCGCTCACGTCGTTCGGCGTCGAAGTCGCCGACGAGCTGCTGCCGTCCGCGGTGCTCTCGACCCCGCGCGACCCCGACCGCCGCGGCGGGCACATCACCCTCGACCACCCGTCGTTCGAGGCGATCATGCCGCGCCTGTGGAAGCGCGGCGTGATCCCCGACTTCCGGCGTCCGACGGGCATCAGGCTCGGGATGTCGCCGCTCTCCACCTCCTTCGCCGAGGTCGAGGCGGGCCTGAACGCGATCGCCGAGGAGCTCGCCCGCGTCTAGCCTCGCGCGCCGGCGCACTCGACCGGCGGGAGCGGGGGCCTACGGCGCGATCGAGAAGAACAGGTACGCCGCGAAGATCGCGAGGTGCACACCACCCTGGAGGCGCGTCGAGCGTCCCATCCCGATCGTGATCGTGCTCACGACCGCGGTGAGGGTGAGCAGCACGATCTGCGTGCCGCCGAGTCCGAGCAGCACCGGGCCCACGAGGAACAGCGACGCGATCGCGATGGTCGGGATCGTCAGGCCGATGCCCGCGAGCGCCGCCCCGTAGGCGAGATTCAAGCTCGTCTGCAGGCGATTGCGGGAGGCCGCCCGCACCGCCGCGATCGACTCGGGCAGCAGCACGACCAGCGCGACCACGACGCCGAGGAAGGTCTGCGGGAGGCCTGCGTCGGAGAGGCCGGTCTCGATCGAGGGCGACGCGACCTTCGCGAGCCCGACCACGGCAACGAGGGCGACGAGCAGCAGGATCAGGCTGATCACGGTCGCGCCATTGGTGGGCGGCGTCGCGTGTTCCTCGTCGCTGTCGTCGCCGTCGTCGGTCTTGAGCAGCGCCGTGTCGCGGCCGGTCGGCACCGGCAGGAAGAAGTCGCGGTGACGCAGCGTCTGGGTGGTCACGACGAGCGCGTAGACCCCGAGCGAGACGACCGCGGCGAAGATGAGCTGCGGCTGCGTGAACTGGTTCTCGCCGCCGTTCGTGACCACGGGCAGCACGAAGCAGAGCACCGACAGCGTGACGACGGCGGCAAGCAGCGCGCCGGTGCCCTCGCTGTTGAAGCGCACGATGCCGTGCTTGAGCGATCCGACGAACAGCGACAGGCCGACGACGCCGTTGGTCGTGATCATCACGGCCGCGAACACGGTGTCGCGCGCGAGCGATGCGGTGCCCTCGCCACCCGCGAGCACGAGCGTGAGGATGAGCCCGACCTCGATCACCGTCACCGCGACCGCGAGCACGAGCGAACCGTACGGTTCGCCGACGCGGTGCGCGATCACCTCCGCGTGGTGCACCGCGACGAGCACCACGGCCGCGAGTGCTCCGCCGACGATCAGCACGCCCCAGAGGGGCAGGTGCTCGAGGTTCCACGTGAGCATGAGGATGATCACGCCGGCCACGGGGATGGTGACGGCCCACCATTGCGCGCGGAGCGTCTTGGTCATGCGTTCAGTCTCGCATCGGCGTCTGCGGCCGGGAGCGGTGCTGGGCATGGCGGGCGCGCGGCATCCACCGGTAGCGCACGTCGGGTGCGCGTTCCTCGTTGCCCGACCCGTCGGTCTGCTCGACGGCGACGAACCCGTGCGACTCGTAGAAGCGCCGCGCCGGGGTGTTCGACGCGAAGGCCCAGAGCTGCAGGCCGGCGGGACGCTCGCGTTTGGCGTGCTCGACGAGCGCCGCCCCGATCCCACGGCCCTGCGCGCGCGGCAGCACGAAGAGCTGCTCGAGCCAGTCTTCGCCCTCGAGAGCGAGCAGCGCGAGCGGAGTGTCATCCTCGTCGACCGCGAACCACAGTTCGGCGCGCGGCATGAAGTCGTCGCGCATCCAGCGCCGAGTGTCGTCGGCGTCGTGCGCCGGGGGCGGGATGAGATTGCCCGCGGCCGCTCGCGACGCGAGGTAGAGCTCTGCCGCGATGAGCGCCTCGCCCGCCTCAGCACGGCGGATCCGCACGGCCGCAGGCTCCCGCGCCGGATTCCAGAGCACGCGGAGCTCCTGCCAGTGCGCTTCGTCGAGCAGGCTCGCCGGCACGACGGTGGATGCCACGGCCCCACCCCGCACGGCCGCCTCCAGCCCGCGGCGCAGCTCGGCGGTCGAGAGCACCCGCGCGCCGCCGCCGGCGGCCTTCGCCCACATGCCGATCGACACCACGTACCGCGCAAGATCCCCGCCCGGCAGCGCGCGCACGAGTGCCTCGACCTCGTCGGGCTCGCGGCCGGCAAGCGCGAAGTACGCCCACACCACGAGCCGGTCGGCAACGCCGAGCAGCGCTGCGTAGTCCTGGCCGTCACGGTTCGTCGGGCCGTGCCACTGCGCACGAACCTCGACCTCGAGCGCGAGGCCGTGGGATGCCGCGACCGCGGCGACCCTCGCGACGAAGCCAGTCACGGCATCCGCCCGCCACGCCCCGATGCTCGGGTGCGTCTCGTCGATCGCGCCCGAGTCAGTGCGCGGCCAGTCGTGCGAGCGGGCGCCGGTTCGCGCGACGTGCTCGAGGTAGCTCTCTCGGTCGTCGTCGCCGAAGGTCCACGTGTCGAGGAACAGCTCGGTGAGCCCGAGCGCGGCGACACCGTCGCCCGCGCGAGCCCATCGCGTGCAGGCCTGCTCCGCGAGCGCGAGCAGCGCCTCGCTGACGGCGCCCCGGGTGAGGGCGGTGAGGCTCGCGAATTCGGTGGAGGCCGTGCCATCCGCGCCGATTCCCGCGATGGACGGGTCACGGCAGATCCAGCGCTCGACCATGACGTCGATCACGGCCGTGACTCGGCGGCCGGGCCCGAGCGCCGTGATCGTCTCGGCCACGAAGTCTCGGCCGGTCTCGACGACGATCGGCGCCCACGCGTGCTCGTGGCCCTCCCACGGGAACGCGAGCCAGTCGACGCGTCCGATCGTGATCGCGAGCTCGGTGGCATCCACGAGATCGAGGTTCGCGGCGAGGGCGGATCGGCCGGGCGCATCGGTCGTGTCCTCGAAGCCGAGGCTGATCATGCGGCTCGCGGGGCGCATGGCCCGAGGCTACGCCATGGTGCGGGCACAGTAGCGTTGAAGGGTGCTGACCACCGAACTGCTCGAGCGCGTCCGTTCGCGCGCCGCGGGGTACGACGCCGCGAACACGTTCTTCGTGGAGGACCTCGACGAACTCCGCGCTGCGGGCTATCTCGCCCCGCGCAGCCTGCTCGAGACCGCACGCGACCAGCGCCTGCTCGCCGCGCACGCTCCCGCGACGGCGCTCGGCATCAACATGCACCTCGTGTGGGTGGGCGTCGCGCGCGTGCTGCACCATCGCGGCGACTCGTCGCTCGACTGGGTGCTCGACGAGGCGGCCGCGGGCGAGCTCTTCGCGTTCGGCAACAGCGAGCCGGGCAACGACCTCGTGCTCTGGGACTCGCTCACGACCGCGACGCCGGTCGACGGCGGCTACGCCTTCACGGGCACGAAGATCTTCACGTCGCTGAGTCCGGCCTGGACGCGGCTCGGGGTGTTCGGCAAGGAGGCCGGCGAGCTCAAGGCCGACGGAACGCACACGTCACAGCTCATCCACGGTTTCCTCACGCGGGAGACCAGTGGATGGCGCAGCCTCGACGACTGGGACACCCTCGGCATGCGCGCCACCCAGAGCCACACCACCGTGCTCGAGGGTGCGGTCGTGCCCACCGAGCGGATCTCGCGCGTGCTGCCGGTCGGACCGAACGCCGACCCGTTCGTGTTCGGCATCTTCGCGAACTTCCTGCTGCTCATCGGCTCCGTGTACGCCGGCATCGCCGACCGGGCGCTCGAGCTCGCGGTCGAAGCCCTCGGCAAGCGCACGTCGCTGCGCACCGGCAAGCCGTACACCCAGGACCCCGACCACCGCTGGCGCATCGCGGATGCCGCGCTCGCCCTCGATCCGCTGCGCCCCGAGCTCGAGACGCTCGCCCGAGAGGTGGACGAGCTCGTCGACCACGGCGCGGACTGGTTCCGCCTGCTCACGGGCGCGAAGCACCGGGCGACCGAGGCGGCACGCGTGGTGGTCGACCACGCGATGCGCTCGGCCGGCGGCGGCGGGTACCGCAACTCGAGCGAGCTCGCGCGCCTTCAGCGCGACGTGCTCGCGGGCATCTACCACCCGAGCGATACCGAGTCGGTGCACGCGACCGTCGCCGCGAAACTGCTCGGTCCGGCGCAAGACATATGATCAATTTCACGACCACGAACGACGGAGTGAACACGCGATGAAGCTGGCCAGGCTGGGCGACCCGGGACTCGAGAAGCCGGTGCTCATCACCGACGCGGGCACGTACGACCTGAGTGGCATCGTGCCCGACCTGGGTCCCGCCGCGTTCGCGACCGGAGGCCTCGCCCGCATTCGTGCGGCCGCCGAGCAGGGTGGTCTGCCGGAGGTGGCGGATGCGGCATCCCTGCGGGTCGGCTCGCCGATCGCCCGACCCGGTGCGATCTACTGCATCGGCCAGAACTACGCCGCTCACGCCGCGGAGTCCGGCAACCCGCCGCCCCACTTCCCGATCGTGTTCCTCAAGCCGCCGAACACGGTGGTGGGGCCATACGACGAGGTGGACATCCCTCGCGGCAGCGCCCGTGCCGACTGGGAGGTCGAGCTCGGCATCGTGATCGGCGAGCCCGCGCTGTACCTCGAGTCGCCCGACGCCGCTGCCGCGCACATCGCGGGCTATGTCACGGCCGACGACCTCTCGGAGCGCGACTTCCAGCAGACGGTGTCGGGCGGGCAGTGGAGCAAGGGCAAGTCGGCACCGGGCTTCGCGCCGCTCGGGCCCTGGTTCGTGACGGCCGACGAGTTCGACCCGTCCGACGTGCGCCTGCGCAGCTGGGTGAACGGCGAACCGCGCCAGGACTCGACCTCGGCCGACATGATCTTCGACGTGAACGTGATCGTGCACCACCTCAGCCAGTACCTCGCGCTCGAGCCGGGCGACCTCATCCTCACGGGCACGCCGCAGGGCGTCGCGATGTCGGGCAACTTTCCGTATCTGAAGGCCGGGGATGTCGTGGAGATCGAGGTCGACGGCCTCGGCCGCCAGCGCACGGTCTTCGGCCAGGCCTGACATGGACGCGCGCGCGGGTGAGTTCGACGGCCTCGTCGCCGTCGTCACCGGCGGCGCATCGGGCATCGGCGCCGCGACCGCGCAGCGGTTGCTCGACCTCGGGGCGCGCGTCGCGGTGCTCGACCTCGACGTCGCCCGCGCGGATCCCCGCACGCTCGCGCTCGTCGCCGACGTGACCGACGACGCGTCGGTGCGTGCTGCGATCGGCGAGGTCGCCGCGCAGCTCGGCGGCATCGACATCGTGATCAACAACGCCGGGATCGGCGCGCAGGGCACGATCGAATCCAACGACGACGCGGAGTGGGCCCGCGTGCTCGACGTCAACGTCGTGGGCATGGTGCGCGTGGCCAGGGCGGCCCTGCCGCACCTGCGGCAGTCGCGCGCGGCCGCGATCGTGAACACGTGCTCGATCGTCGCGACCGCCGGAGTCCCCGACCGCGCGCTCTACAGCGCCTCGAAGGGAGCCGTGCTGTCGCTCACGAGGGCCATGGCGGCGGATCACCTGCGGGAGGGCATCCGCGTGAACTGCGTGAACCCCGGCACCGCCGACTCCCCGTGGATCGGCAAGCTGCTGAGCGTCGCCGACGACCCCGAGGCCGAGCGGACCGCGCTCGAGGCGCGCCAGCCGCACGGCCGGCTCGTGAGCGTGGATGAGGTGGCCGACGCGATCGCCTACCTCGCGAGCCCGCGCTCGGGCTCCACCACCGGCACGAGCCTCGCCGTCGACGGCGGCATGCAGGAGTTGAGGCTCAGGCCGCGCGCGCTGGAGCTATGAGCGAGGGCCATTTCTGGCCCTCGCCGCGACGCCAGCGCCGATGGTCGTCTCGGCCATCGGTCAACGGCGAGCCACTGACCGCGGGATGAGCCGCTCGAGCTGCGTCACGTGCCTGGGCTCGAGCTCCTCGACCGAGTTGACCTGCAGGAGCTTCATCGTGCGCACGACCTGGTCTCCGAGGATCTGGATCGTGCGATCGACCCCCGCGCGCCCGCCGGCCATGAGGCCGTAGAGGTAGGCACGGCCGACGAGGGTGAACTTCGCGCCGAGGGCGAGGCTCGCGACGACATCCGCGCCGTTCATGATGCCGGTGTCGACCATGACCTCGGTGTCCTTGCCGACTTCGCGCACGACGTCGGGCAGCAGGTGGAACGGGATCGGTGCGCGGTCGAGCTGTCGGCCGCCGTGGTTGGAGAGCAGGATGCCGTCGACTCCCAGATCGGCGAGCGTGCGCGAGTCCTCGACGTTCTGCACCCCCTTCACCACGAGCTTGCCCGGCCACATCTCACGGATGATCCGCAGGTCCTCGTAGTCGATGGACGGATCCATGGCCGCGTCGAGCAGCTCGCCCACGGTGCCGCCCGTCGATGAGAGCGATGCGAACTCGAGCGCGGGGGTGGTCAGGAAGTCCCACCACCACCACGGCCGCGGGATCGCGTTCACGATCGTGCCGAGTGTGAGCTGCGGCGGGATCGAGAAGCCGTTGCGCTTGTCGCGCAGGCGCGCGCCCGCGACGGGCGTGTCGACCGTGAACATGAGCGTGTCGAAGCCCGCAGCCGCCGCGCGTTCGACGAGTCCGTACGAGATCTCGCGCTGGCGCATCACGTAGAGCTGGAACCAGTTGCGGCCCTCGGGATTCGCGGCCTTCACCGACTCGATCGTCGAGGTGCCGAGCGTCGACAGGGTGAACGGGATGCCGGCCACGGCCGCCGCCCCGGCACCGGCGAGCTCCCCCTCGGTCTGCATGAGGCGCGTGAAGCCCGTGGGCGCGATGCCGAACGGCAGCGCGGACGTGCCGCCGAGCACGGTCGTCGTCGTGTCGACGCTCGACACGTCGCGCAGGATCGACGGGTGGAACTCGACGTCCTCGAACGCCTGCCGGGCGCGCGCGAGCGAGAGCTCCGCCTCGGCGGCCCCGTCGGTGTAGTCGAACGCGGCCTTGGGTGTGCGCCGCTGGGCGATCGCGCGCAGGTCGTGGATCGTGAGCGCGCCGTTCAGCCGCCGGCGCTTGCCGTTGAGGTCGGGGCGCTTGAACCTCATGAGCTGCAGCAACTCGATCGGGTTCGGGAACTGGCGCCGCACCTTCAGTGGATCGACGGGCATCAGCGGTCTCCTCGTTCGAGCGTGGTCGGGAATCCGGCTTCGTCGTAGTAGCCGGTGATGTGGTCGTGGATGAGTCCCCGGATCGAGTGCGTGTACCCGGCCTCGATCGAGCGCAGGATGCCGCGGTGCTCCTCGCGCAGACGGCGGCTCGTGGCATCCCAGTCCCTGATCCGCGGCAGCCCGGCCACGACGTAGCCCTCGATGGCGCTGCGGAGCCCAGCCATGGTGGCCAGGACGACCTGGTTGCCTGCGGCGTCGGCGAGCGAGCGGTGGAACTGCTGGTCGAGGGCGAGGAACTCCGTGGGGGTGAGGTCGGCGGCATCCATCGCGTCGAGCAGTTGCCGGGGCGCGGCGAGCTCGCTGGGCGCCGACTCGGCGAGCTGCACGCCGACGGCGGACTCGAGGATGAGCCGGGTACGCACGACATCGGCGACCGCGAATCCATTGGCCGCGACCTGCAGCCGCATGAGGGCGGACATGCCGCCGCTGGGGGTCGCGATGATGATCGCACCCGCGTTCGGACCCGAGCCGGTGCCCGTGCGCACGAGCCCGAGCACCTCGAGCACGCGCAGCGCCTCCCGCACGCTCGAGCGGCCGACGCCGAGGTCGGCGGCGAGCTGGCGCTCGGCGGGCAGGTGGTCGCCCGGCTTGAGTACGC
>JALYWB010000086.1 GCA_030852935.1 Actinomycetota bacterium | reverse complement strand
GGCGGCGTACCTTGCGCCCTCTGCCGCGGCGTCGAGCATCGTATTGCGAACGTGCAAGGCGAGCGCGAGTTGCACGACCGCGAGTGCGAGCACCGTGAGGAGAATGCCGACGAGCGTGAACTCGGCGACCGCTGAGCCGCGTTCGTCGCGGGTGAGTCTCTGAGCGAGTCGGCGCACCCCAGCAGGGTGCATCCTGTTCAGAACCCGAGGACGCGGCTGATCGCCTGGTCGAATACGCCGCTGAGCGCTGGCCCCGCCAGCCCCCAGATCACGATCACGAGGCCGGCGGTCATGAGCGTGATGAGCACCCAGCCGGGCACGTCGCCGCGTTCCTCGCGTAGCCGCGCCATGATCCATTTCCGCATGAGTATTCCCTTCGTCGGTGCGCCGATCGTTGCATCGGCACGACATCGTTGCGGCCGCCATCAGAAGCCGGCCTGAAGTACGAGGTAGCCCGGGAAGAGCGCGAACGCCACGGTCACGGGGAGGATCAGGAAGACGAGTGGCACGAGCATCGCGACCTCTTTGCGGCCGGCGAGTTCGATGATGGTGCGCTTCGCCTCGTCTCGTGCATCGCCGGCTTGCGAACGGAGCACGCCGGCAAGCGGAGCCCCTCGTTCGAGCGCGCCCTGCACCTGGTCGAGGGCTCGCGACAGCGCCGGGTGGTCGAGTCCGTCGCGAAGTTCGGCAAGGGCCTGGCCAAGCGGCACGCCGGTGCCGACGGCGGTGACCACTCGGGCGAACTCGCCCGGGATCTCGCCCGATCCGGCATTCGCGACGCGTCGGATCGCATCGAGCATGCCGTCGCCCGCCGTGAGGCTCAGGGTGAGGAACTCCAGCACTGTCGGCAGCTCCGACGAGATGCGGCTGAGACGGCGTCGCGCACTTCGCTGCAGCATCCAGTCGCGAATTGCCGCGCCGAGCGCCGCCGCCATGACTGGGAACGCGATGCGGACGATCGGTGGAAGGGCGCTGAAGGAGGGCGCTGCGATCGCCAGTACTGAGGCGATCACGAAAGCACCGGCCGCCCAGGCGAGTTGCCCGGCCCGGAACCGCTCGACGGTCGACGTGGCCCCGGATTGGCGCAGGCGCTTCGCGATCACGTCGTTGCCGCCGAGCCACTCGGCCACCGAGGAGCGAAGCCAGCGCACCGCGGGGCCGATGACGAATCCGAGCACCGGCGTCGGGTCGGACGACCGGCGTGCGAGCATCGCGCGCGCCTCGGGCGACAGGTCGGCGACGTAGGGGGCGACGCGTTCGACGAGTCGAGGTCGTCCGATCCGAGGCACCGATGCAGTGACGAGCCAGAGGCCCAGGCCGAGAACGACGCCGAGCAGCACGCTCAGCGGAGCGACCGCGTTCAACGGAACCATCGGCGCTCCTCGGGGAGACGGCCGAGCGCGATCATCGCACGATACGCGACGAGGGTGACGACGACGCCCACGACGATGAGCAGGCTCCCGGCCATCGATTCGTAGGCCACGAGCGTCTCATGGCGTGAGGCCAGCACGAGCAACAGCAACCAGGGCGCTGCGACGCCCAGCCTGGCCGCATTGCGGATCCACGACTGACGTGCAACCACCTCCGCACGGAGCGCGGCGTCTTCGCGGAGATACCCCGCGAGCCCGCGCAACACCGCGGTGACGTCGCTGCCGCCGACCTCTCGCGCCATGCGGAGGGTCTCCAGAATGCGATCGGCGATCGGGTCGGCGAGTGCGATCTTCAGGCGGTCGAGGCACAGCGAGAAGTTGCCGTTGCGACGGTAGTCGGCTTCGAATTCAGCGAATGCGCCACGCGTCGCCGCTGGACCGAGCGTGGCCAAGGCGCTCACGCTGTCGGGTAGGGACATGCCGGCCCGTACCGAGGCGACGAGGTGGTCGACGACGTCGGGCCAGACCGCACGGTTCGCCGCACGGCGCCTCGAGGCGCGAGCCGTCACGAGCACTGGAACGAGGCCGGCGCCGAGAAGTGCAGCGATCACGGTGAGCATCGGGATCTGGAATACGGCATGCGCGAGCGCACCGCCGAGCGCCGCGAGCACGAGGCATACGACCACCACGACCGGGAGCGGCACTGCGGCGAGCCCAGCGAGCGCCAAGTCGTCGCGCACGCTGCTGAGCGGACTCCGCGCGTTCGCGACGGGGGCCTTGGCCGGCCAGAGCACCGGCGAGAGCACGAGGAGCACGCCGAGCCCGAAGGTGACGCCCAGCACGATGCTCATGCGACGTCCCCAGCGAGGATGATCTCGGGATCGAGCCCGGCGGCCGCGAACTTCTCGAGCCGAACGGGACGTGCGCCGGTCGGCTCGAGGGAGCCACCACGGCGCCGGAAGATCGACTCGATGTCGACCGCGGCATCCGTGATTGCCCCTGTGGTTGTGGCGATCTCCGTCACGCGCCGGGTCCCGTCGCGATCGATGCCGAGGTGCACGACCACGTCGATGCAGCTGGCGACGGTGGGCACCACGAATGCCGAGTCGATGTTGCGGCCGGCGAGGAGCGGGAGCGTGCAGAGCTTGGCGAGGGCGTCACGAGCGGAGTTCGCGTGGATCGTGCACATACCGGGCATTCCGGAGTTGAGTGCGATGAGGAGATCGAGGCTCTCGGCCTCACGAACTTCGCCCACGATGAGACGGTCGGGGCGCATGCGCAACGCCTCCTTGATGAGGCGTCGGAGGGTGATCTCGCCCGTGCCCTCCAGGCTCGGCTGCCGGCACTGCATGGCGACGAGGTCTCGCACGTCGAGGTCGAGCTCGAAGGTCTCCTCGACGGTGACGACCCGGTCGCCCATGCGCGCAGCCGACATGAGCGCATTGAGCATCGTGGTCTTGCCCGTGTGCGTCGCACCCGAGACCAGGATGTTGGCACCTGCGAGCACGCTCATGCGCAGGAACTCGGCCGCCTGTCGCGTGAGCGAGTCGAGCTCGACGAGCTGCCCGAGCGAGCGGATGCGGCGCTGGAACTTGCGGATGTTCACGGCCCAATGCGCCCTCGTGACGTCGGGGATCGTCACGTGGAGTCGCGACCCGTCGGGGAGTGACGCGTCAACGAAGGGCGAAGACAGATCGACCCGGCGACCCGAGTGCTGCAGCATCCGCTCGACCAGCTCTCGCACCTCGCGATCGGACAGCACTATGGTCGTGAGTTCGGCCACGCCGTTCCGGGCGATGAACACGCGGGTCGGCGCGTTGATCCAGATCTCCTCGACGGTCGGGTCCTCGAAGAACGGTTGCAGCGGGCCGTATCCCGTGATGGCGGCGACCACGTCGCGCGCTGTGCCGAGTTCGTCGCGGAGCTGCGCGTGCGCACCGCCGAGGGCGCGTTCGCTGTAGCGGCGCACCTCTTCAGTCGCGTACCGAGCGGCGACTGCGCCATCGGCGGCGAGGTCGACGCCCTCTCGCAGTACCCTCGTGCGCACTCGATCGGCGATCGTGCGCACGGGGTCGGTCATGCCATCAATACTGGATGGCGGGCGAGCTCACGCCTCGAACTTATCCACAGCCCAGAGGTGGGTCAGAGCCAGGGCCCGCGCCAGCCGCCCTGGTCGGCGACGATCGCGTCGGCCTCCTGCGGGCCCCACGTGCCCGGCGCGTAGGCGTGCACCGGCCCGGGCGCATCGAGGAGTGGCTGCATGACCCGCCACATCTCCTCCACCGAGTCCTGCCGCACGAAGCGGGGACTGATGCCCGCCATCGCAGCATGCAGGAGCACCTCATACGGTGTGGGGCCCTCGCCACCCTCCTCCGCGAACATCGTGTCGAGGTCGATCGGGCGCGGCAGCGGGGCATCCGCTCGCCGTGCATTGAGCGCGATGCGCACGCCGGTCGACGGGTCGAGCCTGATCACGAGCTGATCCGGCTGGCTGGCCGCGTCGCGCAGCCCGAAGCCGAGCTTCGGCGGCCCCTTGAAGATCAGCCGCACCTCGGTCGCGGTCACCGGCAATTCCTTGCCGGCGCGGATGAAGAACGGCACCCCCGACCAGCGCCAGTTCTCGATCTCGAGGCGCAATGCGCAGAAGGTCTCGGTGGTCGAATCGGCGGCCACGCCCTCGACGTCGTGATAGCCGTCGAACTGACCGCGCACGTAGTACTCGGGATTCGCTTCGGCCACAGCGCGGAACAACGAGAGTTGCGCATCCTTGAGGGTCTGCGGGTCGCCATGCGCCGGTGCCTCCATCGCGACCGCCGCGACGACCTGCATGAGGTGGTTGACGACGACGTCGCGAAGTGCGCCGACCGGGTCGTAGAAGTGACCGCGGCCGGGAATGCCGAACTCCTCGGCCATCGTGATCTGCACGCTCTCGACGTAGTTGCGGTTCCAGACCGGCTCGAGCATCGTGTTCGCGAAGCGGAGGTAGACGATCTCCTCGAGGCCCATCTTTCCGAGGTAGTGGTCGATCCGGTACAGCTGCGACTCGTCGATGTACTGGTGCAGTTCGGCGGCGAGCGCCCGCGCCGACGCGAGATCGTGACCGAAGGGCTTCTCGACGACCACGCGGCCGTTCGTCGTGAGGCCGGCTCCCGCGAGTCCCTTGACGACGGTCGCGAACAGGCCGGGCGGGATCTCGAGGTAGAACACGGGACGCCTCGCCGCACCGAGCGCCGCACCGACGCGCGCGTACGTGGCCGCATCACCGAAATCACCCTGCACGTAGCTCAGGCGTGCCGCGAGTCGCGCGAACACCGCCTCGTCGAGCTGCTCACCCGTCGCGACGATCGAAGTGCGGGCGCGTTCGATCAGCTGGTCGATGGTCCAGTCGTCGAATGCGACGCCGACGATCGGACAGTCGAGCATGCCGCGCTTCTCGAGCCGGTACAGCGACCGGAAGGTCATCACCCGCGCAAGGTCGCCCGTGATGCCGAAGATCACCAGCACGTCGCCCTTCGCGCCCGCCGCGGCATCCGTCAGTGCTGCCATCGTCTTGCTCTCCCTCGAAGTCGTGTGGATGTCGTGTGTGGATGTCTTGTGAGCCGGCCTACGTCGCGCGACGCCCCTTGCGCAGCACCGGATCGACGAACCCCGACCCGTGATCGAGCTGGTAGTCGAGGTTCACGGCCGCGTTGATGAGCGAGAGATGGCTGAACGCCTGCGGGAAGTTGCCCAGTTGCTCGCCCGTGAGCCCGATCTCCTCTGCATAGAGGCCGAGATGGTTCGAATAGGTGAGCATCTTCTCGAAGACGAGCTGGGCCTCGTCGAGCCGCCCCGATCGCGCGAGCGCGTCGACGTACCAGAAGGAGCACAGGGTGAAGGTGCCCTCGGATCCCTGCAGGCCGTCTGGCGAGGCGCTCGGATCGTAGCGATAGACGAGGCTGTCGGAGACGAGCTCCTCGTCCATGGCGTCGAGGGTCGACAGCCACATCGGGTCGCGCGGTGCGATGAAGCCCATGAGGGGCATCATCAGCAGCGATGCATCCAGCACCTCGGTGTCGTCGTGCTGCACGAACGCCCGTCGCTCGTCGCTCCAGCCCTTGGCCATGACCTGTTCGTAGATCTCATCCCGCGCCTGCCTCCAGCGCACGATCGGTGCGGGCCTGCCATGCGATTGAGCGAGCCGGATGCCGCGGTCCAGCGCGACCCAGCACATGAAGCGCCCATACGTGAAGTTCTTCCGGCCTCCGCGCGTCTCCCAGATGCCCTCTTCCGGCGTGTCCCAGTTGTCGCAGACCCAGTCGAGGAGGTCCCTGACCTGCGTCCAGCCCACGTGCGGGAGTTCGAGCCCGTGCGTGTCGGCGAGGTGGATCGAGTCCATCGCCTCGCCGTAGATGTCGAGCTGGAGCTGGTCGGCGGCGCCGTTGCCGATGCGCACGGGCGTCGATCCCCGGTATCCGGCGAAGTGCTCGAGCGTCTCCTCCACCAGGTCGGATGAGCCGTCGACCCGGTACATGATCTTCAGCGGCCCCGAGCCGGTGCCGACGCTCTCCTTGATGCGGTCCATGATCCACGCGACGAACGCCTCGGCTTCGTCGGTGTAGCCGAGCCCGAGCAGCGAGTACACCGAGAACGACGCATCGCGGATCCAGGTGTAGCGGTA
>JALYWB010000079.1 GCA_030852935.1 Actinomycetota bacterium | reverse complement strand
GACCTGGGAGGCGGGCGGCATCCGTCACGCCGTTATCGAGCGCGCGAAGCACTGCACGCACGGACCCGAAAGCTCAGCCCGGCCGACCCCACGCCGTATCGAACCGCTCGCGAATCCCCGTCAATCGGGGCACCGGCTCGTTGGCGAACACCAGCCGGAGGTATCGGGAGCCCGATGGACCCCAGCCGTGCATCGGGGTCGCGGCGACTCGCCCTCGGGTGAAGAGCAGCTCGGAGGCGACCCCCGGGTCCATCCCCAGCTGCATCGTGTCGATGAGCACGGACCATCCGCCGCCAGGCGGGACGATCGGGTATCCGGCGAGTTCGTCGAGAATCAGCGCGCTTCGTGCCGCCCATTCCGCGGTGGTCTCAGCGACGTCTCGTGCGGCATCCGGTGCCGTCAATGCGGCCGCGACGGCCCCTTGCGCGAGCCCGACCTGACACACGACGTTGCTGAGCCCTACGAGGTTGATGTCGTGAAGGATCTCGGCGGGTGCGACCACCCAGCCGACTCGCCACCCGATCATCCGCAGTTCCTTCGACGCCGATCCCACCGTGATCGTGCGCTCGGCGAGCCCCTCGATGGCCGCGGGATGCACGCCGTCGGAACCATCGAAGCGGATCCGCTCCATTGCCGCGTCGTAGACCAGCCACGCGTCGGTTCCCTCCATCGCGCGGGCGATGGCTCGCCAGTGCTCCTCGCCGAGCAGCGCACCGGTCGGCATCGCCGGAGACATCATCAACACCGCCGAGGTCTGCGGGCCGATCGCGGCAGCCAGCGCTTCGGGATCGGTCTGCCACCCGGTCGACGTCGGTTCGCATCGCACGAACCGTGGGATTCCCCCCGCCAACCTGATGCGGTTGACCAGGCCGGCGTAGATCGGATCGCACACGACGACTTCGGTGCCGGGTTCGACGGTCGCGAGCAGGGCGTTGAGCACGCCGTTCAGTCCTCCAGCGGTGATGACGCATTCGGTCGACGGGTCGTACGCCCGCTTCGCCCTGGCGCCGACGTGGGCGCACACCGCTTCACGGAGCGGGACGGCGCCTTGGAACGGCAGATAGCTGTTCGCTGCGTCGTCGTCAACGGCGGCCAGAGTTGTGCTCACGGCGATGGGAGGTGGCCGAAGATCGGTGTCGAGGTTCTCGAGCCGCAGCATCTCGGGATCGGAGGCAATATCTGCTCGGTCTCCGACAGCGTCGACGCCGATTCCCGGGATCTCACGCAATCTCGTCACCGTCACGATACGCTCCGTTCGACCGACCGCAGGCCGGGTTCTGATCGGCCGTCAGCCGGCCGGGTCCAACGCCGACGCCCCCTGGTCGGTCTGTTCGAGTGCACGGATCAGCGACTGCGCGTCATATGGTCCCACGTGTCGCCGCCCATTGATGAAGAGCGTCGGCACGGCCGTGATGCCCATCGCCTCGGCATCCAGCATGTCGTCGCGCACCCGCGCGGTGACCTCGGGAGACGTCAGGTCGGCTTCGAACTTCTCCACATCGAGTCCGAGTTCTCTCGCCAGGCGGACGATGTCGGACGGCCGCTGGTTCTGCTGATCGGCGAAGAGGCCGCGCTCGAACTCGAAGAACTTCCCCTGCAGCGCGGCAGCTTCCGATGCCTCCGCCCCGGCAAGGGCATTCGGGTGGTACTGCGTCAGCGGGGCGTGACGCCACACGTACCGCAGCCGGTCGCCCAATTCGCTGTGCACCTCCTGGATCGAGCCGGATGCCTTGAGGCAGAAGCCGCACTGGAAGTCGCCGTACTCGACGATCGTGTACGGCGCGTCTGGGCTGCCGAAGACGTGGTCGCGCTTCGAGTCGACGGGGCGGAGTAGCGTCTGCCCTGCCTCCTGGTTGGGATGGAGGGCATCCGAGATCCTGAAGATCGCCGCAGCCACGAGGAATGCGATGACGGATGCCGCCAGCACGCCGACTCGGGCCTCGTTCTGTGCCGCGGGGTCGTCGATCGCCAGATCGACGATGAAGAGCGAGATCGTGAAGCCGATTCCGGAGAGGGCGGCGCCTCCTGCGATCCGATCGAGTGTCAGACCCGGGCCGAACTCGCCGATGCGGAGGAATCGGAGAACCGCCGACGACCCGAAGATCCCGAGGAGCTTGCCCAGCACCAGGCCGGCCACGATCGCCCACGTGAGTGGCGAGCGAACCGCGTCGGAGAGGATCTCGGGGCTGATCAACACGCCGGCGTTGGCGAGGGCGAAGAGCGGCAGGATCACGTAGGCGACGTACGGTGCGTACGCGGACTGCAGTCGCTCGTTGATGGAGATCGACTCGCGAAGGCTATTGGCCGCCGCCTTGGCGTACTCCGTGTTGGGGGACTGCCGGAAGGTGCGTGCGAGGTCGAGCGCGTGCTCGACGTCACGACGGTCGGGTCGATAGACCGGCACCAGAAGCGCGATCGCGACTCCGGCGAGCGTCGGATGCACACCCGACGCGAGGAAGGCGAGCCAGACGATGATCGCCAGAGTGGCGTAGACGGGCCCCCTGCCGCCGCGGAGGTAGCGCGTGAAGTACACCCCGGCAAGGCCGGCGGCGGCGAGGATCAGCGGGAACGGGTTGAAGTTCTCGGTGTACACCAGCGCGATGATGCTGAGCGCCCCGATGTCGTCGACGACCGCGAGCGCGAGCAGGAACACTCGCAGTCGGCCGGGCACTCGAGGCCCGATGAGGGCGAGCGCACCGATGAGGAAGGCCGTGTCGGTGGAGATCACGACACCCCAGGCGTGTTCGTAGCCGGACCCCGCTGCGATCAGGACGAACAGCAGGGCCGGTACGACGAGGCCGGCGACCGCTGCCACGACCGGCACGACCGCGCGCGACCAGCTGGTGAGCTCCCCGATCGCGAACTCCCGTCGCACCTCGAGGCCGACCGTGAAGAAGAAGATCGCCATCAGGGCGTCGTTGACCAACGTGTGGAGGGTGAACTCGAGCTCGAAGTCTTCGACGCCCACGACCAGGTGGGTCTCCCAGAACCCCACGTACGAGGCGGTCGCCACATTCGCCCATGTGATGGCGGCGGCGGTCGCGAGGAGCAGGAGCAGTGCGCTGAGCCGGCTCTGCCCTGCCGCGCGGATGCGATCCGCGATCGAGCGACGCGTTCGCGATTGCGCGCCGACGTCCTCAGGGTCAGGTGATCGCTCGATGACGGTCAGGTCGGCCATTCTGGCATTCTCCTCGGCGTCCGATCGGGCGACAAGGAAACACCCGTTATTCGGGCGAACGCCGACGAGCCGCGCAGTGTTCCGAGGCCACACGCACTGCAGCGCCGGGATGCCAGTGCGCCGCAGCCCTGGTTGTCCCGAGTTGCGCCGGGCCCTATGATCGACCGAACGATATAAGAATGACGCGTTCTATTATCGAACAACGCGGAGTTCGGCGCTGGGCCGCCGAGCCAGTAGATGGTCGCCCACAGCGAAGTGAGGAGCAACTCGTGCAGTTCCACCATCACGGCTACGTGTCCGGTGATCCACGGGTGCAACCTGCCGCAGGGGTCGGCATCGATCGTCCTGAGGAGCTCCCGGACCAGGTCGACGTGCTCATCGTCGGCTCCGGGCCAGCCGGCATGCTGCTGTCGGCCCAGCTCTCGCAGTACCCCGACGTCGTCACCCGGGTCATCGAGCGTCGCAACGGACGCCTCGTGCTCGGCCAGGCCGACGGCATCCAACCCCGCAGCGTCGAGACGTTCCAGGCGTTCGGCTTCGCGGAACGCATCATCGCCGAGGCGTACAACATCGGCTACATGAACTTCTGGAGCCCCGACCCCGCCAACCGGCAGAACATCATCCGCACCACGCGCACCGAGGATTACGGCTACAAGATCAGCGAGTTCCCCCACCTCATCGTGAACCAGGCGCGTGTGCTCGATTACTTCGCCGAGGCCGCGGCCAACGGGCCGGGCCGCATCGTGCCCGACTACGGCATCGAGTTCACCGACCTCACCGTGCACGAATCGGGCGAATACCCTGTCGAGGTCTCGATTCGATACACAGCGGGCGAACGCGCCGGCGAGGAGCGAACGGTGCGCGCGAAGTACGTGGCGGGATGCGACGGTGCGCGCAGCAACGTGCGCGAGGCGATCGGCCGCAAGCACGTCGGCGGTATCTCGGCCCACGCCTGGGGCGTCATGGACGTCGTCGTGAACACCGACTTCCCCGACTGGCGCACCAAGTGCGCGATCAACTCGGAGGCGGGCAACATCCTGCACATCCCGCGCGAGGGCGGGTACCTCAGCCGCATGTACATCGATCTCGGCGAGGTCGCCGCCGACGATCGCCACGAGGTGCGCAAGACCCCGATCGACACGATCATCGCCAAGGCCAACGACATCCTGCATCCGTACTCGCTCGACGTGAAGAACGTCGCGTGGTTCAGCGTCTACGAGGTCGGCCACCGGGTCACCGACCATTTCGATGACCGTGCGGAGGGGCCGGATGCCGCGCCTCGCGTGTTCCTCACCGGTGACGCCTGCCACACGCACAGTGCGAAGGCCGGGCAGGGCATGAACGTCTCCATGCAGGACGGCTTCAACCTCGGGTGGAAGCTGGGTTCAGTGGTCACAGGCCGATCTCCCGTCGGGTTGCTCGCCACGTACTCGGCTGAACGGCAGCCGGTCGCCCAGCAGCTCATCGACTTCGACCGCGAGTGGTCGTCGCTGATGGCACGCAAGCCCGAAGAGATCTCCGACCCGCAGGAATTGGCGAACTACTACCTCGGCACGGCCGAGTTCCCCTCGGGCTTCATGACGCAGTACGAACCCTCGATGATCATCGGCGATGCGACGCACGAGGCGCTGGCCACCGGATTCCCGATCGGCAAGCGGTTCAAGTCGTCAGAGGTCTCGTTGGTGTGCGACGGCAACGTCGTGCACCTTGGGCATCACGCCAGGGCAGACGGCCGCTGGCGCATCTACGCCTTCGCCGACGCGCCCGCTGCCGGCGAGCGATCGGCGCTGACCTCCTGGGCGGAGTGGATGTCGTCTGGCGACTCGCCGCTGGCACGATTCACGCCAGCGGGCGCCGACGTCGACGCGGTCTTCGACGTCAAGGTGATCTACCAGCAGCCGCATGAGCAGGTCGAGATCATGCGGGTTCCCCACGTCTTTCGGCCAGAGACCGGCCCGTTGGCTTTGATGGACTGGGAAAAGGTGTTCGCGGCAGGTCCGAGCACCTGGTGTCGCACCGACATCTTCGCTGAGCGCGGCATCTCGCGCGACGGTGCGGTCGTGGTGGTGCGCCCCGACCAGTACGTCGCGAACGTGCTGCCCCTCACTGCGACGACCGAACTCGCCGAGTTCTTCGCCGGGGTGATGGTCGCGCGCTGAGCGGAGCGTCAGGCGCCGTAGGCGCGCCGCACGCTCTCTGCTGCGACCATGAGGCGCTGGGCGATCTCCACCTCGGGTCGAGGGAACGACACGTGGATCACGGCGATCGCGGCGGGCGGTTGGCCGGGGAGCAACAGCGGTACGGCGACGGACCTCAGCGATGGCACGACTTCGTCCTGACTGTGGGCGTAGCCGCGACGTCGGCTCGCGGCGATCTCGTCGCGAAGATCATCGGGCACGTCGGCCGGCCAGGCGCTGTCGGGCAGGCTGAGCAGGATCGCCTTGCCGGGCCCGCCTCTCGTGATCGGATGTCGGTGGCCCGGCCGGTACGACACCACGGCCACCGACTGCCGCGGCGAGGCGCTCACCAATGTGACCGCCTCTTCGCTGTCGACGAGCACGGCGAGCAGGCACGTCATGCCGAGCTCGTTCGCGACCTCGTTCAGCTCGGGCAGCGCGAGGTGCTGCAGGTCGCGGGCCACCTCAGACGCGAGTGCAGCGAGGC
>JALYWB010000062.1 GCA_030852935.1 Actinomycetota bacterium | reverse complement strand
CCAGAAGGTGTTGTTGTCGTCGAGCTCGTAGTCGGCCGGGTTCGGGATGTTGTTGTGCAGCGGTCCGTTCTGCACCTCACCGGGCATGCAGTCGGGGCTCTGGAACGCCGTCGGCACGTACTCGCCGGTGAAGTCGTCGTTCGCCATGTCGTTGAACTCGACGAGGATCGTGAGGAGCTTTGCCTCCTGCGTGGACTCCGCCTCCTTGTACTTGTGCTTCTTGTCCTTCTTCGGCTTCTTGTCCTTCTTGTCCTTGTGCGCCTCGGCCTTCAGCTGCTTCGGGCTCTTGCCCGTCTGCACCGCTTCGGCCTCGAGCTCGGCCAGCGCCTTCGCTGCGACCGGGTTGCCCTGCGCGAACTTCTCATCCACCCCCTCGGTCGACTCGATCAGTGCGCTCCGCTTCGCCGCATCGCCGCTGACGACCTCCTCGTCGCCGACGGTCGGGTTGTCGACCCGCGGGGCGACGTAGTTCATGTAGTACTCCGAGTCGCTGATCACCGGAGGGGTGATCGGATCCGGTGCGGCGGCTGCCCCCGTCGCTCCCACGGTCGCCAGTCCAGCGGCCATGAGTGCGAATACCGGGATCGACGCCACCACGCGCCTGCGCGCGCGTGCGGTCATTCCAGACATGCATCTCCCTTCGTGTGCCCTGCGGGATGCCACCGAGCACGAACGACGCCCGCCTGTAGACGGACGTACCCGGAATCCTGCCCTGCCCCGGCACGCCGTGGAAGCAGTTCGCGAAATCTGTGGAGAACGACGCACGTGTATTGCGTGCGCTCGCACGAAATCCACCATCTCGGCCCCCATGATGGGCACATGACGCCGAAGACGAGCAATGCTCGGCAACGTTGTTGCGAATCACGAGGTGCCGACGGATGCCGCGACCGCTCCTCCGGCGATACCATCAGCGCAAGGGGGTGGTACGCGATGCTGGAACTTCGCGGATCGAACACACCAGACCGCTACACACGGGACGACGACGCACGGCGCGGCAACGCACGGGGTCGCACCGCGGCATCCGTCACGGTGGCATTCATGCTGGCGGTCGGGTCGCTCGGCCTCGCGGGATGCTCGTCGGCCGGTTCCGGCGGCGAGTCGTCGGCGCTGCCGCCGGTGATCGTCGACCTCAACGAGATCGACGGCACGACGGTCGAGGTGCCAGAGGGCGGTGCCATCGACCTGACGGGCGACGACGAGACCTACACCGAGTGGACGGCTGAGGTCGCCGACCCGGAGGTCGTGGAGTTCACGCCCGGGCGCGACGACGGAAGCGCCCAGTTCAACCCGGGCCTGTCGGCGAAGTCGGTCGGCGAGACCGAGGTGACGCTCGACAACGGCGAGACCGGCGACACGGTGACGTTCACGGTCGAGGTCGTCGCCAAGGACACGGGGTACTAACCGAGCAGCAGGCTCCGCAGCTGGTCGGTCGAGTGCACCACCGCCATGGCGTCGCCGGCCTCGGCGGGCGAGCCGTAGCCCCACTCGACGAGGATGGTCGGCACGCCGTTGGCGAGCGCGCCGAGGGTGTCGTAGCCGCGGTCGCCGACCATGACGGCGTTCTCGGTGTCGATGCCCTTGGCCTGCAGGCGGCGCAGCGCCTCGGCCACGACGTCGGCCTTCGTGCTGAGCTCCTCGTCGTCGCTCGCACCGGTGATCACGGTGAAGTACTGGGTGAGGTCGTTGTGGTCGAGCACGGTCCGCGCCATCGACTCGGGCTTCGACGTCGCGAGCGCGATGGGGATGCCGGCCGCGTGCAGGCGCTGCAGCACGCCGACGACACCGGGGAACACCGGCGAGCGCAGCACGTGCTCGCCGTAATGGTCGCGGTAGACGTTGAGCGCTTCCCACGCCTCGGCGTCGTTGAAGCCGGCGGTCATGCGAAGGCTGTCGAGCAGTGGCGGTCCGACATAGGAGCGCAGCTCCTCTTCGGACGGGGCGGGCAGTCCCATCTCGGTGAACATGTGCGCGAGGGATGCGGTGATGTCGGAGGCGGAGTCGACGATCGTGCCGTCGAGGTCGAACAGCACGGCCGTCCAGGTGCGCGCGGGCGCGATGGTTTGGGTGGGCATCGTGGAAGTCACCCCGACAGCATACGGGCAGGAAGTCTGAGGCATTCTCAGGAAAGAGAACGCTCTCATGGTCGATCGGAGTAATCGAAGCGCGTGGATGCCTCAGAACAGGCGCGCGTGACCGCCCTCGATGCCGCGCATCGCGTCGTAGTCGAGCACGACGCAACGGATACCGCGGTCCTCGGCGAGCGTGCGCGCCTGCGGCTTGATCTCCTGCGCGGCGAAGACGCCCGTGACGGGCGCCAGCCGCGGGTCGCGGTTCATGAGCTCGAGGTAGCGGGTGAGCTGCTCGACGCCGTCGATGTCGCCACGGCGCTTGAGCTCGACGGCGACGCTCGCGCCCGCGGCATCCGTCGCCAGAATGTCGACCGGACCGATCGCGGTCATGTACTCGCGCCGCACGAGCCGGTGTCCGTCGCCCAAGAGTTCGATCTGCTCGGCGAGCAGCTGCTGGAGATGCGCCTCGACGCCGTCTTTCTGCAAGCCCGGATCGACGCCGAGCTCATGCGCCGAGTCGTGCAGCACCTCGTGGATCGACACGATCAGCTGGTCGGCGGTCTTCTTGTGCGTGACCTTCCAGACCTCGATCACGCCGGCAGCCCGCTGATCTTCGTCGGGGTCGACGAGATCGTGGGTGCATGGCGGGCTCATCCAGTTGAGCGGCTTGTAGCTGCCACCGTCGGAGTGCACGAGGAGGCTGCCGTCACCCTTCACCATGAGCAGCCGCGTGGCGAGCGGAAGGTGGGCCGAGAGCCGCCCCGCATAGTCGACGGAGCAGCGGGCGATGACGAGACGCACCTGTCGAGTGTACGGCCAGGCCTTGGCCCCAGTTCGCTTCGGGGTCACTTCCGGCCGACGGGCTCAGGGGGCCTTTCGGTGGCCGTTCGCTGAGCTTGTCGAAGCGTTCCCTTCGACGAGCTCAGAGGGCCTTGCGGCCGGGCTGGCCCGAGCGCTCCCGCGCGGCCGGCGCCGCGAGCCCGGCAACGGCCATCAGCCCGAGCAGCAGGATGAGCGCGTTGAGGATGCCGAACTGCTCACCCAGGAACCCGATCAGCGGCGGGCCGACGAGGAACGCGCAGTAGCCGATCATGGCGACCGCGCTGACGCGGGCCGCGGCATCCGCACGATCGGGAACGTCTGCTGCCGCCGACATGCCCACCGGGAAGGCGAGCGAGCACCCGATGCCCCACATCAGCGTGCCGACGACGATCACCCACGGTTCGCTCGCGAAGATGAACAGCGCGAGGCCGACGACGCCGATGACCGACATCGCGCGCAGCATCGCCACCCGCCCGAACCGGTCGATGAACGGGCCGCCGAGCACGCGAGCACCCGTGATCGCGATGGTGAACACCGTGAAGACGGCCGCGCCCGTGGTCTCGTCGTAGCCGTGCCCGTCGACGACGGCGATCGCCAGCCAGTCGTTCGCGCTGCCCTCGGCGAACGACATGCCGAGCATCACGACACCGATGAGGAGGAGCCGCACGTCGGCCCAGACCCTGAGGCTGCGCCTGAGTCGGGTGGTCCAGGGTACAGGGGGCGCCTCGGCGCCGGAGTTGCCGGTGCGAGCGGCGTCGCCGTGATCGTCGACCTGCGCGCTGGCATGCGGGTGGTCGCCGAGCTCCTCACGCACGGGCACGAAGCGCACCGCGATCACGACGGAGACCGCGATGAGTGCGGCGATGATGCCGAGATGCACTGACACCGAGAGGCCGATGGCGGATGCCGCGGCGGCAAGTCCCGCGCCGGCGACCGTGCCGAAGCTGAAGAACGCGTGCATGAGCGGCATCACCGTCTTGCCGAGTTCACGCTCGGCCTCTGCGCCCTCGACGTTCATCATCACGTCGACCGCGCCGTTGCCGAACCCGAACAGCGCGAGGCCGATGACCACGAGCGGCACGGACGGCATGATCGAACCGCCGATGCCGACGAGCACGAGCCCGACCGCCACGGTGATGAGCACGCCGGTCATCCCGAGCCGGGCGCCGAAGCGCGCCATGATGCCGGGCGCCGTGACGAGCCCGATGATCGAGGCGATCGAGCCCGACAGGATGACGAGCCCGACGCCCTGCGTGCTGAGGCCGACATCGTCGCGGATCGCGGGAAGCCGCGCGACCCAGCTCGCCAGGCTGAGGCCCGAGAGGAAGAAGATCGCGAAGATCGCGTTCCGCCAGGCGGTCAGTTCGCGCCGTGGGCGATCGGTTCGCGTGCTCTCACGGGGTGTCTCGGTCATCTGCTCTGCTTCGTGGTCTGTCTGCGGGTCCATGCCGCGCGTCGAGGTCGTGTCGACGCGGCGGGCGAGAGTCGAATCGATTCGAGCGACCCGATCCGAGAACAGTATCGACCGAGCGAGGCGATCGCAACCGCAGCAGGCATGGCACGCAGACGGATGCCTGCGCATCCGTCTGCGCCTCCCGAGTGAACGTCACACACCGCGCCGTCACCGCACCCGCAGATACGATGGCTGGGACATCCGGCGCACCCACCGGACCACTCGCGTGAGCCGCAGCACCCCGCGGCTCACGCACCGAACAACGAGGTATCGATGAAGGCCCTCTTCAAACCCGCCCCCGGCGCCGGTCTCGAGTACGTCGATCGACCCGAACCCGAGCCCGGGCCGGGCGACGTGAAGATCAGGGTGCTGCGCACCGGCATCTGCGGCACCGACCTGCACATCGAGAAGTGGGACGACTGGGCGGCGTCGACGATCGCCGCCCCGCTCATTCCAGGGCACGAGTTCTACGGCGAGGTCGTCGAGGTCGGCGAGCTCGTGCACGACATCGCCGTCGGCGACCACGTGTCGGGCGAGGGCCACATCGTGTGCGGCATGTGCCGCAACTGCCGCGCCGGGCGCCGCCAGATGTGCATCCGCACGAAGGGCGTCGGCCTGCACCGCGACGGCGCCTTCGCCGAGTTCGTCGTCATCCCGGGTGAGAACGTCTGGGTGCACCACGCCTCGGTCGACCCAGAGGTCGGCGCGATCTTCGACCCGTTCGGCAACGCCGTGCACACGGCGCTGGCGTTCTCGGTCGTCGGCGAAGACGTGCTGGTCACCGGCTGCGGTCCGATCGGACTTATGTCGATCGCGGTCGCCAGGCATGTCGGCGCCCGATTCATCGTCGCGTCGGATGTCTCACCTGCGCGCCTCGAGCTCGCGATGAAGATGGGGGCGGATGCCGCGGTCGACGTGTCGCGCGAGCGCATCGCCGACGTGCAGCCCCGGCTCGGCATGCGCGAGGGGTTCGACGTCGGATTCGAGATGTCGGGATCGGCCAAGGCGCTCCCCGAGATGATCGAGAACACGAACCACGGCGGCCGCATCGCGCTGCTCGGGCTGCCCGCCGAGCCGTTCGCGATCGACTGGGGCAAGGTCGTCACCCACATGCTCACGATGAAGGGCATCTACGGCCGCGAGATGTTCGAGACATGGAACTCGATGAGCGCGATGCTGCAGACGAGCGCGGAGCTGCGCGAGCGGGTCGCCTCGATCATCAGCGACCGCTACCCGGCGCGCGAGTGGCGCACGGCGTTCGATGCGGCCGCCTCGGGCGGCGTCGGCAAGGTCATCCTCGACTGGACGGAGGTCTGAGCATGTACGGAACCATTCAGGAGCAACTGCGCAGCGAGCTCGACGAGATCGAGGCGGCCGGGCTCACGAAGCGAGAACGCGGCATCCACGGTCCGCAGTCGTCCGAGATCGAGGTCGCCGGCCGCGAGGTGCTGAACTTCTGCGCGAACAACTACCTCGGGCTCGCGAACGACCCGCGCATCGTCGAGGCGGCGCACCGCGGGCTCGACGAGTGGGGCTACGGGCTCGCGAGCGTACGGTTCATCTGCGGCACGCAGGAGTTGCACCTCGAGCTCGAGCGGCGTGTGTCGGAGTTCCTGGGCTACGACGACACCATCCTCTTCTCGTCGTGCTTCGATGCGAACGGCGGCATCTTCGAGGTGCTCTTCGGGCCCGATGACGCGATCATCTCGGATGAGCTCAACCACGCGTCGATCATCGACGGCATCCGGCTGTCGAAGGCCGCGCGGTACCGGTACCGGAACCGCGATATGGCCGACCTCGAGGCGCAGCTCGTCGCGGCATCCAAGGCCCGTCGCCGAGTCATCGTCACCGACGGCGTCTTCTCGATGGATGGCTACATCGCGCCGCTGCAGGAGATCTGCGACCTCGCCGACCGCTACGACGCGCTGGTGTTCGTCGACGACTCGCACGCGGTCGGCTTCGTCGGCGCGAACGGGCGCGGCACGCCCGAGTACTGCGGCGTCGAGGGCCGGGTCGACATCACGACCGGCACGTTCGGCAAGGCGCTGGGCGGGGCATCCGGCGGCTATGTGGCGGCGCGCGCCGAGATCGTGGCGCTATTGCGCCAGCGGGCGCGTCCATACCTGTTCTCGAACACGCTCGCGCCGGCGATCGTCGCGGGCACGCTGGAAGCGCTGCGGCTCGTCGAGGGGTCGGGTGATCTGCGGCAGCGGCTGCAGGCGAATGCGGCGCTGTTCCGATCGTTGATGACGGATGCCGGGTTCGACCTGCTGCCCGGTGAGCACCCGATCGTGCCCGTGATGTTCGGCGACGCCGCGCTCACGGGCCGTATCGCCGGTGCACTGCAGACGCACGGGGTGTACGTGACGGCATTCAGCTTTCCCGTGGTGCCGCGCGGTGCTGCCCGGATCCGGGTGCAGCTGTCGGCGGCGCACGCGGAAGACGAGATCCGGCGCTGCGTCGCCGCATTCGTCGCGGCGCGCGATGAGGTGGCATCCGCGGCGTCCTGACGCGTGGTCTCGTCCAGGCGACGCGTCGCGTTTGTCCAAGACGCGGCGTGCGGGCGGGTCCTACCTTGGAGTCGACGGCACCTCCTCCAGATCGAGGCGGAGGAGGCGGGAGGAGGAGCGATGACCAAGGGGCATCTCGCGACCTCGACGATCACGATCGAGGCCCCCCGCGACCGGGTCTGGGCTGTGCTGACCGACCCGGCCGCGGTCAGGGAGTTCATGTTCGGTACCGAGCTCGAGACGGACTGGTCGGTCGGCGGACCGATCCGCTGGCGCGGGGTCTGGAAGGGCCGGGAGTACGAGGACCATGGCGTGGTGCTCGAGTTCGAGCCG
>JALYWB010000057.1 GCA_030852935.1 Actinomycetota bacterium | reverse complement strand
CCCTCGATGCCGAGCACGAGTCGGCCGAGGTTCGTCGGGTGCAGCCCGTCGGCATCCTTGTCGGGGTCGATGAGCTCGAGCATCGCGTTCTCGTCGTGCCCTGCGGGCAGCGGCAGCTGCACGATGTACCCGGTCACCTCGGATGCCGCGTTGAGGTCGGCGATCGCCGCGCGTACGTCACTCGTGGTGGCCGAGGCGGGCAGATCGACGCGAATCGACTCGATGCCCACCTCTGCGCAGTCGCGGTGCTTGCCCGCGACGTACGACTTCGAACCCGGGTCGTCACCGACGAGGAGAGTGCCGAGGCCCGGCACGACCCCGTGTGCGCGCAGGTGCGAGATGCGACCCGCGAGCTCCGACTTCACGGCGGCTGCCGTCGCGACGCCATCGAGCGTGACCGCGGTCATGTTCTCTCCTTCTCTCGACACCCGCGTTCGTGAAACGCTCCCCTACTGCTGCAGCCCCGGATACAGCGGGAACGCCGCAGTGAGGGCCTCGACGCGGGAGCGCAGCGCCGCGACATCCGCCTCACCCTGCAGTGCCAGCGCGATGATGTCGGCGACCTCGGTGAACTCCTCGTCGCCGAAGCCGCGGGTGGCGAGCGCGGGAGTGCCGATGCGCAGGCCCGAGGTGACCATCGGCGGACGCGGGTCGAACGGCACGGCGTTGCGGTTCACGGTGATGCGCGCCTCGTGCAGGATGTCTTCGGCCTGCTGGCCGTCGAGCTTGGAGTTGCGCAGGTCGGCGAGCACGAGGTGCACGTCGGTGCCGCCGGTGAGCACGTCGAGCCCCGCGGCTCGGGAGTCATCGGAGTGGAGCCGGTCCGCCAGGATCTGCGCACCACGAATCGTGCGCTCCTGCCGGTCCCTGAACTCGTCGGATGCCGCGACCTTGAACGCCGTGGCCTTCGCGGCTATCACGTGCATGAGCGGTCCGCCCTGCTGGCCCGGGAACACGTTTGAGTTGAGCTTCTTCGCGAGTGCGGTGTCGCGCGAGAGGATGAACCCCGAGCGCGGGCCGCCGATGGTCTTGTGCACGGTCGACGAGACCACATCGGCGTAGGGCACGGGCGACGGGTGCAGACCCGCGGCGACGAGTCCGGCGAAGTGGGCCATATCGACCCAGAGGGCGGCGCCGACCTCATCGGCGATTGCGCGGAATGCGGCGAAGTCGAGGTGCCGCGGATACGCCGACCAGCCGGCGATGATGACCTGCGGCTTGTGCTCGAGGGCCTTGTCGCGCACCACGTTCATGTCGACGAGGAAGGTCTCGGGGTCGACGCCGTAGGAGACCGCGTTGTAGAGCTTGCCCGAGAAGTTGAGCTTCATGCCGTGCGTGAGGTGGCCGCCGTGCGCGAGCTCGAGACCGAGGATGGTGTCGCCCGGGGTCGCGATCGCGCTCAGCACGGCCGCGTTGGCGGTGGCGCCCGAGTGCGGCTGCACGTTCGCGTACTCGGCGCCGAACAGGCTCTTCGCCCGCTCGATCGCGAGCGACTCTGCGACGTCGACGTACTCGCAGCCGCCATAGTAGCGGCGGCCCGGGTAGCCCTCTGCGTACTTGTTCGTGAGCACGGAGCCCTGCGATTGCAGCACCGAGACGGGAACGAAGTTCTCGCTCGCGATCATCTCGAGGTAGCCGCGCTGGCGTCCGAGCTCGAGTTCGAGCACTTCGGCGATCTCGGGATCGACCTCGGAGAGCGGGGCGTTCAGTAGCGATTGGGAGATGGCGGACTCGACCAAGACTGGCTCCTTCGTGACATGCGGCCCTTCGACAGGCTCAGGGAACGATATTTGCTGCCTCTGGGCGACTCGCGCAGAGGCATCCGTACCGGCCCAGGCGTGCGGTCGATCCGTGCCAGTCGCTCCCCGATGGTTGCCCATCTCAACGCCAGTCGCGACGTTGGCAAGCATAGCAACGGATGCCGCGGGACACCGGTTCCGAACGACTCTGCCTGTCACTCCACGCGCCCGCATGGCAAGATGGTGCGCAGTTGAGTTTGTCAGGAATCCTGCCTTTCGACTGATGTCGCATGACCATACGAGGACGCATGCACCGACGTACCGCACCCCTTCGTGGCACCGCCGACCTGATCGCGGCGGCGCTTGTCGTAGCGGTTGCGGCCGCGGCCACCGCGTGCACCGCGCCTGATCAGAACGGAGACGCCGTGACCGGCATCATCCCCGCGCCCGCCGAATTCACCCGCGACGATGCCGCGGCGTTCGTGCTCGCCGAGGAGTCCCGTATCGTCGCGGCCGGCGACGGCGCGGCTGCCGTCGCCGAGACGTTCGCTGCCCGGGTGCGCGCCGCAACGGGATTCGCGCTGACGGTCGTCGAGGGCGACGCCGCCGCATCCGATATCGAACTCGTCGTCGCCGACGGCGAAGCCGGCGGAGCGCCCGAGGGCTACACGCTCGAGTCCGGCGAGCAGGGACTGCGCATCGGCGCCGACACCGCCGCCGGGCTCTTCTGGGGGACCCAGTCGTTGCGGCAGCTCCTCCCCGGCGGGATCGAGCGGCCGGATGCCGCGCGCCGGCCGGCCGACGGATGGAATGTGCCCGCGGCATCCGTCGCCGATACCCCCCGTTTCGCCTATCGCGGCGCCATGCTCGACGTCGCGAGGCACTTCTTCCCCGTCGAGGAGGTGCTCTCGTTCATCGACGCGATCGCCCTGCTGAAGCTCAATGTGCTGCACCTGCACCTCACCGACGATCAGGGCTGGCGCATCGAGATCGAGTCATGGCCCGAGCTCACCGGCATCGGGGCCTCGACCTCGGTGGGCGGCGACCGCGGCGGCTTCTACACGAAAGCCGAGTACCGTCGCATCGTCGAGTACGCCGCCGAGCGATTCGTCACGATCGTGCCCGAGATCGACCTGCCGGGCCACACGAACGCCGCCCTCAGCGCATACGCCGAACTCAACTGCGAAGGCATCGCACGCAAGCCCTACGAAGGGGTCGAGGTCGGGTTCTCCTCGCTCTGCGCATCGCCCGAGCGGGCCGAGGCGACCGACCGGTTCCTCACCGACGTCACGCGCGAGCTCGCCGAGATGACGCCGGGCCCGTGGCTGCACCTCGGCGGCGACGAATCGCTCTCGACCTCGCACGACGACTACCTCGACCTCGTGCGACGTATGACGATGGCGGCCGCGGCGACGGGGAAGTCCGTGATCGGCTGGCACGAGATGGGCGCCTCGGCCGAGCTGCCGCAGGGCACGGTCGGGCAGTACTGGAGCTACGTGGAGCCTGAGCCCGAGGCATCCGTGCTCACCCGCTCGTTCGTGGAGCAGGGCGGCACGATCATCCTCTCCCCCGCCGATGTCGCGTACCTCGACATGAAGTACGTCGACGACCCGCAGGGACCACTCGGCCGCGAGCTCGGCCTCGACTGGGCGAAGGGCCCCACAACTCTTGACGAGGCGTATGCCTGGGATCCGACCGACATCGTGCCGGGCCTCGCCGAAGCGCAGATCCTCGGCGTCGAGGCGCCGATCTGGACCGAGACGCTGTCGTCCATGTCCGAGGTCGAGTTCATGGCGTTCCCGCGCATCGCGGCGATCGCAGAGATCGCCTGGTCCCCCGCAGCCGGGTCGGGCTCTCGCGACCACCAAGCGTTCGCCAAGCGGGTCGCCGGGCTCGGCGCCCACCTCGACGCGCTCGGGGTGCACTACCACCGAGTGAATGGGGTGCCCTGGCACGAATGATCTGATGCGAACACCGCGTCGACCTTCGGCGCCTACTTGACGCTGCCCGCGGTGAGCCCGCCGACGAGGCGCTTCTCGATGAGCATGAAGAGCACGACCACCGGGATGATCGCCACGATCGACACGCCGAACACGTAGTGCCAGCTCGTCTCGTACTGGCCCACGAACTTCGTGAGCGCCACTGAGAGCGGCTGGTTGCCCGCCGTCGAGAGGATCACGAGCGATGCAGCGAACTCGTTCCAGCACGCGACGAAGGTGAACACGATCGCGGTGACGATGCCGGGCCATACGAGCGGCAGGTTGATCCGGAACAGCACGGTGAGCCGGCCGGCCCCGTCGATCTGGGCGGCCTCGTCGACCTCCTTCGGTACGCCCGCGAAGAACGAGTGCATGATCCACACCGCGAACGAGAGGTTGAACGCGGCGTTCACGAGGATCATCGCCGCCCAGGTGTCGATCATCCCGAACGCGACGAACTGCCGGAACAGGCCCGAGGTCAGCACGGCGGGCTGGAGCATCTGGGTGACGATCACGAGGAAGAGGAACACCATCCGCCCCGGGAACCGGAACCTGGCCGTGTAGTACGCCGCCGGCATCGCGACGAGCAGCACGAGGAGGGTTGCGAAGATCGAGATGACGATCGTCGAGATGAGGTTCTGCACGAGCGGTGTCTCGGGCGTCGACCACATGTTCAGGTAGTTCTCCCAGTGCCACTCCGTGGGGAAGTAGGTGGGGTCGACCGAGCGGATCTGCGACTTCGTCTTCACCGAGCCGAAGAACATGATCGTGTATGGCAGCACGAACACGGCGAGCACCAGCAGGCCCGCGAACATGCGCAGCAGCATCCGGCCGAGCGGTACCTGGTCTTCGGTGTAACGGCGACGGCGGGCGGATGCCGCGGGCGCGGCGATCGTCTCGAATGCGGGGGCGGTGACGGCCACGGCTCAGACCTCCCTCATCGGCTTGACGACCTTGACGTAGATCGCGACGATGACGATCACGATGATGAAGGCGACGACGGAGAGCGCGCTCGCGACGTCGACCTTGTGCTGGTTCTGGATGTACTTGAAGATCATCGTCATGATCGTGTCGGCGTCGTAGCCGGGGATCGAACCGGTCATGATCTTCAGGATCGGCAGGGAGTTGAAGACGTTGATGACGTTGATGAGCACCGCCACCGAGAGCGCGCCGCGCAGCTGCGGCAGCACCACGCCGAAGTAGGTGCGGGTGGGCCCCGCGCCGTCCATCTTGGCCGCCTCGAGCACCTCGCCGGGCACGGTCTGCAGGCCAGCGAGGATCGTGTAGGTGGTGAACGGCAGGGAGACGAACACGGCGATGACGATCGACCAGGCGAACGCGGTCTCGGGGTTGCGAGTCCAGCCGTACCCCTCTGGCGTGTCGATCAGGCCGATGTCGACGAGGAAGGTGTTGATGATGCCGAAGTACGGTTCGAGGCCGTAGTAGACGACCATCGTGGTCATCACGACGGATGCCGCCCACGGGATGATCACCGCGAGCCGCACGATGCGCCGGCCCGGGAACGCCTTGTTCAGGACCTGCGCCAGGCCCAGGGAGATGAGCACGGTGGCGCCGACGACGACCACGACCCACACGATCGTGCGCACGAAGATCGGCCAGAAGTAGGGGAACGTGAACACCTCGACGTAGTTGTCGAAGCCCACCGAGCCGTTGTCGAGTCCCGAGAGCGAGATGTCGCGGGTGGAATTGAAGAACATGAAGCCGGCCGGGAACAGCACGACCCCGAAGATGAGCAGGAGCGCCGGAGCGATCCAGGGCAGCGATGCCAGCAGGTCGCGACCCCCCGGGCGCCTGGCCCCCGGCTGACCGCCGGCGGGATCGGCGGTGCCCGGCGCGCCGCCTCGCCCGCCGGGGCGGGAGCGGCCCTTGGC
>JALYWB010000169.1 GCA_030852935.1 Actinomycetota bacterium | reverse complement strand
ATGGGCCTGAAGCACACCTGACTGTTCGAGGAGGAACCATGTCATCCGTCGCAAGGGTCACCACCATCACCGTCCGCTCCGACAAGAGCTTCGAGGACGCCGTCGCGATGGGCATCGAACGTGCCGCGCAGACGCTGCGTCATGTCAGCGGCGCGTGGGTCAAGGAGCAGAAGGTCGAGGCGAGCGAGGGCAAGATCACGGCATGGTCCGTGGTGCTCGAGGTCAGCTTCGTGCTCGACTGACGGGAACCGGTGGCCCGCGGACGGCTGCGGGCTCGACGCGAGAGGCGCGCCGAGCCCGGGCGAGGCGCCAAGCCACGAAGACGAGACGGGCGGGCTACTCCCCTGTGAAACCGCCCACGAGGTGCCCGGCCGAGCGGTCGAGCGCGAACGGGTCGTTCAGCACGTCGGAGCGATCGGTGCGTTCCACGAGTTCGGCGAACTCCTTCGCCCCTCGGAAGATGCGGTCGGGCAGCGAACGCACACCATCGCCGCCGTTGCCCCAGTCACTGGTCGCGGCGAACACGCCGGTTGTGACCGGAATGGCGTGCAGGTAGGTGAACAGCGGCCGGATCGCGTAGTCGATCGCGAGCGAGTGCCGGGATGTGCCTCCCGTCGCGCCGATCAGCACCGGCAGATCGGTGAGCGCCTGCGGGTCGATCACGTCGATGAACGACTTGAACAGCCCGGCGTAGCTCGTGGAGAAGATCGGCGTGACCGCGATCAGGCCGTCGGCGGACGACACCGCGTCGAGCGCCTGCTCCAGCTTCGGCGGGGCGAAACCCATGAGCAGGTGATTGGTGATGTCGTGCGCGAGGTCGCGCAACTCGAACAGCTGCGCTTCGACCTCGACGCCGCGCTCCCGCAGCACCGCGACCGCTTCGGCGGTCAGTCGGTCGGCGAGTTGCCGGGTGGAACTCGGGGTGCTGAGCCCCGCCGAGATGACGACGATGCGCTTGGTGGTCATCGCACGGCCTCCTTCCGGGTGGCGGCAGGGCCGAAGGCGGAACCCGGCTTCGACGACTCGACCGTCGCGGTGTCCTGGTATGGCGAACCGACGGTGAGGTTGTCGCCGCGGTTGGCATTGGGAGTCGCCTGCCGCGGCTCGGCGTCGCCGTACTTGGCCCTCACGAGCGACGCATGCGTCGGGGCATCCGGAACCTCGACGGGACGGTCCTTCGCGAACTCCTTGCGGAGCACCGGCACGACCTCTTCGCCGAGCAGGTCGAGCTGCTCGAGCACGGTCTTCAGCGGCAGGCCGGCGTGGTCCATCAGCCAGAGCTGACGCTGGTAGTCGCCGACGTAGTCACGGTAACCGAGGGTGCGATCGATGACCTGCTGCGGGCTCCCCACGGTGAGCGGGGTCTGCTGGGTGAAGTCCTCCATGCTCGGGCCGTGGCCGTACACCGGGGCGTTGTCGAAGTACGGCCGGAACTCGTTGACCGCGTCCTGCGAGTTCTTGCGCATGAATGCCTGTCCGCCGAGGCCGACGATCGCCTGGGCAGCGGTTCCGTGGCCGTGGTGCTCCCAACGCTGGCGGTACAGCGCGATCATGCGCTGGGTGTGCGAGGCCGGCCAGAAGATGTGGTTGGCGAAGAAGCCGTCGCCGTAGCGGGCGGCCTGGTCTGCGACCTCCGGGGTACGGATCGAGCCGTGCCAGACGAACGGGGGCACGCCGTCGAGGGGCCGCGGGGTGGCCGTGAAGCCCTGCAGGGGTGTGCGGAAGTTGCCCGACCAATCCACGACATCCTCCCGCCAGAGGCGGTGGAGCAGGTCGTAGTTCTCGAGGGCCAACGGCAGTCCCTGCCGGATGTCCTTGCCGAACCACGGGTACACGGGCCCGGTGTTGCCGCGTCCGAGCATGAGGTCGACGCGGCCATCCGACACGTGCTGGAGCATCGCATAGTCTTCCGCGAGCTTCACCGGGTCATTCGTGGTGATGAGCGTGGTCGCCGTGGAGAGCTGGAGCGTCGAGGTCTGCGCTGCGATATAGGCGAGCGTCGTCGTGGGCGACGACGACCAGAACGGCGGGTTGTGGTGCTCGCCGATCGCGAAGACGTCGAGCCCGACCTCCTCGGCGTGCTTCGCGATGGCCAGTGTGCCCTTGATGCGCTCGTGCTCGCTCGGGGTGCGGCCTGTGGTGGGGTCCTGGGTGATGTCGGAGACGGTGAAGATACCGAACTGCATTTCGCCCTCCTGGGCCGTGAAATCTAGTCCATGCGTTTGCATGCAGTTATGTGAACGGATACCCCGCCCAGACTATTCCCGCGATTTCTCTCGTCCGAACACGAAAGCGGGGGGCCGATTCGGCACCCCCGCTTCCGTTCAGCGCATCGGCTCGGACTCAGTGGTCGTCGCCGTGCGAGTGACCTCCGTCGCCCTCGGTGACGGTGCCCGCAGGCCCTGCCGGAGCAGGGAGCGAGAGCCCACCGGGGACGTTCTTGCCGACCACGCCGTTCACCGACTCCGTGGAGTAGGAGTATGCGAGCACGGCGAGCGCGATCGCGTCGATGTTCACGTCGAGTGCGTGCTCGTTGATGTTGTCGATCGTGTCGCAGACCAGGTGGTAGCACGGGTCGTACTGCTCGCCCGCTTCACCGCCCCAGATCGCTTCCTGCTCGGCGGTTTTCACGACCTCAGCACCCGTGAACAGGCCACCGGCCGGGATGCCGTTGAGGATGAAGGCCTCGTAGTCGCTGCGACCGCTGAACTCCGCGTCGTCATACGGTTCACCAACGCTCGTGAAGTAGCTCTCGAACAGGTCCTCGATCTCGATCGACCCCTCGGGTACCGTCACCGGCGCCGGGAACTGCGACTCGTCGCCGTCGTACACCATGAAGATGTAGTTCGGGGAGGCGACCATATCGAAGTTCAGGTACAGCGCGATGCGGTCCCGTTCGGCTTGCTCGAGTCCATCCACGTAGGCGGCCGACCCGAGGAGGCCGTCCTCCTCAGCACCCCACCACGCGAGACGGATGGTGTTCTGCGGCTTCAGCTTCGACAGGTTCTCAGCGATCTCGAGCAGCGAAGCGGACCCGCTGCCGTTGTCGTTGATGCCGGGGCCTGCCTGCACCGAGTCGAGGTGTGCACCGGCCATCACGACGTTGTCATCGTTCTTGCCGGGGAGCTCCGCGATGACGTTCTTCTGCGGACGCGGCTCGGGCGCAGGCACGAAGATGTGTGCCGTGGAGCCATCCACAGCCAGTGCGACACCCTGCGCGAAGCTTGCCCCGACGACCGGAATCCCGTGCGTGACCGGCGTGCCGTCGGTAAGCGATGAGGCGTCTGCAACGACCAAGCCTTCTCGGTCAGGCGAATTGCCCTGGTTGAAGATGATGACGCCGATGGCGCCCGCCTGCTCGGCGAAGAATGCCTTGTCGCCGAAGTTGCACGTTCCGCGCTGCACGAGCGCGATCGATCCCGCCGGGAAGTCGGCGAAGTCGTCGGCCTCGCAACCACTGTCGCTCGCTCGATCGCCAACGAGGTTGATGTCGACCGGAACCACATCACCGGTCACGTCGCCGTCGCCGCTGCCGCTGAACGCTCCCGTCTCGTAGTCGGCGGCAGGCTCCGGCGTCAGCTGTGTGAGCGTCGAAGGTCCGATGAAGTCGTACTCGAACTCGTCGATCGTCACGTTCCATCCGGCCGCTTCGAGCGTTTCGACGACGTAGTCGACGCTCGCCTCGTATCCCGGGAGCCCGGCAGCGCGGTTGCCGCCGTTGTCATCGGCGATCTGCTGGAACGCCTCGAGGTGCTCCATCGCCCCATCGGCGTCCACGCACTCGAGCAACTTCTGGATGGTGTTGTTGTTTCGGTTGTCGCATGATTGCGATCCCGGCGCGGCGAAGGCCGCCCCTGCCGGAACGAGCGCCAGAGCCGCGACGGTCGCGGTAGCGACCCCCACCACCCTGGCGCGACTGGTAAGTGTTGCAGATGACTTCATCGTCTTCCCTTCACTCGGCCCCCCTGTTCGGGTGCCACATTGAGGGAGAGCATAGGTGCAACGCGGTCGCCTGAACAGCCCTTGCACGAACTCGGCGCGCTGCGCAGCTATCGTGCGCGACCTCGGTGGTTAGACTTCCTCGTGATGGGCTCCATTTCGGTGATCGTCCCGAGCTACAACGACGCGGCGTTCGTCGCAGCCTGCCTCGATGCGCTCGTCGCGCAGACGCGCCCTGCCGATGAGATCATCGTCGTCGACAACGGATCGACTGACGACACGGCAGCGGTGGCCAGTGCACATGGCGCCCGTCTGGTGACGGAGCCGCTGCGCGGCATCTGGCCCGCGACCGCCGCGGGCTTCGACGCAGCATCGGGCGACGTGCTCGCACGCCTCGACGCGGACTCGGTGCCCGGACCGGGATGGGTCGCCGAGATCGAGCACCGGATGTCTCGACCCGACCGCCCGACCGTGATCACGGGTTCCGGAGTCTTCTACGGCGGCCGCCCGGTCATCCGATGGATCGCCCGCAATCTCTACATCGGCGGATACTTCACCGTGATCGGGCTCCTGCTCGGACATCCGCCAGTGTTCGGCTCGAATTATGCGATGCGACGCGACGCATGGCTGGAGCTGCGCGAACTCGTGCTGCGCGACCGCGCAGACGTGCATGACGACCTCGACCTCTCGTGGTGGATTCAGCCCGGCATGATCGTGGTCCGAGACGACCGCCTGCTCGTCGGCGTCTCTGCGCGGCCGTTCGATAGTCTCGAGGGGCTCTGGCGACGGGTGCGCATCGCCTTCCACACGCTCGCGATCGAGTTCCGGGCCTGGCCGCCGAGTGAACGACGAGCCGCCCACCGCCGCGCGCGCGAGCACGCCCATGCCTCCCGCGACTTCGACCTCGAACCAGACCGAGATCTCGACGCGGATGGCGAGGAGCCGCTGCCGGCGTGACCCCCACGCGGCATCCGCCGCCTACGCCCCCGGCGACTACGGAGTCAGGTCCGTCTGGGCGAACAACGCGGACATGTCGCGCACGAGCTGGTGCGGGGTGGTCTCGCAGGGGCTGTGGCCGGTCGGGTAGACCACGAAGCGCGCCCCGATCGCGCGGGCGAACCGCTCGTGCAGCTCACGAGGCCAGAGGTCGTGCTGCCCGACGGCCACCAGCTTGGGCACGGGTGAAGCGCGGAGGCCGACGCGCAGGTCGGGCGTGTGCATCATGAGGCCGATGATGTCGTCGACGCTCTCGCGCCGAGTGAGCGCGAAGCGCTCGCGCACGAACGCGATGCGGCCGGGCGGCACGCGATTGAGATTCTTGCGGATGCCCCACAGCATGAGCGCTGCGGCTTGGCGGGGCGACGTGAATCCGCTCACCTGGCCGATGCGCTTGATGCCGCGGAACGCCTGCCCCGGTTCGGGCGGAGCGCTCAAGAGGGTGAGGCTCGCGAACCGGTCGGGGCGCTCGAGGAGCGCGAGGCCGGCGATCGTTCCGGCGAAGCTGTAACCGAGCACGTGCGCGCGGTTCCGGCCGTCGTCGAGCACGGCGATGAGATCGTCGAGGAAGAGCCGCTCGTCGTACCGGCTGCGAGGCGGGATGAGTCTCCACGGGCCGGCGTCGGCCGACTCGTACTGACCGGCGAGGTCGAAGGCCTCGACCCGATAGCCTGCTGCCGCGAACAGCGGCATCATCAGCACGAAGTCCTCCTTCGAGCCGGTGGCGCCGGGCACGAGCACGACACGTGGTCCGGAGGCCGGCCCGAGTGCGACCCTGGCCAGCTCACCACTCGGCGCCGCGAAGCGCGAGAACTCGGTGCCCGGCGGGAACGCCCGCCAGTCGAGATCGGGGATCGACTCGTCGAGGAGGCGTGCGTCATCGAGATCATCGGGAATGAGGCGCGGCGGTGCCGCCGCAGGTGCGTCACCGCGTCGGCG
Source organism: Actinomycetota bacterium (assembly GCA_030852935.1). Taxonomy (GTDB): domain Bacteria; phylum Actinomycetota; class Actinomycetes; order Actinomycetales; family Microbacteriaceae; genus Agromyces. The sequence continues at coordinate 2,128 of JALYWB010000169.1, read as the reverse complement.
AAACGAACCGAGCTTCCCTCCGAATTCGACCACGCACTCACGATACCGGGGCCCTCACAGCCGGCCCACAGGGAATGCCGGAGGCGTGCTCAGTCGACCGACATAGGGTGGAGGCATGGCTACCGTGGCGCTGACCCTTGAGAACTTCGAGCAGACCATTCTCGAAGGCGGAACCGTCTTCGTGGATTTCTGGGCCGGCTGGTGCGGCCCGTGCCTCCAGTTCGCCCCGAACTACGAAGCGGCCTCCGAAGCGAATCCCGACTTCGTCTTCGCGAAGGTGGACACCGAAGACCAGCAGCAGTTGGCCGCGGCGATGAACATCACGTCGATCCCCACGATCATGGCCTTCAAGGAGGGCATCGGGGTGTTCGCGCAGGCCGGCGCGCTCCCCCGCCCGATGCTCGACGATCTCGTCTCGCAGGTACGCGCGCTCGACATGGAGCGCGTGCGCGAGGACCTCGCGCAGCGTGAGGCCGAGCAGGCGGTCGCGTCCTCCGAGGCGACCGAGGCCTGATCGAGCGGATGCCGCAAGGGTCGCTCCTCGCCACCGCGGCGCTCGCCACAATGACGACGGCGGTCAGCCCGCGACCGCGAGGCTCTCGAGGCCACTGAGGTCGAGTTCGACCCCGTGCGGGCGCGACGACCGCGTGATGGTGGCCGGGACCCGCACGTACTCGTCGCGCTCCCGCAGGCCGTCGAGCAGCTCGATCCATCGCTCCTCGGCCGCCGGCGCGAGGAACCCCGCGTGCCGCGGACGGTCTCCGCCGACGAGTTGCACGCCGATGCGGTAGCGGCGAGTCAACCAGCGGTTCGAACGCGGCACGAGCACTGCGTGCTGTTCCGCGCCGCCGTACAGACGGGCGAGTTCGATCGCCGGCTGATGGCGCTGCGCGTCGTCGACGGGCACGACGGAGCGCACGTCGCGGTCGCGGCTGGGCGCGTCGAGGAGGTCGAGCCCCTCGAGCGTCGACAGATCGCCCCACTGATCGGGATTCATGCGACGGCTGCCTCGGATCAGGGTGACGAGGAGCCAGGCGATCGTGGCGATGATGGCCACGACCAGGAGCCAGAAGAGGATCGGCACGCCGTCGGGTCGAATCGGTCCCGTGAGCAGCAGGAGCACCAGGAGCACGAGGAACGGCAGCGGCTCCCAGTGGAGCCATGGCTTCGAACGGGGAGCGGGCATGCGATCAGGCTAGCCGTTGCGCCACCTCGTCGAGCACGGACTCCTCGCCCGCATACAGCCCGTCTTCGCGGGGCCAGTGCGAGACGACATCGGTGTATCCGAGCTCGGTGGCCCGCCCGACCGCCTCGTCGAATGCGTCGATGCTGGTGAGGCTGTACCTGGCCTCGGCGTCCAGCGAGAGGGTCCGCGCAATGGTGGACGGGTCGCGGCCGGCATCGACGCACGCGTCGTCGAGTCGGTGGATCAGGTCGCCCGCTCGCCGCCACCAGGCCTCGGTGTCGTCGTCGTCGCCCGCTGTGGTGACCCAGCCATCGCCGATTCGTGCGGCCAGCGCGAGTCCCTTCGGTCCGTCTGCGGCGATGTGCAGCGGCATCCGCGGACGCTGCGACGGCTCGCCGACCATGCGGGCACCGGATGCCGTGTACCACGTGCCCTCGAACGAGATGCCGCCGCTGCCCGGCCGCTCGAACCGCAGCAGCACGTCGCACGCGTCGGCGAACTCGGTGAACCGGGCGAAGCGTTCGCGCGGCGTCAGCTCGGGTTGGCCCAGCACGAACGCGTCGAACCCGGTGCCGCCGGAGCCGAGGCCGAGCAGCACTCGGCCGCCCGAGATCTGGTCGACAGTGGCGATGTCCTTGGCGAACGGCACGGGATGGCGGTAGTTCGGTGATGCCACGAACGTGCCGAGCCCGATGCGGCTCGTGACGGTCGCCGCCGCTGTGAGGGTCGGCACCGTCGCATGCCACCGCTGCCCGGCGAGCCCACGCCACGCGAGGTGATCGTAGGTCCACGCGTGGTCGAAGCCGTACTCCTCTGCGGCCCGCCACCTGCGGGCGGCCTCGGGCCAGTCGTACTGCGGGAGGATGATGATGCCGAAGCGCACGGCGCCAGTTCGCATGTCGCGAGTCTACGGGCGGGCCGTCGGCATGAGGTCGCGATCGA